>NZ_CM000961.1:1799447-2099447 GCF_000143825.1 Corynebacterium genitalium ATCC 33030
CCACCACCTCCCCGCCAACGGGAGCGAGCACGTCGCGCCCGAATGACGGGAACGACTCCGGATCCTCCAATCCGAAAGGAGTGGACCAGCTCCACGGCGCGGTGCGACCACCTTCGGACAGACCGATGAAGTCAATTGAGTACGTAGTCCCCAGCATGTGCGAGCCGTGACTGGGCACCCGGCGGGCGGGGCTATTACGTGCGCGCCACCATCCGGTGAACGGGAAGCCGAGCTCGATAACTTGTGCCACACCCCCCAAGAGTACCGAGTGAACGCCGCTACCTAGCGCGTAGCTACTTCATGGCAGCGCACCCACCCTGCTTAAGCAACTGGGCTGTTCTCGAGAATGGTGTCGATAGAGACCGGTTCGACATTCTTCTTCGCATCGAGGTGGTGGAGAACCGACATTGCTTCCTCCCACTCAGCGACGACGACCGGAAACCCCTTCATTCGTGTCTCCAGCTGTCCGCCCTCGACCTTGCCTCCGACAACGATGACGAGGATCAAAGCTACGTCACCGCCGTTGATGAACCGTCCTGCTTCGGCAAGCGCGGTCACCGACCGGTGGCGCGACAGCTCCTCGAGACCGAGGGCATGATCCACCAAGGTGTGCTTCGATGTCTGAGTCAGTGTGCCGCGCCAGTACTTGACGTCTGCCACAACAACGCCTCCACGGGTGGAAATGATATGCCCAACGGGAAGGGTCCTCGTCGATCGGGCTTCGTCGACCAGTGCCCGGAGGAAACGGTCGTTCGGGTCCGGGTTCGTGGCCGAGGCTGCGGAATCGACGCGAGTAAACGCAATGGGGTTGACTGCGCGCACCTCAGTTTCCGCGACGCGAATGAGATTCGAACTCCGGCCGGGGTTCAACTTGATGTCGTGAGCGATCTGCACGTCAAAAGGCAGCATGTTCTCTATTTCGAGCCCGCGCTGCTGCCGTTCAAACAACGCTCGCGCGTAAGGCAAGGCGTGCGGAACTTCGTTGATGCCGTTGAACGTGCCGCGCTGCGCTTGCTTCACAAGCGGATTGGTCAGCACGCCGCGCGCCTTCCTCGAGATCGACTGAGGAAAGTCGGGATCAGACACGATGCGTTTCATGACGAAGAACCACGCGATTCCCAGCGCTATCAAGATTGCGAACATGACCAGACCACCGACACCGGAATTCATCCGCTCAATGTTCAGGAAGAAAACGATGACCAGCACCGCCGGCAATCCGAACGTGAGAACCACGGCAACCGGGAGCAAGTACCCCAGGTGGAGACCAATCAACTGCATCGCGAAATCCTTCATCGCTCTCACCACGGGATTCGGCTTGCGCTTCGGTTTATCTTCGCTGGGCGGCTTTGCAGACGTTCCCCACGACGTGTTCAGCGTACGGTCGAAGAAGAGCCACGCGCTTTCCGACGGCGCACCGCCCACTCTCACCGCCATACCGATACCCTCCTGACCTCGCTGCTGGGGTTCAACCTACACTCACAACAGCCTTCTCAGGTAGGTTCCGTAAGCCGAGCGCCCCGCGGCCAGGTTGCGAACCGTGGCGCACGGGGCGTCGACAAGCAGGGCGCGCTCGGCGCACCACCGGAGGCCAGTGATTAATCACCGGGTTTCGGGACCGCCGGGGTCTCGCCACCCTGCCCGCCGACGGCAGCTGCCGGATCGACGATGCCGCTACCGCAATCCTCGCACGAGCCCTTGATCGGGCGCGCCGTGTCCCGTAGTCGAGTTGCAACCTCCTCCGGGCTCATGTCAGGGTTCTCTCCACGGATTAGTGCAGCGACACCGGAAACAAACGGCGTCGCCATGGACGTGCCTTGCAGCGAGCCGTAGTTCGGCTGCTCCGGCTGCTTGCTCCCGGAGTTGTAGGTAGACAGAATCCCGCCGCCTTGGCGTGCGTCGCCGCCAGGAGCCGTGATGTCTACTGACTCCCCATAGTTGGAGTAGCTTGCTTTCTCGTCCCGTTGACCTGAGGCGGCCACCGTCACTACTCCACTACAGCTAGCTGGCGAAACATTGGCCGCGTTCTGGTTCTCATTGCCAGCGGCGACAACGACGACGGTGCCGCGGCTGCGTACCCTGTCGATGACTTCCTGGTAGTAGCGGGAGCACGTGCCCGGGCCACCCAGCGACATGTTGATGATGCCGGCGGGATTCGGGTTGTCTTCAGCTCCCCTCACTGTGCCACCAGAGGCCCAATCCATCGCATCGAAGATGTCGGAACTGTAGCCACCGCACGGTCCCATGACGCGCACCGGCTGTAGCGTTGCATTCGGCGCAACGCTGGCTACCCCTTCGCCGTTGTCCGTCACTGCGGCCGACGTACCTGCAACGTGGGTGCCGTGCCAGGAAGATGGTGACGGCCTGCCGCCACCGCCACCGCAGATGCCCGCTTCCCCCCAGTCGCCCTCATCACGGGGGTCAGGGTCCCAGCCATCCCCGTCGCGAGCCTGCTTGGAAGAAGAAATGAAGTCATAACCCCCGGCCACGTTCTCATCCAAATCAGGGTGCGAGGTGATGCCGGTGTCCAGAACAGCGATCGTCTGCCCGTCGCCCCGCTTCGGAGCATTCTCCCACGCGCTTTCGATGCTCGGGCCTGCCATTCCGTTCAACGCCCACTGTTGCCCCATGCGAGGATCATTGACAGCCATGGGAAACATCCGCACATCCTCTTCAATGTGCGCGACCTTCCCGCTGTTCTGGGTGTCCTTGATGAACTCCTGGACTTCTTCATCGCTCATGCGCTTGTCAGCCGCCACGACACTCGTGCCGTCTTCACGCTCACGAACTTCAGTGACCTCGGGAAGCGGGTCGTCCGTCGCTGAATTGAGAATGCTGGCGCGCTCCTCAGGAGCACTTGGCTCCTCTGTGAACTCGACGATGAAGCGCGTCGGAGCCTCATCGTCCTGCACCTGCGTGTCAATTCTCGGAGCATCGGTGATGCGCGCATCTTGCGCCCCTGCAACCGGTATTTGCGCTGCGGCTAACAGCACGAGGCTTACAGGCACTACCGCGACGGCCGCTGTTTTCTTGTGTCTCATTGACGTTCCTTTTCTGTCGGTACCTCGGTGAAGCGTCATGTCGCATCCACCCGCCCGTCGTTTCAGCGACGGAGCGGTGCCGAAGTGTAAAAGATCAATGTCACAGAATGTAAGCGGAAACGAAGTCTGAGCTGATATTTACCTGAGCACAAACGCGGGATGGCCGAGGTCCGCGCCATGATCGACCGCGGAAAAATTGACAGGAATACCGGGTGCAAACACCACCAAACACCACCCCCGCTCACCCCACCCGCGGAACTTCGGTAAGCCCCAATGAGGGGCATACACGCCAAACGCCCCGCGGCCAGGTTCGGAACCGTGGCGCACGGGGCGTCGATAAGCAATGCGCGGAGAACCGCACAACGCGACTTAGGCGGCAGCTGCCTTCGGGGCGTTGACGTCCTCCGGCAAAGCGTTCTTGGCCACCTCGCAGATGGCGGAGAATGCAGCGAAGTCGTTCACAGCAAGGTCCGCGAGGATCTTGCGGTCAACCTCGACCTCAGCCAGCTTCAGGCCGTGGATGAGGCGGTTGTAGGTGATGTCGTTCATGCGGGCTGCAGCGTTGATGCGCTGGATCCACAGCTTGCGGAACTCAGACTTGCGTGCGCGACGATCGCGGTACGCGTAGGTCTGGGAGTGCAGCCACTGCTCCTTCGCCTTGCGGTACAGGCGGGAACGCTGGCCGCGGTAGCCCTTCGCGGACTTGAGGATGGCGCGACGCTTCTTCTTGGCGTTAACTGAGCGCTTGACACGTGCCACAGTGATACTTCCTTACTTCTCGTTACGGATTGTTTCTGGGAGGCAGGGCGCTCTTAAGCCTTGCCGAGGAGACGCTTGGTGCGCTTGACGTCACCCTTAGCAACGTCGGTGGTGCCGGAGAGCTTGCGGCGGCGCTTAGCCGACAGCTTCTCGTTCAGGTGACGCTTACCGGCCTGCTCGCGGCGGAGCTTGCCAGAACCGGTGACCTTGATGCGCTTAGCGGTGCCCTTGTGGGTCTTCTGCTTCATGTCTGTAAATCCTTTGGTGCTTCTACGATCTACTTCTTGCCCTTGCGAACCGGGCCCAGGACCATCGTCATATTGCGGCCGTCCTGCTTCGGACGGGACTCGACCTGGCCGACCTCCTGAATGTCCTCAGCGAGGCGCTCCAGCAGGCGGTAGCCAAGTTCCGGACGCGACTGCTCGCGGCCGCGGAACATGATGGTCACCTTGACCTTGTTGCCCTTCTCCAAGAAACGCTCAACGTTGGCTTTCTTGGTCTGGTAGTCGTGCTCATCAATCTTGGGCCGGAACTTCTGCTCCTTGACCACTGTCTGCTGCTGGTTCTTGCGGGACTCGCGGGCCTTCTGGGCCTGCTCGTACTTGTACTTGCCGTAGTCCATGATCTTGCACACGGGCGGCTTTGCATTCGGCGCAACCTCAACCAAGTCGAGGTCTGCCTCGTATGCGAGCTTGCGTGCGTCATCGGTACGGACAATGCCAACCTGCTCGCCGGACGGGCCGACGAGACGTACTTCGGGAACACGGATACGTTCGTTGATCCGAGCTTCAGCGCTGATGAGAACTCCTAGAGTGTGAAGGGTTTCAATGGTTCGCTACCGAACCGCAAACGCAGCTCCCCCAAACAAAAACCCACGCTCTCTCAGAGATAGCGTGGGAGTTCATCCGTCCACGGCAGGCGCGCTTACGCGAACCTACCATGGTTTTGACCCTTAGCCTTCCATCTAGCTGGCGGCATCAGGTGGGAGTAACTCCACTTGCAACCCGCGCTTTGCATCTCCAATGAGAAATCGGTGAAACATCGCGCAAGGCGGTAGTGAATAGAACCCTAGCATCCAAGGTCACGTTCGGCCAAATCTCGGTAACGAGGTGATAAAAACACCTACCCGGATGGAACCATTTGGAGCGGATTTCAGTCTAAAGGGTATGACAAGCAACGAGAAGCTTCTAAGCCAGCTAGAAGAACTGCGCCGTGTGACCACGCACAGCCAACAGCTTATCGACGACATTGTCCACTCCCTTTCCTCACCAGCTTCCGCCCCAGAACCTGCCCCCGCAGCTGTGTCAGCTCCCGTCGCGCCACCACTGCCTCAGCAGCCGCAGCCTCCCCAACCCCAGGCGGGGCAACCGTCGCCGTATCCAGCGTCACCGCCGCCCATTGGCCCGACGATGCCTGTCGCCCCTTCAGCCCCACGAAAGCCGAGTCTGACTCCGGAGCAGAAGATAGTCCGGGTAGCAGCCATCATCGGTTCTCTCATTACCTTCGCAGGCGCCAGTTTCGGTATCGCCCTGGCCATTCAAACCGGTCTCCTCGGCCCCGTTGGCCGCGCGGTGGGCGCGCTCATCTTCGGGGTCGCGCTACTGGGCATCGGTATCCGGGTAGACACACGCCGCGGTCCATCGGCAGGTGTCACGGCGTTGTACATCACATCTCTACTGGTCATCTATGCCGACCTGTACTACGTCACCTGGGTAAAGCCCTGGCTCCCAGCCCTCGCCTTGAGCGCGTTCTTCATATTCCTGTGGATGATCTATCTCGTTCTAGCGACCGTACGGAACAATCTGGGCCTCGTGCTGTGCATGTGTCTGTCCATGTTCGTCTACCACTTCTGCCTGTACCCATTCGATGTGCTTCAAACGACTATCGCAATGGTCGCACCGCTCTCGGCACTCGTAGTCACGTGGAAACTCCGTGCCGGCGAAAAGAATCTCCACGCTTTGGTGCGCACCGCTACGGCGGCGCTACTTGCGTGGCAGACTCTGTGGGTCTCGAACATGCTCGAGGAAGGCCCAGTAAACGTCATCGTTGTTATCGCGGTAGCCGGTGCAGTCATGCTCGTTGTGTCAGAGCTGTTCATCCCGGCCACACCGGCCGCCCAGTCACAGAACCCGCCGATCCTGAACGCGGTCATCATGCCCACTCTTGTCATGTGGACATGTTTTGGAATCACAGACGCTTGGACCGTCTGGCTGCCCGTGGTTGCAACATGCATCGTGTGCGTCCTCGTCACTCTCACTAGGCGCAGCTCCCACACCATGGTCAACGGTTGGCTCATTGTCACGCCGTTGACGTTCCTTGTCGCTTATGCAGTTGCATCCTTGGAGTGGTCCGTTCTCGGCTACACGATCTACGTAATCGTCTTCATGATGGCCTTCATCGGCGCAACCTTCCTCTTCCGTACCCGCCCTGTACATCTTCCCGGCGTGACGTTTGCGTGGGTGATCGTCCTCTTCATCAACGTCCGTGTGCTCCTTTTGATCACGACGGGCGGTTACACGGGGTTCGGACTCGATCCTTATATCTTCATTGAGGCGATCGCACTCTCAGCCGTCCTCATCGTCGTCGCGACTCAAAGGAAACTCTGGCGCACAATGCCCACCGAGGCCCAAAACGCTCTCGCGGGAGCAGGACTCATCTTGGCAATGGTCTCGTGGGTCAGCATCACCACTATCATCGGTGATTTCATCGCGCCGCGGCCTGACCCGAGCGATCAGCCATTCTCCTCTCGAGATCGCAGTTCGCTGACAGGCGCTGACATTGGATTCCTGATCGGCCATATGTCCGTCTCGATCGCCGTGATGGCTCTCGCCTCCTGGCTGCTGTTGAAACGACCACGCCCCGAATCCGGTTCGAACCCGAAGTCCGCTCGCACAGCCGGCCTGGTTCTCGCCTTAGTCGCAACAGGAAAGCTCGTGTTCTTCGACATGGCCTCCCTGAGCGGCATTCCAAGGGTACTGGCGTTCACCGTCTCCGGCCTGCTCCTTATCGCGGTCGCGGTTCTGGGAGCGCAACGAAACAGCGGCTCGAAACCTCAGCCCGCGGCAACGGCGGCACCAGGAGCACCAGAGACACCGGGACCTTGTGGTGTACAGGCCCCCGCCGCAACACCGGCACATGGTGGCCCGGTACCTCACAAACCCCAACCCCCGCAGGACACTCCACCGCCAGCCCCCGAGATGTAGGAGCGCTACTTCTCCACCCGCGCTCCCGCCCGGAGTAGCCGTGCTTCGCGGGGGTCGGGCGGGTCGCCGATCCCCCGCACTGTCCCGGAGGCCTCCGTTTCGGCTACGTACATGGTCCAGCCGAAGGTCGCGGGGTCTTCAAACGGCCCTTCCGGCACCTCTCCATACAGACGGACGAGGTCAATGTGTTCACGCGTGCCTGACGGATCCGGTGGAATCACGAATACACCGAAGGTCGTGCCTAGCTCGTCCTCAGCGAGCGACTCCCGCGCGTAGTCGATGACCTGGAGCACGTCGGTCGCTCCGCGGACAATTTCAGTCCGCTGGATGAAGTAGTCCTTCTCACCGTCTCCGCTGTACTCCCAAAAACACACGACGTACAGCGGATCGGAGTGCTCGAGGCCGTCAGGCAGGACTACTTTCTCCCCGTCAGTGAAGAGCACAACGAGGTCGTCGCTCGTGGACTCGGACATGGTCCCCTCCTTGCTACGTCGTCAGCACATCCGCGAGGAACTCGCCCGTGAAGGACCCCTTCACCTTGGACACCTTCTCCGGCGTGCCTTGCGCAACAACGGTTCCGCCGCCGGAGCCGCCCTCCGGACCCATGTCGATGATCCAGTCAGCGCATTTGATCACGTCAAGGTTGTGCTCAATCACCAAGACGGTGTTGCCCTTGTCCACCAGGCCGTTGAGCACGAGCATGAGCTTGCGGATGTCCTCGAAGTGCAGGCCCGTTGTGGGCTCATCCAGGATGTAGATCGTCCGGCCGTTGGAGCGCTTCTGCAGCTCCGCGGCGAGTT
Source organism: Corynebacterium genitalium ATCC 33030 (assembly GCF_000143825.1). Lineage (NCBI taxonomy): Bacteria > Bacillati > Actinomycetota > Actinomycetes > Mycobacteriales > Corynebacteriaceae > Corynebacterium > Corynebacterium genitalium. The sequence continues at coordinate 1,807,248 of NZ_CM000961.1, forward strand.
TCACACGCTGGGCCTCGCCACCGGAAAGAGTCGTAGCGGACTGACCCAGTCGAACGTAGCCAAGGCCGACATCGCACAGCGTCTGCAAGTAGCGGTGGATCGATGTGATGGGCTCGAAGAAATCGGTCGCCTCACTGATCGGCATGTCCAGAACTTCGGCGATGTTCTTGCCCTTGTAGCGGACCTCGAGCGTTTCGCGGTTGTAGCGCGCGCCGCCGCACACTTCGCAGGGGACGTAGACGTCCGGCAGGAAGTTCATCTCAATCTTGATCGTGCCGTCACCGCGGCAAGCCTCGCAGCGTCCACCCTTGACATTGAAGGAGAAACGCCCCGCCTTGTAACCGCGCACCTTCGCTTCTTGTGTCTCCGCGAACAGGTTGCGGATTTTATCGAAGACACCGGTGTACGTCGCCGGGTTCGAGCGCGGCGTGCGGCCGATCGGCGACTGGTCCACCTGCACGAGCTTGTCCAGGTGCTCGAGGCCATCGACCTTCTTCACACGTCCGGGCACCTGGCGCGCACCGTTGAGGCGGTTCTGCAGGGTCTTCGCCAAGATCTGGTTGACCAGCGTGGACTTACCGGAGCCGGACACACCCGTCACCGCGACGAGCATGCCCAGCGGAATGTCGACAGACACGTTGTCCAAGTTGTTCTCGCGGGCACCGACGACGCGCAGCTTCCGCTCCTTGTCCAGCGGGCGGCGTGCATCCGGAACCGTGATCTCCTTGCGGCCGGAGATATAGGCACCGGTCAGGGACTCCTCGACCTTCTCAATGCCCTTCGGCTCGCCCTGGTACACAACTTTGCCGCCGTATTCACCGGCGAGGGGGCCGACGTCGATAAGCCAGTCGGCGGCCCGAATGGTGTCTTCGTCGTGCTCGACCACAACCAGGGTGTTACCCAAGTCGCGCAATTTCTGCAGCGTCGCGATGAGGCGCTGGTTGTCGCGCTGGTGCAGGCCAATCGACGGCTCGTCGAGCACGTAAAGCACACCAGCCAGACCCGAACCGATCTGAGTAGCCAGACGGATGCGCTGTGCCTCACCGCCGGAGAGCGTTCCCGCAGAGCGCGACAGCGTCAGGTAGTTCAGTCCGACGTCGAGCAGGAAGTGCAGGCGCGCCTGGATCTCGCGCAGCACAGCCCCGGCGATCATTTCCTCGCGGTATCCGAGCACGAGGTTGTCTAGGTATTGGGACGCGTCTTCGACGGACAGCTCGGTCAGCCCCGCAATGGACTTCTCCCCGTGCGTCTTCGAGTCGAGGCGAACCGCCAAGATCTCGGGCTTGAGGCGCGCACCGTTGCACGTCGGGCAGGCGACATCGCGGGTGTAGGCGAGGTACTTCTCCTTCGCGTGCTCCGACTCGGACTGCTCGATCTTCCTGTTCAAGTAGCCCTTCACGCCTTCGAACGCGGCGGTGAAGTTGCGTTGGCGGCCGTAGCGGTTCTTGTAGCGGACGGACACCTTCGTGGAGGTGCCGTCGATCAGCGCCGTGCGGTGCTTTTTGCTTAACGACGACAACGGCTCGTACGGATCAAACCCCTCCGCTTTGCCGAGCGCGACGATGAGCTTGGTGAAGTAGCCCTTGTTCGGCGAGGAGTTCCACGGCTGGAACGCGTCGACGGCCGGTGCGTCTGGGTCCGGAATCACCAGGTCCGGATCGATCTCGCTGCGGGTGCCCAGGCCGTCGCACGCGGGGCATGCGCCGAAGGGAGAGTTGAAGGAGAACGCGCGCGGCTCGTACTCCTCCACGTTGAGCGTGTGCCCGTTCGGGCAGGCCATCTTTTCGGAGAAGATTTCCACGCGGTTCGGGTCGTCCTCGTCGCGGTCGACGAAATCGAACCCGACGAGACCGTCGGCAAGCTTCAATGCTGTCTCGACGGAGTCCGTGAGCCGCTGCTTCTGGCTTTCTTTCACAGTGAGACGGTCGACGACGACGTCTATGTTGTGCTTGACCTGCTTTTCCAGCTTCGGCGGATCCGACAGCTGGTAGGTCTCACCGTCGACGTTGATGCGGGCATAGCCCTGTGCGGACAGGTCAGAGAACAGGTCGACAAACTCGCCCTTGCGCTTGCGCACGATGGGCGCGAGCACCTGGAACTTCGTGCGCTCCGGGTTCTCCATGACGCGGTCCACAATCTGCTGCGGAGTTTGCCGGTCGATGACGGCGTCGCACACCGGACAGTGCGGGGTGCCGGCGCGCGAGTACAGCAGACGGAGATAGTCGTAGATCTCCGTGATCGTGCCCACCGTCGAGCGCGGATTGCGGTTGGTCGACTTCTGGTCAATGGACACAGCCGGCGACAGACCGTCGATATAGTCGACATCCGGCTTGTCCATTTGGCCGAGGAACATGCGCGCGTAAGAACTGAGCGATTCGACGTAGCGGCGCTGCCCTTCCGCGAAGATCGTGTCGAACGCCAGCGAGGACTTGCCCGAGCCCGACAAGCCCGTGAACACGACCATCTTGTCGCGTGGCAGCTCCACGTCGATGCCTTTGAGGTTGTGTTCGCGCGCTCCGCGCACAGTGAGTTTGTCGGCCACTTGTCCTCCGTTTCGGGCGTTGCGGGTCCTCGAACGAATTTACCAACACATCTACGCCCCTGTTCATTCCCCTACAGTGGGGCGGCATGGACCTCACCTTGCATCACGTGTCTGTTTCTGAGATGGACAACAACTGCTATCTGCTGTGCTCGCGGGGGCAGGGCTTGCTTATCGACGCCGCCTGCGAGCCCGACACCCTGCTCGCCATGGCCGAATCTGCCGGAGTGGAGATCACCGATGTGCTGACAACGCACCGGCACTGGGACCACGTCGGTGCGCTCGAAGACATCCTTGAACGCACCGGTGCGACCCATTGGGGTTCCTTCCTCGATGCCCCTGCCCTGCCGGTTGCTCCCGACAAGGAACTGCACAACGAAGACACCCTCGAGTTCGCCGGGCACTCCTTCCCCGTCTACATTCTGCGCGGCCACACTCCGGGCGGTGCCGCTATCGCGGCTGAGATCGACGGCACCACCAATCTTTTCGTCGGAGACTCCCTCTTCCCTGACGGGTTGGGCAAGACCAACGGTGAAGGCGACTTCATCCGTCTCTTCAACGACGTGAAAGAGCGCATCTTCGATCGCTTCCCCGATGACGCGATTGTCCGCCCGGGCCACGGCGACCCGACAACTCTCGGTGAGGAACGGCCGAAGCTAGACGAGTGGTGGGAGCGCCGCTGGTAGGTCTCTGCCGGAGAATTTCCGGCACGCTTGCCGTGGAATCGGTCTACAGTGGTTAGAGAAAGACCCCTATAAGAAAAGGAATAGTGAGTATGATCCGCAAACTTGCTCGCCCCATGCTTGCGTCTGTGTACATCGCAGACGGCGTGGGAACGGTGACGAGCTCCTCTGAGCACGCTAAGGGCGCAGAGAAGGTCGTCAACACCATTAAGTCTGTGCTGCCGGCACAGTACGCAAGCTACATTCCCTCGGACCCGGAGACTGTGGCAAAGATCAACGGTGGTGTGAAGATCGGCGCAGGTGCCACCTTCGCTCTGGGCAAGATGCCGCGTCTCTCCGCTGGCCTGCTCGCAGGGTCCACCGTGTGCACCCTGATGGCCCGCAACGCGTTCTGGGAGGCCAAGAACGACGAGGAGAAGGCCAAGATGCGCACCGGCGCTCTGACCAACGTCGCTCTGCTTGGCGGTGTTCTGCTGGCTACTGCTGACACCGAAGGCAAGCCGGGTCTGGCATGGCGCGCACAGGACGCCGCGAAGCGTGCGAACAAGAACATCCAGTCCGCTCTGCCGACTCAGTCTGAGACCGAGAAGGCCATGAGCAAGGCCAGCGAGTGGTTCCAGAACACCGCGGAGACTGTCTCCGAGGGTGCACAGCAGGCAGCTTCCGAGGTCGCTGACTACGTCGACGACAACAAGGATGACTGGAAGAAGACCGCGTCCAAGTTCGCCGACAAGGCGCAGGATGCTGCGTCTGACGCTGCCGACTGGGCTGAGGGCACCTACAAGGACCTCAAGCCGAACAAGCTCGAGCAGGCCCGCATGAAGCGCCAGGTCAAGGGCTTCATTGGTGACGCTCAGGACAAGGTCCAGGATCTGACCCCGTCCGAGCTGGACAAGTTCAAGGCCAAGCGCAAGGTCAATTCCGTTGTGAGCGACCTGCAGGGTTCTCTCGATGACCTCGGCCCGTCCGAGTGGGAGAAGTTCAAGGGCAAGCGCAAGGTCAACAAGGCTGCTGACAAGGCGCAGGGCCGTGCGCAGGATGCCATCACGAACCTGCAGCACGCTTTCGATGAGCTGGACGCCTCCCCGAGCTGGTGGCAGAAGCGTAAGTGGAAGAAGAGGGCGAACAAGGCCGAGAAGCAGGCTAAGAAGGCTGTGAAGAAGGTGCAGAAGAAGCTCGGTTAATTCACCGGGTCGCACCTACTAGCCCCGCGGCAGGGAATACTCCCTGTCTCGGGGCTGTTTGCTTACTGGCACACTCCTTCGGTGGGAAGAGAAAGGTTAGGCGCTCGGTGACAGATTCCAGGATCGCCCAGGAACAGGACTACGCGGATGCTTTGTTCGGCAGGCTCGACGCGGAGGTTCAGGCTGCCCAGCGACGGCTTGAGGCTGTGGCGTTGGACGTGGACCCAGACAACCCGGATGCGGATGCTTTGGTTCGCCGTGAGACGGAGTATCACGGCCTGAACGCGAAACTGGATGATCTCAACGTCGCTGAAACCGGCTTGGTTTTTGGGCGGATCGACGTCGCGGATGACTCCCCGGAGAATCCCGCCGACGGCCGGGAGAACGTGGACCGCCGCTACATCGGCCGTATGGCCATCGACGACCGCGCCGATGATTACCGCACTCTTTTGCTGGACTGGCGCGCCCCGATGGCGCGGCCCTACTACTTGGCCACAACTGCCCACCCCGAAGGCGTGGAGACGCGCCGCAACATCCGTATGCGCGGCCGTTCCGTGACGGCGGTGGATGACGAAGTGCTCTCCGGCTGGGATGACGCTGACACCATTGGGGAAACGTCGGGCACGACAAGTGACGTCAGCAGCGAAGCGGCTCTGCGCCGTGCCATGAACGCACCGCGCACCGGGCACATGCAGTCGATCGTGGAAACTATCCAGCGCGAGCAGGATCAGATCATCCGGGATTCGACCCGTGGAGTCCTGGTTGTCTCTGGTGGACCGGGAACGGGCAAGACCGCGGTCGCCCTGCACCGCGTTGCCTACCTGCTGTACACGTGGCGGGACCAGCTCGCGCGCACTGGTGTCCTCATTGTCGGGCCGAATCGCACCTTCCTCGATTACATCTCCCGGGTTCTACCGGAACTGGGTGAAACCGGTGTCGTCTTGAACACCGTGGATCAGCTCGTGCCAGGATTTGACCCCGCCGCTACTGACAGTCTTGTCGCCCGCGAGGTCAAGGGGTCCCAGGACATGGCCACTATTCTCAAGCGGGCGGTGTGGAACTATCAGACAGTTCCCGAGCAAGACGAGCTGCTGCGCGTCGACGGCATTGATCTGGCCGCCACTGCGTCCATGATCACCGCTGCCCGCACACGGGCCCGTCGCTCGCGCAAACCCCACAACGAAGCGCGCCCGTTCTTCGCCGAAGCGTTGACGCAACTGGTTGCGGAGGCCCTGGCCAAGCGCATCGGTGAAGACCCCCTCGGCGGGTCTAACCTGCTGTCCCAGGCGGATGTCGATCAACTTCATGATGATCTCGCGGATGACCCGCAGGTGGCTCAGCTCGTCGATAAGCACTTCCCTGAGCTTGATCCGGTGGAGGTGCTCGCCGAGTTCCTCAGCGACCGGGAGGCAATTGCCGCCGCAGCCTTCGACTACGACGAGCTGACCCAAGACGCGCTCTACCGCGCTGACGGCACCGCATTCACGGCGTCTGACACGGCGCTTATCGACGAGCTGTACACCCTCGTCGGCATCCCCACACCCAGCGATGAGGCTGAGAAGGCCGAGCGGCGGTGGCGGGAGCTTGTCGCGGACGCTGAAGACGCACTCGACATCCTCGCATCCTCAGCAAACACCGATACCGACGACGAGTTTGAAGCTGAGGTGCTTTCCGCGCACGACATCATCGACGCTGAGGCGCTCGCCAGCCGCCAACGTGAGACGGACATCCGGTCCACCGCCCAGCGAGCACAAGCGGATATGACCTGGGCGTACGGGCACGTCATCGTCGACGAAGCCCAGGAGCTGTCCGCAATGGAGTGGCGGATGGTGTTCCGCCGCTGCCCCTCGCGGTGGATGACGCTGGTGGGTGACACTGCGCAGACCTCCTCACCGGCGGGCGTGGACACGTGGGACAGCGCGCTCGAGCCGTTCGTCGGCCAGCGCTACCGCTCCCATGAACTCACGGTGAACTACCGCACCCCTGGCGACATCATGCGCGTCGCCGACACAATCCTCCGTGTCATTGATCCAGAGGCGACGCCTGCAGCTACTGTGCGCGAATCGGGCGGCGTGAGCGAACACGACTCGGTCCGGTGGTTGCCTGAAGGCACAAACGCCGAGAACGTCAGGTGTGAATTCGCCGCCCACGGCGGGATGGTCGCGGTAGTCACCGCAGACAATGTAGATGAGGTGAAGGGGTTGGAGTTCGACCACGTCATCGTCGATAATCCAGCGGCGATCGTGGATGCCTCACCGCAAGGCTGGCAAGACCTCTACGTCGCAGTCACGCGAGCGACGCAGACTCTGACCGTGATTGGGGAACTCCCCGTTTCCTGATCTCCGGCGCTTAAGAAACGGTGTGGACGATCATGACGTCGCAGTCAGACTGGCGCGCGACGTCAGCCGGCACGGAACCGAGCAGGCGGCCGGTCAGAGAGTTGATGCCGCGGTTACCCACGACGAGCAGCTCTGCAGAGTAATCGTTGACGATGCTCATCAACGCCTCGACCGGGGTACCCGGGCGAACGGTGGTCTGCACGTCCTTCACACCGGTAGCTGACGCGTGCTCAGCGGCCTTGGCAAGATTCTCGCGTGCGGTCTCATCGCCCAGAATCGTGTTCGAGTCCTGGCGCAGCGCAGTGGAAACATCTGCTTCTGACTCGTAGTAGGCGCAACCGATGACCAGCGTGGCATCGAACGCAGCCGCGAGTTCCGCGGCACGCTCAACAGCCAGCATCGAGGACTTCGACCCGTCTGTGCCAACAACAACGGTGTTGTAGTTCTTGCTCATGGTGGCCACTATATACCGGCTTCTTTGACCCCGCGTAGCTCCTTGCGCAAGTCCGCAATCTCATCGCGCAGGCGGCCAGCGAGCTCGAATTTCAGCTCCCGAGCAGCTGCGGTCATCTGCGTTGTCAGGTCCGCGATGAGCTTCTCAATCTCGTCCGAAGCCATCGACGATGTGTCACGGCCTTCGATCATCGCCTCTTCCCCGCTGCTGCCGCGCTTTGCACCGTCGCCATACGTATCGTCCTCGGCGCGCTCGTAAACCTCGTCGAGGATGTCGGCAATCTTCTTGCGCAGCGGTTGCGGATCGATGCCGTGCTCTTTGTTGTACGCGATCTGCTTGGTGCGGCGTCGCTCCGTCTCGTCGATGGCTTCCTGCATTGACTCAGTGATGTCATCGGCGTACATGATGACCTCGCCGGAGACATTGCGGGCTGCGCGGCCAATCGTCTGAATGAGCGACTTCGTCGAACGCAGGAAGCCTTCTTTGTCGGCGTCAAGAATTGCCACGAGAGAGACCTCCGGCAGGTCGAGGCCCTCGCGGAGCAGGTTGATGCCCACGAGCACGTCGAACTCACCGAGGCGTAGCTGGCGCAGCAACTCCACACGCTGCAAGGTGTCAATGTCCGAGTGCAGGTAGCGGACCTGGATGCCGTTATCCAGGAAGTAATCAGTGAGATCCTCAGCCATGCGCTTGGTCAAGGTGGTCACCAGGACGCGCTCATCCCTCTCAGTTCGCTCGCGGATCTCGTGGATCAGGTCGTCGATCTGGCCCTTGGTGGGCTTGACCGTTACCTTCGGGTCGACCAGGCCCGTCGGGCGAATCACCTGCTCAACAAACTCGCCACCGGCGGCCTCCAGCTCGTAGTCGCCCGGGGTCGCAGACATGTACACGGTCTGGCCGACACGGTCCTCGAACTCGTCGAACGTCAGCGGACGGTTGTCCACCGCGGACGGCAGACGGAAGCCGAACTCGACGAGGTTGCGCTTACGCGACATGTCGCCCTCGTACATGCCGCCGATCTGGGGCACGGTGACGTGAGACTCGTCGATGATGGTGAGGAAGTCTTCCGGGAAGTAGTCGATGAGGGTGGCGGGAGCGGATCCAGGACCACGGCCATCAATATGCCGCGAGTAGTTCTCAATGCCAGTGCAGAACCCGACCTGCTGAATCATTTCGAGATCGTATTCGGTACGCATGCGCAGACGCTGCGCTTCGAGCAGTTTCCCGCGGTTTTCCAGCTCTTCGAGACGGTCGGCGAGTTCCAGCTTGATCGCCTCAATTGCTTTCTCCATCCGGTCCTCGGTGGCAACGTAGTGCGTTGCCGGGAAGATGCGCAGCTCCTCGCGCTGCTGCAGAACGTCACCGGTGAGCGGGTGAATGTAGTAGAGCGAATCGACTTCGTCACCGAAGAACTCCACGCGCACGGCAACTTCCTCGTAGGCAGGGATGATGTCCACCGTGTCGCCTTTCACGCGGAATGTCCCGCGCTTGAAGTCCACGTCGTTGCGTTCGTACTGGACGTCGACAAGCAAACGCAAGAACCGGTCGCGCTCCACTTCTTCCCCGACCCGAAGAAGCAAAGAACGGTCCAAGTAGGACTGCGGCGTACCCAGGCCATAGATGCAGGACACCGAAGACACCACCACCACATCGCGGCGGGACAACAGGGCCGATGTCGCAGAGTGGCGGAGGCGTTCGACATCGTCGTTGATCGACGAATCCTTCTCAATGTAGGTGTCCGTCTGCGCGATGTACGCCTCCGGTTGGTAGTAGTCGTAGTACGACACGAAGTACTCGACGGCGTTGTTCGGGAGCAGTGCGCGCAGCTCCGTGGCCAGCTGGGCGGCGAGCGTCTTGTTCGGCGCCATCACGAGCGTGGGCCGCTGCTGTTGCTCGATGAGCCAGGCCGCCGTCGCCGATTTACCGGTACCGGTGGCACCCATGAGCACCACGTCCGGCTCCCCCGCCCGCAGCCTACGGTCCAGCTCTGCGATCGCGGTCGGTTGGTCGCCGGACGGCTCGAATTCAGATTCGACCTCGAAGAGCTTCTCGGAGCGCTCCACTTCTCCCACGGGGCGGAATTCGGAGTGCGATAAAACGGGGTGCTCAGCAGCAAAAGCCATGCACACCAGTCTAGGTCAGTTCCGCGATTCGCTAATCGACGCCCCGCGCCAGTTGCGATTCCCTTCGCGCCTAAGTCAAATTGTTGCGATTGCCTCTCAGCTGCACATAAGGTTGTGCCCATGGCCCAGACACATCCGAACACTGCAGCTCGCGCCGCGATCACCGCGGCGGGTTTGAGGCACGCGGATGTGGCCACCCATTTGGGGATCGACGCCAGCAAACTGTCCAAGTCGCTCTCAGGCGTACGGCGCTTCAGCGCCACCGAGCTGCAGCGTTTGGCGGAGATCACCGGCGTCACCGTGGACAGTCTGAGGCCGCTGTCCACAACGGCCACCGGCCACGCACCGGCCGCCCGCCCGCGCGAAGCAGATTGGGCCGCCCGGCGCCGCGCAATCGCCGCGGCCGCATGGCCGCTGTTCACGTCGAACGGCTACGAGGCGGTCAAGGTGGCCGACATCGCCCGGGAAGCAGGAATGTCCAGCTCAGCTGTCCACTACTACTTCCACTCGAAAAACGACATCTTCCTCGCCACTCTCGACTTGTGTTCGGAGCAGGCGGCGGGAAGACGGGAGGCGGTGACGTCGATAAGCGATCCTGCACGACGTTTGGTGCGCTTTGCGCACGTGCAGCTCGACGGTTCCGCGGAAGCCACCCGGGAGTGGACGACGTGGGCTCAATTCTGGGCGTCGTCGCCGATATTCGCGGATGCGAAGGAGGCGACTGCCGTGGCGTACAGCCGCTGGGACCAGCAGCTGCGCGCCATCGTGCTCGAAGGGATGGCCTCCGGCCAATTCACCGCCTCCGCACCCGAGGACATGATGAGCGCTGTCACGGCGACGATCGACGGTCTCGGTGTGCAAATGCTCATCGGCGCACTGTCGGCAACGGACGCGGCGGACGCTGTGACGGCATATCTGAATACGTGGATGACAGCGGACGCTGTCTTCGTGAAGGAGAACACATAAACATGGTTGAACTTTCGCGCCGGCAGTTGCTGGGCACCGCGGCGGTCGCTGGTTCGGCGACTGCCCTCGCGGCATGCTCGCCAACGATGCCTGCTGAAAATATCGATACGTCGGGCCCGCCGCGCAAGGGTGGCACCCTGCGCGTCGGACTCGTGGGCGGCTCCACCGCCGACACCGTCGACGCGCACATTCCCGCCAGTGCCAGCGATGCCGCCCGCGTGGTCAATCTGTACGAGCCCCTCGTACGCCGCGGCTACGAATACGAGCTGGAAAACCGTCTCGCCGAGAGCCTCGAGCCGAATGGGGACGCGACCGAGTGGACCATTCGGCTGCGTGAGGGCGTGAAATTCTCCGACGGCCGCCCGGTGCGCCCTGAGGATGTGATTGCCACCTACGAGCGTGTCGCCGACCCGGACGACCCGAAGAACGGCGCAGGGTCCATCGCCCACATCGAAGCCATGAACGTCGTCGACGACCGCACGCTGACCATCTCGTTGTCGCGACCCGACGCGACCTTGACCGATGCGCTCGCCGAGTACCAGATGGGCATCGTCCCTGAAGACTACGACCCGGAGAATCCGATCGGTGCCGGCCCTTTCAAGCTGGTCAGCTTCTCCGCCGGCCGTGAGACTGTCATGGAGCGCAACGAGCATTACTTCCTCGGCCCCGCCAACCTGGACCGCGTCGAGGTCGTCGACTTCTACCAGGAGGACGCGATGCTCAACGCGCTTTTGTCCTCCCAGGTCGACGGCATCGGGGCGCTCAACCACGCACTGGTCCGCGTCATCGAGTCTGACCCGCGCATGCACGTCGTCAGTTCTGAAACCGGCATGTGGCTCCCCTTCACCATGCGCGTCGACCACGAGCCCTTCGATGACGAGCGCGTCCGCCAAGCCATGCGCCTGGCCTGCGCGCGCCCCGGCATGGTCGACCAAGTCTTCTCCGGCGAGGGCCAGGTCGGCAACGACATGTTCGCCCTCTACGACCCGGCGTACCCGCACGAATTCCCCCAGCGCGAGCAAAACATCGAAGAAGCAAAGAAGTTGCTTGCCGACGCCGGCTACCCCGACGGCATCGACGTCACCCTTGCCACCTCCGAAATCGCCTCAGGCGCTGTCCGCGCCGCGCAGGTGTTCACGGAGCAGGTCCGCGACGCCGGAATCCGCGTGAAGATCGACCAAGTCGACTCCACCACCTTCTGGGCCGACGGAAACTACCTGTCCTATCCCTTCTCCCAGACCTTCTACTACACGCGAAACTTCCTCGAGCAAGTCAACCGTTGCGCCACCGAGGAGGCACCGTTCAACGAGACGCACTGGGTCGACGACGAATTCACCGCCCGCGTCGAAGCCGCCCGCGGCATTGTCGACGACCGCGAGCGCAGCAAGGAGATCAAGGAGCTCCAGCGCGAATTCTACGACCGCGGCGGATACATCATCTGGGGCTTCCCCAACCAGGTGGACGCGTACCACAACTACGTGGTCGGAGCGCGCCCCCACCCAAGTGGCGTTGCACTGTCCCAGGCGTTGTTCTACGACATGTGGATTGCGGAGGCCTAGACAATGGGCAAACTCATCGCTCGCCGACTCGGCTTGAGCATCTTCATTCTTTTGGCAGTGTCCGTCATCATTTTCTGCGCCACGCTGCTCCTGCCGGGCGACCCCGCCCGCGCCATCCTGGGCCAGCAGGCTACCCCGGAGCGCATCGCCGCGCTCCAAGCCGAAATGAACCTGGACAAAAACCCCGTCGAACGCTACTTCCTGTGGCTCGGCGGCGTGTTGACGGGCGACTTCGGCACCTCCACCACCACCGGCGGCCCGGTGTCCGAGCTGCTCGGTGAACCGCTGGTCAACTCTTTGGTCTTGATGGTTTTGGCGGCGTTGATCGCGATTCCGCTGGGCATTCTCGTCGGCATCTATGCGGCGTGGTGGCGTGGCTTCCGCCGCGACCAGGCCATCACTTGGGTCACCCTGATCCTCGCCGCGATGCCGGAATTCGTCATCGGTATTTTGCTGGTCACGGTTTTCGCAACCTCGGTCTTTCAGGTGCTGCCCGCGGTGACGATGTCGCAGCCGGGCGCCTCTGTCTGGTCGTACCCGTCGCAGCTCGTGCTGCCGACGTTGACCCTCGCGCTGGTCGTCAGCCCGTACATCGCTCGCATGACCCGCGCCACGATGATCGAGACCCTCGACTCGGGCTATGTCGAAATGGCCCGTCTCAAAGGCGTGCCTGAGCGCCGCGTCATCTTCCGCCACGCGCTCCCCCACGCTATCGGCCCCATCGCCCAGGTCGTCGCGATCCAGCTGGCATGGCTCGCCGGCGGCATTGTCGTGGTCGAGTACCTGTTCCGCTACCCGGGCCTCGGCGTCGCCATGATCGACGCCGTCAACTACCGAGACGTCCAGGTCGTGCAGGCGGTCACCCTCCTGATCGCCGCCGTCTACGTCGTTGTCAACCTGCTTGCCGATGTCATCGGCATCATGGCCAACCCCAAGCTAAGGAGCAACTAATGACCCAGCCGCACAATACTGGCGCCGAGTCCGTAGAGTCGCTCAAGGCTGACAAGGCCGCCGCGACTGAGCCGGCTGCCGCGCACACCGAAAGCAGCGCCGCTAACAGCGCTACCGGCGCCCCCTGCGATGTCAGGACCGGCGACGAGCTGAAAGCCTCCCTGTCCAAACCCGACCCGCTGCTCAAGCGCATCTGGGCGCAGCCGGAGGGCAAGGTCGGCATGATCCTCACCGGTCTAGTGCTCCTGATCGCGTTGATCGGTTATTTCTTCACCGAGCAGCTCACCGGTTACTCCACCACCGAGTTCCTCGGCCTCCCGTTCACCTCCGACGGCGTCTTCGGCACCGACAACCTCGGCCGCTCCGTCGCCTCCCGCTTCATCGGCGGCGGACTGATCCTGCTCATCACGGCGTTTTTGGCGACGGTGCTGGGCATGGTCGTCGGCACGGTGCTCGGCATGATCGCCGGCTACACCGGCGGTGCAACCGACGCTGTGATCATGCGCATCAACGATGTCCTCCTGGCCTTCCCGCAGCTGATCTTCGCGATGCTCGCCATCGTGATTTTCGGCCCCTCCGCGACCGTCCTAGTGCTCGTCATCGGCCTGACCCACGCACCGCGCATCGCCCGCGTGGCGCGCTCGGCCACCCAGTCGGTCACCAACGAGGACTACATCCGCGCCGCCCAGATGTACTCGGTGCCGCACTGGAAGATCCTCACCCAAGAGATCCTGCCGAATATCACCGGCCCGCTGTCCGTCGAGGCCGGGCTGCGCCTGACCTACTCCATCGGTTCCATTGCGTCCCTGTCCTTCCTGGGCCTGGGCATCCAGCCGCCGGCCGCTGACTGGGGCCTGATGATCAATGAGAACCGCATCGCGTTGTCCATCCAGCCGTGGGGCGTGGTTCTGCCGGTCATCGCCATTGCGGTGCTCACCATCGGCACCAACATGCTTGCCGACGCCACCGCCCGCGCCACCGCCTCCACCGCCACCCCCATCAAGCGCACCGGCACCACTATCCCGAGCGACCGCCAGGACAAGGTCGCCCCCATCATCAACGAAGACACCCGCAGCCGCACCACCCAGGCTGCCCCGAAGGAGAACGCATGACCACCTCGATTAATGCGGACGGCAAGGGGCCGAAGAAGTCGTCGATAAGCGGAAGAGACTCGCTGTGGTCCTCGACTGGCGGCGAAGGCGACTACGTACCCCCTGTACGCAACGACGACACGCTCGTGCTGCGCATCCGCGACCTGCGGATGGCGACCTACAGCGGCACCGAGATCCTCCACGGCGTCGACATCGACCTCTACCGCGGCGAAATTGTCGGCCTCGTCGGCGAATCCGGTTCCGGTAAGACCACCGCCGGACTTGCAGCGCTCGGCCACGTGCGCACCGGCCTGACCATCACAGACGGATCCGTCACGCTCTACTCCCGCGACGACAAAACCACCGATGTCCTTACGCTTAGCGAAGACGACGTGCGCGACATGCGCGGCTCCCGCGTTGCCTATATCCCGCAGGACCCCGCGCTCAGCCTCAACCCGGCGATGCGCATCGGCGACCAGATCCGCGAGGTCCTCGACATCCACGGGTACGGCTCCAGCTCGTCCGAGCGCGCCGAACGCGTCCGCGAAGTCATGCGCGATGTCGATCTGCCCGACACCGACGAATACCTGGCACGCTGGCCGCACCAGCTCTCCGGAGGGCAGCAGCAGCGCGTCGGCATCGCCATGGCGTTCGCCATGTACCCCGACGTGCTCATCCTCGACGAGCCGACCACCGGCCTCGACGTGACCACCCAGAACCATGTCCTGAAAACGATCCGCACCATGACGATGAAGAACGACGTCGCCTCGCTCTACATCACCCACGACCTGGCTGTCGTCGGCGAGCTCGTCGACCGCGTCATCGTCATGCTCCGCGGCGACATCGTCGAGGAAGGCCCCTACAACGCCGTCCTGTATAACCCGAAGCACGCCTACACCCGCAAGCTCCTCGGCGCCATCCCCGACCTGGAAGGTGACAAGGACATCGCGGGCAACGACCGCTGGACCAACTCCTGGGCCGAGGTCCACGGCGACCCCGCAGCGTCCGCTGAAACGCCGCTTCTCCAAGTCCGCGATCTCGAAATGGCGTACGGCGACAACAAGGTCCTGCACGGCATCAACCTCGCCATCGAAGCCGGCGAATCCACGCTACTCCTCGGCGAATCCGGCTCCGGCAAGACCACCCTCGCCCGCTCGATCGCCGGCCTCAACCCCGGCTACACCGGCGACGTGCTGCTGCGCGGCAAAGAACTCGCGCACTCCAGCCGCGACCGCACCCTCGAGCACCGCAAGGACGTGCAGTACATCTTCCAATCGCCGTTTTCATCGCTGAACCCGCGGCGCACCATCGGTGAATCGATGAGCGTGCCGCTTATCATGGCGGGCGAACTGTCCCGCGACGAGCAACGCGCCATCGTCGAGGAGACCCTCGAAGCCGTGCAGCTCGACCGCAGCTTCTACGACCGCCGTCCCGGCGACCTGTCCGGCGGCGAGCGCCAACGCGCCGCGATCGGCCGCGCGCTCGTCAACGCGCCGTCGGTCCTCGTGTGCGACGAGATCACCTCGGCCCTCGACGTGTCAGTCCAGGCGTCGATCCTGCAGCTGCTCGCCGAACTCCGCTACGAGCGTGGCCTATCGCTGCTGTTTGTCACGCACAACATCGCGCTCGCCCGGCACATCGCCACACGCGTCGCTGTGCTCAACAAGGGCGTCATCGTCGACGACGGTCCTGTCGACGACGTTCTCGACAACCCGCTCCACGACTACACGCGCAGCTTGCTAACGAATATCCCGTCGCTCTAGCCACTGCGCCCCGTGGGTAGTGTGAGGTGTGTATATCCGCAGGCGAAAACAGGAGGACAACGCCGTGGCACACCCCACTTCCCACCCCGCAACGACAGACCTCAAGCCGTTGCCCGTCCCGCCGCTCGACGGCACGCTCGACGCGTACAGCCACGCCCTCGAAGCGGTCCTCGACGGCAGCGCACTGGAGCATGCGCGGGAGGTCGTCGAAAGCTTCCGCACGGGAGCCGGTCCACGCCTCGACGCGCAGCTGCGGGAACGCGCGGCCCAGCGCGAAGCAGCGGGCACCAATTGGCTTAACGACGAATGGTATTCCTCCTACCTCTCCACCCGCTCCCCCTTGACCCTGGCGTCAAATGTGGGGTTCCAGATCGCCTTCCCTGCGTCCGGTGGCCCTACCGCAGCCGGTGCTGCGGCCACCAACCCTGCCGACCTGGACCGCGCCGTCGAATTCATCCGCCGTGCCGCTGCCGTCCACCTCGCCGCTGCAGCTGACGCCCTGCCCGAGGATGTCGATGCCCGTGGCAACCGCATTACCATGAACCAGTGGTTCGTCTACGCAGGCGGTATCAGGCATCCGGAGGAGGGGGAAGACGGGATCATCGCGACACAGCTCGGCGCCGCGAACCGCGAGATCGGCGTGTTCGTCGACGGCCGACTTTTCGCGCTACCTGTCAGTAACGCCGAAGGCGCTCCCCTGTCCGCCGGTGCCCTGCGCGACAGTCTCGCCACGGTGCTGGAACTCGCGGCGCAACCTGGCGAGGCCGCCCAGGACTTCAACGCCCCGTCGCTGCTCGGCTCCGGCATTCTCGCCGACCTTCTGCCGATGATCCTCGACAAGGGCAGCAACCGCGCCACCTACGAGCGCCTCAGCGACATGCTGTTCACTATTGACATCCAGGACGCCGCAGCCGACGCCCCCGCGACAAGCGACACCGAGCGCATCCGCGAGGCCACCTTCGCCCCGCGCGGCGCCTGGGTATACAAGCCATTGAGCTACCAAATCAGCCTGAACAGCGACTGGGCTGCCGTGCATGTCGAGCACTCGTGCCAGGACGGCGCGACCCTCGTTACCGCGATCAGCCGCATGCAGGATGCGGAGCTGACCGACGCGACCGACACGACCGACGCGGCCGACTCGGCCGACGCAAGCGCCGAACCGGAAGAGCTCGCGTGGGACCTCGACGACGCGACACAGCAGACGATTTCCGCGCAACTGGACGATGTCCGGAAAGCTGCCGGGAAGCTGGCGGCGGACATCATCACGGTCCCTCACACCATCCCGGCGGAGCCGCCGTTCAAGATCAGCCGCGACGCGTCGGCACAGATCACCATGCACATCGCCCAGCAGCTCACGTACGGGCACGTGCGCGCGGTGTATGAGGCCGTCGATATGCGCGAATTCCGCGCCGGCCGCACCGAGTGCCTGCGCGCCGCCACGCCCGAAGCGGTCTTGTTCGCAGAAAAGCTTATCGACGGCACCGCCACCCCCCACGACCTCACCTCCGCCCTCGACGCCCACCGCGGCTGGGTGAAGCGCTGCAAGTCCGGCAATGGATTCGACCGCCACATCCAGATGATGGCCAGCATCGACGACTCCGACGTTTTCTTCACCGACCTCGCCGCCACGGCCGCACGTCGCGATTTCCTGTCCACGACCTCCATCGGCGGCGCTAACCAGATCGTGCGCTACTGCTTCGCGCCGACCCTGCCGGAAGGCTTCGGCATCTCGTATACCCCGCTTCCTAACGACGCCGAATTCTGCGTCTCCTGGAACACCAGCACCGCTGAGCAGCCTGCGAAATTCCGCGCGAATCTCGTCGCAGCCGCGGCAATGTTCTGGGACTTCTGCGGCGAGATCCGCTAAGCGACATCGACTAAACGAGTATCTAACAAGCCAGCCAACGGGAAGGCGGAAGCACATGAAAAAGATCGGACTCACCGGCGGAATCGGCAGCGGCAAATCCACTGTGGCGAAGATGCTCGAAGAGGAAGGCTTCGCGGTGGTCGACGCCGACCAGATCGCCCGGGAGATCATGGAACCGGGCTCACCCGTCCTCGACCGCGTCGCGGCGGAATTCGGCGCGGACATCATCCGTGAGGACGGGACGCTGGATAGGGGGACATTGGCAGGAAGGGCGTTCGTCGATAAGCGGGCAACTGAAAAGTTGAACTCGATCACCCACCCGGCGATCCGTACGGAGTCCGAGCGCCGGTTCGCGGAGGCGGAAGCTGCCGGCGAACCGGCCGTCGTGTACGACATGCCGTTGCTCGTCGACCTCGGCATGCACCGCGACATGGACCTCACTGTCGTCGTCGACGTCGACGCCGAGGAACGCGTGCGGCGGCTCGTCACGGCGCGCGGCCTCGACGAAGCCGACGCCCGCGCCCGCATCGCGCAGCAGCTTGACGACGCCACCCGCAACGCCGCCGCCGACGTCCTCATCGACAACAACGGCGACCTGGACGCTCTTAAACCGCAGGTCGACCAGCTGATCGCGCGCCTGAGGGCCTGAAGTTTCGCCCATTAGTCGAACAACGTTCAAGGCCACGCTACGTCCCATTCACCTACGTTGCCTAAGGTGACCGGCCATGGGAACGTGGGACATCGGGCCGTTCGACAACGACCCGGCAGTGGACGCCGTCGCAGCGCTTGCTGACGGCTCCTTCTGCATGGACCAGTTCCGTTTCGACTGCGGCCGCGGACCGCTCGGCACCGACGAAGCTGAATCCGTCATCGCTTTAGCCGCCGTGCTGAACGGGTACGTGCCCTCCAAAGCTCTCGCACCCGCGCTTCACTTCCCGTTCACCCTCGACGACCGCCGCTGGATTCGGCGTCGCGCTAGCCAGGCCCTGCGGCCGGGTAGCTCCGAGCTCTACGACCTGTGGGAAAATGCCGGCGAACTGGATACCTGGCTCGCCGAGACAAAGAAATACGTCGCGTAACTGCCAGGTTGGGTTCTATGCCCCGGAGCCGTCAGCGCACCTGACATGCCTTTTAGTGGGGCTAGCTCTACAAT
Source organism: Corynebacterium genitalium ATCC 33030 (assembly GCF_000143825.1). Taxonomy (NCBI): domain Bacteria; kingdom Bacillati; phylum Actinomycetota; class Actinomycetes; order Mycobacteriales; family Corynebacteriaceae; genus Corynebacterium; species Corynebacterium genitalium. Next base: position 1,825,920 of record NZ_CM000961.1, read on the forward strand.
CACCAGGTATGTCCGTGGACCAGGTCGACCCGCTCATCAGCTCTATCTACCAATGGATGGACGTCTCCGGCGTTCTCCTGATGGGGATCATCGGCGGCACCCTTGCGCGCCAGCTCGGTTATGACATCGTGGGGTTTCTGTTCATCGCCATGCTTTCGGCGCTGGGCGGCGGCATGCTTCGCGACGTCCTCATCAACCAAGGCACCGTCGCCGCCATGAGCCAGCCTGAATACCTGATCCTGGCGTTCACCGGCGCGCTGATCTCCCGGTTCACATACTTCAAGGGCCGTGCGTGGGAGTTCCTCCAGTCGCACGGCGACGCCCTCGTTTCTGCGTTGTGGGCCGCCACCGGTGCGTCCAAGGCCATCCAGTACGGGCTACCGCTTCTGCCCACCATCATGATGGGTGTGTTCACCGCCACTGGCGGCAGCATGATCCGCGACGTCGTCACCGGTCGCGAGCCAGCCGTGTTCGGCGGGAACCAGCCAGCCGTGATTCCGGCGGTGGCCTGCGCGGTGATCGTGTTGATCGGTAACGCCACCGGCTACCTGGCCATATCGATGGTGCTGGGACCGGTCGCGAGTTTCACGCTGTTCCTCTTCGGTTACTACGGCAACTGGCGGGTCAGCCAAGATCCGGACTTCGCGCCGGTAAACGCCACCGTGACTGCCACAGCAACGCAAGTGGCGTCGCTTGCCCGGAAGGCCGAAGACCGCTCCCGCGCCGTAGCCCGCGGACTGGAGCCCAAAAGCGTGCGTGCCTGGCGCCACCGCCAGATGGAGAAAGCCTTGCAGCGGCGCATCGAGGCGGAGATCCGCAAGGGTAAGCACCCAGCCGAGGCCCGCAGCGACGCCGACGAGTTTCTCACCGAATTCACCAACCAGTTCCCCGCCATCGATGCTGAAACACTTGCCGCCGCTGGAGTCGAGACCCCCACTGAAGACGAGAACCTCTTCGAGGGCATCGGTGTCGACCTCGCCGGCGACTCCTACGACGGGGAAACGACGGAACCCGACCCCGCCGAGACCGAAGCAATGCATGCGGACATGCTGGACATCATTTTGTCCGACGCCAAGCTCACCGATGAACTCATCGAACGCCTCGCGGAACGATACAAAAATCGGGACGCCTAGGCGCGCGCCTCTTCGGCCGCAGGGCATGCTTCGCCCCGGTGTGTGCTCTTCGGCTGTTTCGCTATTTCCCGAACAGGAGGTGCATCGCACCAAACTGGTGTGTGGTGTTCGGTACCGGTGTTCCGCGCGGTGAGACCCACACCGGGGTCCCGCCGCGCATCCGTATTCGACCCCGATGGTTCCGGTGGGGGCCGTCGTCGTTGGTCCGGTTGTGATACCTACACAACACCGCCAAGTTCCATTTTTCGCGTTCGGAGCCGGCGGCTTTGACGTGTTGCTCGATGAACAGAATCTGATCCAACGACTTGCCCGTCTGACGCGCAACACGCACCGCCTGCGCCTGCTTGCGAGTAGAGCGAGTTTTCCCGAAATAGACCTCGTGAGCCTTCTCCCACTCGATATAGATGGCAGGCTTGACACCGGCAGCACAAGCAGCCTGACGGTCGAAACCAGCCAGGGCACCCATCGGACTGCCAAGAGAACCAAGAAACGCGTCAAAATCGCTCATGGCACACACGCTAAGCAAAAAGGCACCCTCGATAAGAAAACCACCAAAAATCTGTGGATAACCCACCCCACAACCAGACTTATCCACAGGGACGCAAGGGAGGGGTTGCGGGGAAGGCGTCGATAAGCATGCAAAAAGGCCCGCACCGGAGTGCGGGCCACAAATGCTAGGCGTTAGTTGCCTGCGAGCTTCTCGCGCAGAGCCGCGAGCTGCTCGTCGGAGGCAAGCGAGCCACCCTGCTCAGCCTCACCAGCGGACGGAGCTGCCGGAGCTGCAGCATCGCCGGTGGAGCTGTAGTTGGACGGAGCTGCTGCCTCGCCGGATTCCTCAGCCTCGGCTGCAGCGGCGCGGTTGCGCTCGATCTGAGCAGTGTGAGCCTCGTGCAGGCGGGCAGCCTCGGCGTAGCGGGCCTCCCACTCCTGACGCTGCTCGTCGTAGCCTTCCATCCACTCGTTGGTCTCCGGGTCGAAGCCCTCCGGGAAGATGTAGTTGCCCTGCTCGTCGTAAGAGTCGGCCATGCCGTAGCGGGACGGGTCGAACTCCTCGATGTAGTCCTCGTCTGCCTGTTTGAGAGACAGGGAGATGCGGCGGCGTTCCAGGTCGATGTCGATGACCTTGACCATGACCTCCTGGCCCACCTCGACGACCTGATCCGGCACCTCGACGTGGCGCTGTGCCAGCTCGGAGATGTGAACCAGGCCCTCGATGCCCTCTTCGACGCGGACGAATGCGCCGAACGGAACGAGCTTGGTGACCTTGCCCGGAACGATCTGGCCCACAGCGTGGGTGCGGGCGAAGACGCGCCACGGATCTTCTTGGGTCGCCTTCAGCGACAGGGAGACGCGCTCGCGGTCGAGATCGACGTCGAGCACCTCGACAGTGACCTCGTCGCCGACGGTGACAACCTCGGACGGGTGGTCGATGTGCTTCCAGGACAGCTCGGACACGTGGACCAGGCCGTCAACACCGCCGAGATCGACAAAGGCGCCGAAGTTGACGATGGAGGACACGACACCCTTGCGGACCTGGCCCTTCTCCAGCTGGTGGAGGAAGTCGGAGCGGACCGCGGACTGGGTCTCCTCCAGGTAAGCGCGGCGGGAGAGAACGACGTTGTTGCGGTGCTTGTCCAGCTCGATGATCTTCGCTTCGAGTTCCTGGCCGATGTAGGGGTCCAGGTCGCGGACGCGGCGCATTTCAACGAGGGATGCGGGCAGGAAGCCGCGCAGACCGATGTCGAGAATCAGGCCACCCTTGACCACCTCGATGACGGTACCGGTGACAGGCTGGTCGTTCTTCTGCAGCTCCTCAATGGTGCCCCAAGCGCGCTCGTACTGTGCACGCTTCTTGGACAGAAGAAGACGGCCTTCCTTGTCCTCCTTGGTCAGGACCAGAGCGTCGATCTCATCGCCGATCTGAACGACCTCATCCGGGTCGATGTCGTGCTTGATGGAGAGCTCACGGCTCAGGATGACACCTTCGGTCTTGTAACCGATGTCAAGGAGAACCTCGTCGTGGTCGACCTTGACCACGGTGCCGGTGACAATGTCACCATCGTTGAAGTACTTGATGGTGGCGTCAACTGCGGCAAGAAATTCCTCAGAGCTGCCAATGTCGTTGATGGCAACCTGCGGGGTAGTAGAAGTGGGCATATGTGTTAGTTGCTCCGAATATGGATAGGAGATAGCGGTTGGACATGAGCGCATCTCTCGAAAAAGCAGCTTATCGACGCCCCAAGAGAGGCCGGTCACGCTGGGATTTCGATCTCGCTCCCGCCGTGGGCGGCCCTCCTATTACGACCGGGGCCACGCGGGCAGCGTAGATACGCCTTGCCGAGATTAGTTCATTTGCCCAGCTCGAGCAAACTTTGATCTCGCGCGTCGCAGGTCACTTTCCGGGCGAGTGGTGAAGAAATCTGTGGCGCGAATTCACCATTTTCACACCAATCTCTTTATCCTTAGACAGTCAACCAAATTTGATAGTGCCCGCAGGGCATATAGGTGGTGTTTTTATGTTGAAGCGCGGTATCGGTATCGGCTTCGCTTTCATCGGCGTCGTTGTGGGCGCCGGTTTCGCTTCCGGCATGGAGGCGTTCCAGTACTTCGTCTCGTACGGCGAGATGGGCATGTGGGGCATTGTCCTGGCCGGTGTGGTCATGGCTTTTGCCGCGGTGGCCTTCCTCGCTTTCGGTTCCTATTTCCAGGCGAACGAGCACACGCGTGTGTTCGGCGAAGTCTCGGACGGGCTTTCATCGAAGATCATGGACTGGTCGGCGATCGCCTGCATGTTCAGTGTGGGCTTCGTGATGTTCGCCGGTGCCGGTTCGAACCTTGAGCAAGCATACGGTTGGCCGATCTATGTCGGCGGTGTGGCCATGCTGGTCATCATGCTGCTGGTGGGCCGGCTGGATGTGGACAAGATCTCAGTGGTTCTGGGGCTAGTCACTCCACTGCTCATCATTTTCGTCCTGATCGCGTCGATTTGGACGTTCACGCATACGAGCGTGGACTTTGCGTCGCAAAGCGAATGGGCGCAGCAGAATGTGGAGGGCGCGACGGGCGCTCCCACGTGGTGGCTGGGCGCGCTGAACCACACAGGCTTGAACGCGCTGTGCACGGTGTCCATGGCGATTGTGATCGGCGGCGACAACTTCGACAACAAGTCGGTCCGCATTGGCGGGATAGTCGCGGGCTTCCTGTACGCGGCGATGCTGGCTCTGCTCGTTGTCACGCTGTTCATGGAGGCCAAGGAGATCAACGGCGACGATCTGCCGCTGTTGACCGTGCTGTTCAACATCAACCCAGCACTCGGCCAGGTCATGACGTGGGTCATCTTCCTCATGGTGTTCAACACGTGCCTGGGCATGATCTACGCGCTGGCGAAGCGCGTGACGCGCAACAACCCGGACAACTTCTACAAGGTTTACGTCGGCGCCTGCCTGGTCGGCTTCGTGCTGTCGTTCATCGGCTTCAAGCCACTGGTGGCCAACCTGTACCCGATCCTGGGTTACTTGGGCCTGTTCGTGATCGCGGTGTTGGTCTACCAGTACTTCCGTTACCGTGACCGCCTGGACCGCGAGGGCGAGCTGCGCACTGCCGCTGTCGATCTGGTGACCGACGAGGAGAATCTCGACCCGGACAGCGAGTTCGCGGACATGTCGCTCGACGAGCTGGCTGAGGAATCTATGCTTGATGACGAAGAATTCCAGAAAGCCCTCCAGTCCGAGGTCGAGGACGAAAACGATGAAGACACCAAAGACGCAGACAGTGCAGACGGTACAGACAGCGAGGGCTCTGACGCGGCCGCCGATTCCAGCACGGGTTCCGGCTCCACGAAGATCTAGGAAAATCTAGAGGGGCCTCCCCCCTGCCTTCCCTATTAGCCCGGGTGCCGCGCGGAACAAGCGCCGGCCCCGGGCTAATGTGCTGCTTCGTCCCAGTTGGTGCCGGTTCCGGCGGAGACTTCCAGCGGGACGCGCAGTGTGATGGCGCGGTCCATTTCCTCCTCGACGATCGCTTGAACCTGCTCGAGCTCGCCGGGGGCGATTTCGACGACGAGTTCGTCGTGGACTTGGAGGAGGACGCGGGATTGGAAAGGTTGGTCGCGGGAGGCGTCGTTAAGCGCGGCGTCGACGCGGATCATGGCGACCTTGATGATGTCGGCCGCGGTGCCCTGAATGGGAGCATTGAGGGCGGCGCGTTCTGCGTTTTCGCGCGCGACACGGTTGTCGGAGGTGAGCTCCGGCAGGTAGCGGCGGCGGCCGAAGACGGTGGATGTGTAGCCGTCGCGGCGGGCTTGTTCAACAACCTCGTCGAGGTAGCGTTTCACGCCGCCGAAGCGCTGGAAGTAGGACTCCATGATTTTCTTCGCTTCGCCGGCGGGGATACCCAGCTGGTTGGACAGGCCATATGCGCTCAAGCCGTAGACGAGGCCGTAGCTCATGGCTTTGACGCGGCGGCGCAGCTCGGGGGTGACGTCGTCGATGGGCACGTCGAAGACGCGGGAGCCGACGAAGTTGTGCAGGTCCTCCCCTTCCTTGTACGCCTCGATGAGGCCGGGATCTTCGGACAGGTGCGCCATGACGCGCATCTCGATCTGGGAGTAGTCCGCAGTGAGGAGGCATTCGTAGCCGTCACCCACGGTGAAGGCGGAGCGGATGCGGCGGCCGGCCTCGGTGCGCACGGGGATGTTCTGCAGATTCGGCTCGGTGGAGCTGAGGCGCCCAGTGGATGCGACAGTCTGGTTGAAGGTGGTGTGGATGCGGCCGTCGTCGTGGACGGTCTTGATCAGGCCTTCAATGGTGGACTTGAGCTTCTGCCATTCGCGGTGCGCGAGTAGCTGATCCAAGAACGGGTGCGGGTTCTTTGCGGCGAGCGTCTCGATCTCCTTGGCGGCGGTGGAATAGCCGGTCTTGGTCTTCTTCGTCTTGGGCAGCTCGAGTTTGTCGAAGAGGACGACGGAGAGCTGCTTGGGGGACGAGAGGTTCAGGTCGGGTTCGTCGACAAGCGAACGTGCTGTGTCTTCGGCGTCGGTGACTTTCTGCGCGATCTCTTTCAGCTGCTCTTCGAGGACGTCCATGTCGACGGCGATTCCGGTGTCCTCCATCTCAGCGAGGATGGTCACTAGCGGCAATTCGAGATCGGCGTACAGCTCGTAAGAATTGATCGCGCGCAAGTCCTCGGTGAGCTTTTCCGCGAGCTCCAGGATCGCCGCGGCCGAGTCCACAAGCGTTGTGTCCTCATCAAGCAGGCTCAGCTGGTCGCTGCCCGTAGTGAGCTGGCGTTGCAGGTGACGCTGGTACACGTCGCCGAGATCATACGTACGCTGGCCAGGGCGCAGCAGGTACGCCGCAATCGCTGTGTCGTGCGCAATGCCGCGCAAAGTGATCCCGCGGCCGCGCAGCATGTGGAACGTCTCCTTCGCGCTGTGCAGGTACTTCGGTGCGGCCGACTCGAGCCACGTCTGCAACGCGGACTCCTCCCCCGGGCTTAATTCCGCTAGCTGCTTGCTCACAGCGTGCCGCTGCTTGTCGACGATTCCCACCGCCACAGCATCCCCCGCCGCCGGCGCCCCATGACCCGTGACGAACACGGCGAGACCCTGGCCCTTATGTGCGGACAACCACTCGTCAAGCGGGCCGTCGTCCACCGTGACCTCGCTGAGCTGAACGGTCTCCGGCTCCGGCGCACTGCCGTCCGTCGGCACAGCTGCCAAAACGCGCTCGCGGAGGTTGACGCCGAACTCGAGATCATCGAAATCCTTCGCCACTGCACCGACATCTGCCGGTTTGAGCTCCAGATCATCCGGGCCGACAGGCAGTACGAGATCGGTGACCATCTGGGTCAGTTCGCGGTTGAGCTTGACCTGCTCGATACGCTCACGAAAAGCATCGCCAGCTTTGCCCTTAATGGAGTCGGCGTTGGCGATAAGGGCCTCCAAGTCCCCGTTTTCCACGATCCACTTGGTGGCGGTCTTCTCCCCCACGCCCGGGATGTTAGGCAGGTTGTCCGAGGGGTCGCCACGCAACGCCGCGAAATCCGGGTACTGGGCCGGTGTGAGACCGTATTTGTTCTCCACTTCCTCCGGGGTGAAACGGGTCAGGGTGGATACACCGCGGGTCGGATACAAAACGGTGACGTCGTCGTTGACCAGCTGGATGTAGTCGCGGTCGCCGGTGACAATGACCACCTCGTATTCATCCTGCGCTTGCGTGGTCAGTGTGGCCAAGATGTCGTCGGCCTCGTAGTTGTCTTTTGTCAACGTGACGATGCCCAAGCTGCCCAGCACATCCTGGATGATCGGAACTTGCCCCTTGAATTCCTCCGGGGCGGCTTCGCGCTGGGCTTTGTACTCCGGGAATTTCTCTGTGCGGAAGGTCTTGCGCCCCACGTCGAAGGCGACGGCAGCATGCGTCGGCTGCTCCTCGGAGAGGATGTTCGCGAACATGGACAGAAAGCCATACACCGCGTTCGTGTTCTGCCCGCCGGAGGTGGAGAAGTTCTCGGCCGGCAAGGCGTAGAAGGCGCGGAAGGCCATGGAGTGGCCGTCGATAAGCAAAAGGCGTTTCTTGTTCGCAGTCACAAGGCACCACTTTACCGAGTGGCCCGGACACCTCCCCGCGCCCGGAATACTACTGGCCGGTTTCCGGAATACCGCTCACGTAAACCTGCAGGTCAAAAGCATCGTCTTTGGTTTATCTCCTCCAGCAGTCTTCTAGTTTTGCCACTTGCTCGAACTTCCAGCCCGATGCGCGCGTTTCACCCATGACGGAGAAAGGAGCAACGCTTGGAGACGCGAAACGTATGGCCATACCCGGACTTGCCGCCATCGAAGAACAAAAGCATCTCGATCGAACTAGCGCCCGATTCTTCGGCCATGGTGGTGACAACGACAGCGTCTCCAACAACCCCAACGATCGAACGGATCAGGACGATCTACATCTGGTTAGGGTGCGCCGGGTGTCTCGCGAGCATGCTCATCCCCTTCGCGCTGCTGGGACTGATCGGTTACCTCTTCAGTGAGCCCCGGGACCCCGCACTTCTCATGCTTTGGGTTTTTCTCATCGCTCCAGCGCTGATTTTCGTAGTGATGTACGTCCTGCACAAGAGGATTCCTCCTGACGCGCCATACGAGGTCGGGAGTATTCCGCTTTCCTTGTTAGACCCCGGGCTTGACCGCATCACCCCGGAAGTGATCAACAAAGCCAACAGGCTGGGTGGGTCTCACCGTCAAACCCTTCTCCAGGAAGCTCTTGATGCCCTCGAGCGGGAAGGCGCTGAGGCATTTGTCTCCGCAGTCAACGACATCGACGAAGACCCCGACTAAAGGCGCAGCTTTCTTGCTGGTCTAGACCTCATTTCGTCCGTGAAACACGCTGCGCTATTCTTATTCAGCAAGCCCCAGTAGCCCAATTGGCAGAGGCAACGGATTCAAAACCCGTCCAGTGTGAGTTCGAGTCTCACCTGGGGCACCACTACTTTCTCCGATTTCCTGCCGGTTTGGCGTAACGGGGGTATTGTGACCTAAGTCACCCGTCTAGGAAAGGAAAAGCTGTGTTTGGTTTCTCTTTAATCACCATTATCGTTGCTGTTATCGCCCTAATCGTCGGAATCGTCTTGGGCATCGCCATCGGCAAGAACAACAACCCCCGGGTTTAGAACCAAGACCCTAGCGGCGGAGTTGGCGTACCATGACGCCGTTAACTCCGGATCCGGGGACGTCCTTAAACCCCTCCGAGAGGTAGAGCTGCCGGGCAAAATTTCCCTCTTCAACGGACAAGCTGACCGCATCGATTGCTCGCTGCGAGGAAGCGTCAAGAAGCTCCCGCAGAAGCTGACGGCCAAGCCCTTGGCCGCGCGCATTGGGATGAACCCACAGGCTCAACTCGGGGATATCCGCATCAACGTACCCGAACCCCGGGTTCTCAGCTGGCAGGAAAAACACCCACGCGACGCCCACAGCCCGACCATCCCTCTCCGCTACAATCCCGATGTCCCCGCGCTCAGGATCAAACTCGAGGCAATGAGCTAACGCTTCGGTCTCCCTGACCTGATCAAGGGTGAAACGATCACCGTTCCAATTCACGTTCCCGAGCGTGGCCTGCCCCAGTAATACGCGGTCGCCGTCTGACAGCGGCCGGAATACTGCGTCGATCATGGTTCTCTTTCTACTGCGCGGGGCCTTAGTCTTGCCGCATGACCTGTCCGTGGCGCCAGATAGCCTGCACCAAGCGAATATTTCCGGAGGGGCACCGTACGGTTTCGAACTTCCCGCTCCCACGGTTGAAGGCACATTCGTGAACGAGGACGCGCACGCAGAACCCATCCACGAGCCCTTCGTCGACTATCTCAACCGCGTGTTCCGGTCCGGCGGTTTTCCAGGCCAGCGCGTTTCCGCCCCCGATGGCTTTCGGGAAAAGTTTTCCGCCGGCCTGATGAGGCTGTAGACCGATTAGAAAGGCTCGGGCTTTGTCTCGTTCTTCGGAGCCGACTGCCAGGTAATGGCCGCGCCCGCAACGGTCACCATCGCAATGCCGATGACCATGCGCGCGGTGAGTTGGTCACCGGCGAAGAGCCATCCGAGCAGAGAACCAAGCACAGGATCAAGAGCAAAAAGCGTGCCGACGACCTGTGCCGAGGAGAACTTCGCCGCCAATGTGTCCGCAATGTACGGAATGACCACTCCCACAACTGCGGCAATGGTGAGGATCAGCCATGCGCGCTTATCGACGTTTCCAAGCGACGGCGCAACCAGTGGGAAGGTGAGAATCGCGGCGACTGCTACGGAGATTGCTAAGTCCCCAAGCCCGCCTTCGGTTTTTCCAACGCGTTCAGCGAACACAGTGTAGGCAGCAAAGAAGCCTCCCCCAATGAGACCGAATGTGATCCCGAGCGGGTCCAGACCTGAGGAAGGGCCCGTGATGAGCACGATCCCTGCAAACGCCACGAGAGCCCATACCCTGCCCTGCCAGAACTTGATCCCAAAAAACGACACTAAGCACGGCCCGAGGAAGTCCAATGTGACCGCGACGCCCAACGGGATACGGGCGACCGCAGCAAAGAAGAATTGGTTCATTGCCGCCATGGCCGCACCGTAGATGACGGCATTGATCCATCGTTCGCGGCTGAGCTTGGTGAGCCTTGGCCGGAAGATGACGAACAGGAACGCCGCAGAGAGGGCAAGACGAAGCGTCGACACAGCCACCGTGCCAAGCTGAGCAAACAACGTCGAGGAAATGACGGACGATGATTGGTTCCCCAACGATCCGATGAGGATGAGGATCACTGGGCGCAGCGGCGATACGGCGCTGCCCTCTTGTGCACTAGCAGGCATTGTTACCGGCCGCCGAGAGCTTTCTGCAACGCTTCCTCAGTCTCCGGTGAAAAGGCGACAAAGCGCACCTCGTCCATTTCGACGCCGGACTCGGTAACGCCTTCGATGGCGCAGCCAGCGGCGTCGTCAAGCGGCCAACCGTAAACACCCGCGCTCACCAGCGGGAAGGCAATAGTGCGGGCACCGATCTCGCCTGCTACCTCCATGGAGCGGCGGTAACACGATACGAGTTCTTGACGCGTGCCGCGACCGTACACTGGACCGACAGTGTGAATGACCCATGTGGCAGAAAGGTCGCCCGCGGTAGTCGCTACAGCGTCACCGGTGGGTAGCCCGTCGGGGTACTGCTCCGCACGGACCTTCTTGCAGGCAGCGAGGATCTCCGGGCCGCCAGCACGGTGGATCGCCCCGTCGACCCCACCTCCCCCGAGGAGGGAAGAGTTGGCGGCGTTGACGATAGCGTCGACAAGCTCTCGCGTGATGTCTCCGCGAATGACAGTGAGTTTCATGACTCTGCTAGTTCGCGGGTTTGATCTCGCTCTCGACGACCCACTTGTGGTTCTTCATGGTCATACCGTCAGCCTCAACGTCGACCATGTAGACAGTCTCATCGGTAGAGCTGTCGATCGTGGCTGTCGCACCCTTCATGCCCTTCATGTGCTCGGCGGTGACAACTTTCTCGGTGCCGTCGGCCAAGCGCTCCTCGCCAGCATCCTCGAGCTCCTGCTGGACAACCCACTTGTGGTTGGTCACACGCTCGCCCCCGTCGGTCGGGTCGTAGGAGATGGCGTAGGTGTACGTGCCATCGAAAGCGCCGACGATGGTGGCCTTCGCACCATCCATGCCGGGCATGTGGTCCGCGGCGAGAATGACTTCCGTACCAACGGGGTAAGTCGGGTCAGCAGCCTCAGTCATGCCTTCCGGGGCGGGGCCTCCGTCTTCGGCGTGCTCGTGACCCTCGTGGCCGCTGGCGTCGTCTCCGTGCTCGTGGTTCTGTTCCGCGCTCGTCTCCTCCTGGACTGTGGTCTCAGGGGTCTGAGGCACCTCAGTGTTCTCGGAGGAGCACGCCGTAGCAGCGAACAAACCCGTCACTGCAACGGTTGCGATTGCCATGGTCTTGCGTGTGGTCATGATGTGTACCTCATTCTGCATAGACGGACGGTAACTTGGCCATTCTACATGCGCTTCGTGCTCGTTCCGTTCGTCACAATCATCTTCATGCTCGGCTTCACCTTCCCGATCAAGAATTCCCGTCAGCTGTGAACATCGGCACCGAAGAGATAGACAGAGGTTCATGGCACGTGCGGGCGAACGGGGCCTTGAAGGTCACGCCCTGGGGGTCATAGCACGTGGGCCCCAGAAGGCGCCCCGCAGGACCTTGTAAAGCCCAGCCGCCTAATCGTCCGTCCCCATCACCGTGGCGGCTGCGAGCAGCACGGAGATCGAGCCACGGTCCAAAGACGGCTGGATCTGTGGCACAAATCCCTTGGAGTGGTTCGGCGGGCCAGCCTGCCCCTCTTCAAAACCGGACCAGCCGATGAAGAAGTACGGTACGTCCCAGGCGTTCGGGATGATCGGGAAGTCTTCGGAGCCGGGGAACCCGGGGCCGTACTGCACCAGATCCTCACCGAAGTACTCGGTGAAGGTGTCTTTGACCCGTTCAGTGAGCTCCGGGTCGTTGTAGACCACCGGGACGGAGTCGAGGTATTCGAACTCCGGCGGCTGCGGGCAGTTGCCCGCTTCGCACTCCGCGGTGACCACGCGCTTCATGATGTTCTGGATCTGCTCGGAGATCGCGTCAGTGGAGGCACGGGTGTTGATGCCTAGTTCCACCATGTCCGTGATTGAGTTCGAGGTGGTTCCGCCGTTGATGGAACCGACGGAGATGATGGCGATCTCCAATGGGTCGACCTCGCGCGCGACGGCGGCTTGCAGGCGGGTCACGATCGACGCGGCAGTTGGGATCGGGTCGACGGAGCGGTGCGGAAGCGACGCGTGCCCGGACTTACCGTGGATGCGCACCTTCCAATTCGACGCGGCGGTGGTCATGCGCCCAGGGGTGAAGATGAAGCCGTACGGCGGGTCCTCGGCGAAGATGTGCTGACCGAAGACGTAGTCAGGCCTCGGAAGCCTATCGACGAGACCGTCCTCAACCATGCGGCGCGCCCCTCCGCCGGCTTCCTCACCGGGCTGGAACAGCGCGATGAACGTGCCGGACCACAGGTCTTTGTTGCGCACTAGTGCACCGACCGCACCGAGCTGGGCGGTGGTGTGCATGTCGTGGCCGCAGGCGTGCATCTTGCCTAGCTCGTACGGTGCGGCGTAGTCGACGTCGGATTCTTCGGCGATCGGCAATGCGTCGTGGTCAGAACGGAACAGGACTACCGGGCCTTCACCGTTTTGGATGACAGCGACTTTGCCGGTGCCAGCGAATGTCTGCACCTCGAGGCCTAAGCGCTTGAGTTCTTCCTCAATGCGCGCGGCGGTCTCGTGCTCCTCCATCGAGAGCTCGGGGTGTTGGTGGAACCACTTGTACAGTTCCTCGCGCTCAGCCCGCGTGTTTTCCAGAGTGTCAATCAGTTTCTGAAAGTTCTCGGTGGCCATTGGGATACCTCCTTAGATGAAAGGGTTCTACCTCCCAGCCTAGGCCCGTGGACCGCCACGCACGTGCGGTTTTAGGCCCGGGGATACCGTTCCAGAATGCTGTTGGATTCGTGGGTGGAGGGGGTGGTCCAGGAGCCGTCGATAAGCATTTGCTCTTTGCGCGCCTCCCAGAACGTCGCGTTGCGGATGCCCACTGCCTCCGGATCGAACTGCGGGTCGAGGCCAGCCTTCTTCTGGCGGCGGTAATCCCAAAGGCACTTCAGTGCGGGAACTTGCAGCACGAGGATAGCGACGATGTTCAGCCACGCCGTCACGCCGACGCCAATGTCGCCGAGCGCCCACGCAGTGCCCGGAGTCGTGGTTGCACCGACCCACACAGACACGAGAATCAGACCGCGCAGGAACCAAATGACCACGCTGCGGGCGGTGTCGTTCTCGATCCACCGGTTGAGGTAGCTGAAGTTGACCTCTGCCATGTAGTAGTAAGCGACGATCGTGGTGAAGGCGAAGAAGAGAATGGCCAACGCCACGAAGCTCGCGCCGAAGCCCGGGATCAATGTGTCAAGACCCGACTGGACATAGCCGGGGCCGACAGCGATCGTCTCGGAGATCGCACCGGAGTAGCGAACCGGGCCTTCCTCGTCGCCTTCGAAGACGCGGTACATATCGGTGGAGATGATGATGAATGCGGTCGCAGAGCAGACGAGCAGCGTATCGACGTACACGGCGAACGACTGCACGAACCCCTGCTTCGCCGGGTGGGACACCTCGGCAGCAGCGGCCGACTGCGGGCCGGTGCCCTGGCCGGCCTCGTTGGAGTAGATGCCGCGCTTGACACCCCACAGGATGGCGGCGCCGAGCATGCCGGAGAACAGTGCCTCGCGATCGAACGCGGAACGGAAGATCAGGCCGAAGACATCGGGAATCTCCGACGCGTTCACAAACAGGATGATCACGGCGACCAGGATGTACAACACCGCCATGAAGGGCACGACCATGGACGCGAACCAGGCGATGCGCTTGACACCACCGATAATGATGACAGCGAGCAGCGCGACCATCACCAGCGCAGTCGCCCACGTGGGAACGCTCCACGCATTATCGACGGCTGCGGCCACACCGTTGGCCTGAACACCCGGCAAGAAGTACGAGGTAGCCAGGATCATCATGACGGCGAAGAGGACGGCATAGGCAAGCGCGAACGGGCGGGCCTTAGTGTGGGAGTACGCCTTTTCAATGTAGTAGGCCGGACCGCCGCGGTACTCTCCCGTGTCGCGATCCTTCTCCTTGTACACCTGGGCCAGGCAGCACTCGACGAAGGAGGTGGCCGACCCCAGGAAGGCCACCAGCCACATCCAGAACACCGCACCCGGACCACCGAAGGCGATAGCCGTGGCCACGCCGGAGATGTTTCCCACGCCGACGCGGCCCGCCAGTGAGACCATCAGCGACTGGAACGAGGAAATTCCCGCTTCAGAGTCCTCCCCCGAACGAATTTGTTTGATCATGTCTGGCAAGCAACGCACCTGCAAGAACAACGTCACGGCTGTGAAGTACACGCCAGCACCTAGACAGAGGAATACGAGCGCATTCGACCAGATCAGGCCTTCAAGCGTGCTGATGAGATCTTCCATGGGGGTCCTCCCACGTCGGCAAGTTCTAAATATTGGTCAAACTATAGACCATGGGAAGAGCCAACTATGCACTCATTCCCATATTTTTCGCAGTTACCCCCAACCGAGTGCGCACGCGGGGTCCGATACTCAAATGACAGGACAATTGAGCTCCACTACCCATCCAGAAAGAACATACGTCACTTCTGTCACATCAGTAACAGATGTGACGCTATCCGGTGGAAACTCGACCTCGCTGCTCCACCGCATCGACCGCGCCATTGCAAAAGGCGACCTCAACCGAGGCACCACCACCGTTTTAATATCCACCGGGTTCAACGACTACGCACCCATGAATGTCATGAACGGAGCGTCCGGCGACTTCCGGGACATCCAGAACGTCTACGTCCGCAACCTGCACACCGCTGCCGGCAAGATTCGCCGCATTGCCCCTAACGCCCGCATTATCATGCCCGGCCTGCTCTCCATCTCTGAGCCCACCGGCCTGCAGCGCATCTGCTTGGTCAACGTGATTCCGAACATGCCCGGGGGCATTCCGCTCGGCCATCTTCAGGCGATGGAACTGGGTGCTCGCGACGTCCAGATGCGTGCAGCGCGTGAGATCGGCGCCACCTTCATTGACATCAAGAACGAATCCCGCAACAACCATTCCTGCGCGCCGGACAAGAACCGCTGGGGCACCGGGTTCATCGACACCACCACCGAGAACTACAACATGGCCTACCACCCCTCCCACGCTGGTTCGCGCTACGTGGCTACCCGCGTGATGCAGGTGCTCTAGCGTCTACGCAGTCACCCTCCCAAACCGCGCGGCTCCCCGCTAGCTGACCGGGTTTAGGCTGGAACGCATGGTCTCCCCCACCCCGCAACCTCTTGCACTTGCCTGGTTCCGCGACGACCTCCGGCTCACGGATAACGCCGCCCTCACGTGGGCAGCGCAGCACGGCCATGTGGTCGGGCTGTTCATTTTCGAGGAGATCGATGCCGCTCGCCCACTGGGTGCCGCAGCGGCGTGGTGGCAGCGTGAAAGCGTCCGCAAACTACACGCTGATCTGGCGCAACGCGGTGTACACCTGATCATCGAGCACGGTGATCCCCGTGAGATCATCCCGAGGATCGCCGCCGAGCTGGGTGCCACGGCGGTGACGTGGAACCGCCGCTACCACCTCCTCTTCCGCGATGTCGATGCTGAACTCAAGCGCACACTGGCACAATCGTGCGAGGTCACCTCTCACCCCGGCTACCTGCTGAACGAGCCGTGGACTGTGCAGACAGGTAGTGGCACGCCGTTTAGGGTATTCACGCCGTATGGCAAGGCGTCGCAAAGCATGCTTATCGACGCTCCACCCACCCCCTCCCTATCCCCGACCTCCACGGAACCGACGTGACGAGTGCACCGCCGACCTTCGATGAACCGTTCTGGGCGGTGGAGACCCTCGCCACGCACTGCCATCCCGGTGAGATGCAAGCGCAACGGAAGTTCCGTGACTTCCTCGAGGGATTGGCGGATACAAGCTACAAGGACAACAACGACATCCCCTCGGCTGATGCGACGTCGGGCCTGTCAGCGCACCTGCGCTTCGGGGAGATCAGTCCCGCCCAGATCTGGGCGGAGACGGCCGCTTTCGCAGACGCCAATCACACCGTCGCCGCAGATGCTTGGGCGTTCTTGCGCCAGCTGCTGTGGCGAGATTTCGCGTGGCACCGGCTCTACTACATTCCCACTTTGGCCACGCGCAATGTCCGCGAGCAGTTCAACGCGTTTCCCTGGGCGTGGACGGACCAGCCCACCCCTGGCTCCACAACGCGAGCCTTTGCCCACCCCGAGATGGTGCCGAACGATCCGGACGAGGCCCAGCACCTCGATGAGCTCGCCCTGTGGCAGAAAGGTGAAACAGGAATCCCAATGGTCGATGCCGGGATGCGCGAGTTGTGGGCCACCGGAACGATGCATAACCGGGTGCGGATGGTCGTCGGCAGCTGGTTGACAAAGAACCTCGGCATCCACTGGCGTCACGGCGAAGAGTGGTTCTGGGACACGCTTGTCGACGCCGACTACGCCTCCAACCCCTTCAACTGGCAATGGGTCGCCGGCTGCGGCGACGATGCCGCACCCTATTTCCGCATCTTCAACCCCCTTCTTCAGGAGGAGAAGTTCGACCCCCAGGGGATTTACATCAACCAGTGGGTGCCGGAGCGACACACCCCGATGTACCCGGAGCCGATGGTCGACGTCAAGAACTGACTAACGGGCGGCGGTAATCCAGTTCACGGCCTCACCGTAAGAGACCTCGCCGTACTGGCCGTGGTTGTAAACGCTCAACAACAGCGGCAACGTCGTGGGAGAGCGCATTGCGACGATCGCCGCCAACTCAGTGATCGGCATCTGCCCCCTCAAAGTGGCCACGCGCAGCATGGGGTCGACGTGGCGGCGCCACTCGTCGGGAAGCGAACAGATCGGGTCATCGGGGCGGCAGATATCCAGCACGCGCGGGCCCAGCTCACCGTAACCACCCTCCAGTGTCTCCAACGCGCCCTTATCGGCGGCCGTGGCACCAGCGCGGAAGTGGCCACCGTTGTCAGCCAGGTGGGGGTTGGAGATCAGCGCAGCTGAGCGAAACTTCTCCTTCTGGATCGGCCCGCGGTCGTGGGCGATGTCGTTGATCAACTGCGCACCGATGCCAGCGCCTTCAGAGAAGCCGGTAATGCTAAAGGTCGCATCCGGGCACATGCGGGACAATCGACGCATCGTCGCAGAAGCATCGTTATATCCGGCACGCGCGGAATCCGTGTACGTCATCAGCGTGAACGGCACGGCCGGGTAGGTGATCCACACCGGCTGCGTCGTCCCACCGGTGCGCTGGTGCACGCGCTGCGCCACCGGAGTCACCTTCGGGCCGACAGGAGCCTTCTCCGGGAGGAACGAAGCAGTGTTGGCACCACCGGGAATAGTAATGAGGAACTCGCGCGAGCACGTGTTCACATTCGGCGACTCCAGCACCGAGCTCATATCCTGAGCACTCGCCTGCGCAGCACCGCCCGCTACAAACCCGAGCGCGACAGCGACCGCCGCAATCTTCTTCAGCAACATTCTCTTATTCCTCGCGCCCCGTGAGGCATCGGTTTCCGCGTAAAGACCAACTAAGAATAAAGCACATACAAGGAAACCCCAACAGGAAACGGCCAGTTTGCTCTCAGCGCAGTTTCGTCGGGGGCACCCGCGGGGTACACTGCCCGCATGCGCAAATCCATCGTTACTAAAGCCGTCTCCGTCGCCACCGCGGCTGCCCTGACCCTGGGAGCTTTCCCCGCCGTGGCAGATGCACAGGACAAGATCGGAAAAATCTCCGAGGAAATCACCACTGGCATCGAACGCGGCATAGATCCCGAGAAGTCGGTTCTGCAGGAAAACTCCAGCACCAAGGACTTCTTCAAAAATGGCCTCGAGCCCTTTGGGGATATGTCCTCTATGGACACTGCGACGAGCTCCGAGGGCTTGACCCGCGCCATCCTCAACTACGTCATCATCGCAGCGGGCATCACCATCATCGGCCAGATCATCCAGCTGGTCATGGCTAACATGCCGCGCTAGACCGCACCAATGCTCGTTCCGAGTGGGACTGAGCCAAGACCGAGGCATACAATTTCTTCACTCGAAGGCATTGTATGCTTCTTCTATGTTCAAACCTTTCAAGGTGGCAGCCTGCGCGGCCAGCATTGCGTCGATAAGCATGCTCGCTGGTTGCGTCACCAACGTCGAGGGCGGACACCCTGACGGTTGGGAGCAGATCACGCCGGATGAGGTTCCCGGGATCGCCGCGATGGTGCCTGAAGATATACAGGCATCCGGCACCCTGACAATCGGTACCAACCCCCCGTTCGCTCCTTTTGAGTTCAAGAACTCGCAAGGCCGGATGATTGGTCTGGAGATGGATCTCGGCCACGCCCTCGCCAGCGTTATGGGTCTGGAGTTCCAAGCTCAGGAGCAGGATTTCTCCATGATCTTGCCCGCCGTTCAGGCCGGAACGCTCGACGCGGGAATGTCTGGCTTCACTGACACGGAGGAACGGCGCGAGAACTTCGAGTTCGTCAACTTCCTTTACGCCGGCATCCAGTGGGCGACTCAGCCCGGCAGCGGGGTCGACCCGGAGAACCCCTGCGGGCTCACCGTTGCCGTGCAGCGCACGACGGTGTCAGAGACGGACGACATCCGCCCGAAAGCCGAGAAGTGCGAAGAAGAAGGCGACCCGATCACGATCCTGTCCTACGACACGTCGGACAATGCTGCATTGGCAGCGCTCGTCGGGCGCGCTGACGCGCTTAGCGCGGACTCACCTGTGTCGGCCTGGGCCGTGGAACGCTCGGACGGCCAGCTCGAGCTTACGGGCGAGATGTTCGACGCCGCACCCTACGGCATCGCGGTGCCGAAGGATTCGCCGCTGGCGGACGCGCTCGCCGCAGCCATGCAACACCTTATTGATACGGGCGAATACCAGCGCATCTTGGAACAGTGGAATGTGGAAACCGGCCTGTTGGATGAGGCCCTGATCAACGAGCAGCCAGTGGGAGGACACTAATGGCTCAACGCAACGAACGCCCACAACGCATCGAGGCTAAACCGCTGCGCCACCCGGGACGCTGGGTCGCCGCGGTGATCCTGTTGGTGCTTTTCGCGCTCTTCATCTTCGACGCCGCGCGCCGCGAGGCCTACGGCTGGGGCACTTACTTCGCGTACCTTTTTGACACCCGCATCCTCACCGCCGCCGGCCACACCCTGGCGCTGACGGTGCTGGCCATGATCATCGGTGTGGTGCTCGGCGTGATCCTGGCAGTCATGCGTATGTCGCCGAACCCAGTGTTCAAATCCATTGCGTGGCTGTACCTGTGGGTCTTCCGGGGTACCCCGGTATATGTCCAACTGGTGTTCTGGGGACTTCTCGGAGCGATCTACCAGACCGTCAACCTCGGCTTCACTGAGATCTCCATGGAGGCACTCACGTCCTCCGCTTTCGCCCTCGCGGTGCTTGGCCTGGGCCTCAACGAAGCTGGTTACATGGCCGAAATCGTCCGCTCCGGCATCAACTCGGTTCCGGAAGGGCAGATCGAAGCGTCGAAAGCTTTGGGCATGGGCTGGGGCATGACCATGCGCCGCACGGTCCTGCCGCAGGCAATGCGGATCATCATCCCGCCAACTGGCAACGAGTTCATCTCCCTGCTGAAGACCTCCTCGCTGGTGGTGGCTATCCCCTACTCGCTCGAGCTTTACGGCCGCAGCCAAGACATTGCCGCCGCGCTCTTCGAGCCAGTGCCGATGCTGCTTGTCGCCGCCACCTGGTACCTGGTGATCACCTCGATCCTCATGATCGGCCAGTACTACCTGGAGCGCTACTTCGACCGTGGTGTCACTCGCGAACTCACGGCCCGCCAGCTCGCGGCGCTGACCGACGCTGAAGGCAAAACACCCCACAACGTCACCGTCATCGAGGAAAGGTAGGAAGCGCTCATGACTAGCACACCCATGGTTCAGGCCGTCGACGTCTGGAAGTCTTTCGGCTCGCTCGACGTGCTCAAGGGCATCAACCTCGAAGTGCAAAAAGGCGAGGTCACCTGCCTCATCGGCCCGTCGGGGTCTGGTAAGTCGACGTTCCTGCGCTGCGTGAACCACCTCGAGCAGGTCACCGCCGGCCGTCTCTACGTCGACGGGGATCTCATCGGGTACCGCGAGAAAGACGGTGTTTTATACCAACTCTCGGAGAAGGATGCCTCCCGCCAGCGCCGCGACATCGGCATGGTCTTCCAGTCCTTCAATCTCTTCGGCCACCGCACCGCCCTGGAGAACATCATCGAAGCGCCCATCCACGTCAAGGGCGAGAAGCCGGAAACTGCCAAAAAGAAGGCCATGGAGCTGCTCGAGCAAGTCGGCCTCGCCCACAAAGCGGAGGCCTACCCCGTCCAGCTTTCCGGAGGTCAACAGCAACGCGTCGCCATCGCGCGCGCGGTAGCTATGGACCCCAAGCTCATGCTTTTCGACGAACCCACCTCCGCCCTCGACCCCGAACTCGTCGGCGAAGTCCTCCGCGTGATGCGCGAGCTGGCCGCATCCGGAATGACCATGCTGGTAGTCACCCACGAGATGGCGTTCGCCCGCGAGGTCGCCGATACAGTCGCCTTCATGTCTGACGGCGCCATTGTTGAGTACGGCACTCCCGAGCAAGTTCTCGACACCCCCCAGGAAGCCCGCACTCAGGAGTTCCTCTCCTCGATCTTCTAGGGATCTTCGGGGGCCGCGCCCCAGTGCGGATCCTCGCCGATCGCTGCGTGCGGAAAAGTTGACAAACTCGATTTCCGCCTAGAACCGTTTCCGCAGGTAGAAGCGATCTGGGGCGCTAGACCGGCTTCAGGTTTGTCAACTTTTCCGCAAGCGGCCCTTGGACCTAAGTAGTGCCGCTGAACTTCTGGTTCATCGCCTCGAAAACCGGGTCCGGCACAAGCCCCTTCAGGTCGCCGCCGTACTTGGCCACTTCCTTGCACAGTGACGAGGAGATGTAGCCGTACTTCTCGTCGGTCATCAGGAAGAATGTGTCCACGCCGGAGAGCCGCCGGTTCATCTGCGCCATGGGTAGCTCATAGTCGTAGTCGAGGGAGGAGCGCAGACCCTTGACCAGCGCGCCGATGTTGTGCGCAGTGGTGTAGTCCACCAGCAGCCCGCCCCACGTGTCCACGGTGATGTTGGGAATGTGGCTGGTGACTTCGCGGATGAGGTCCATGCGCTCGTCAATGCTGAACAGGCCGGACTGCTTGTTCGGGTTGCCGGTCACCAGGACGGTGACTTCATCGAAGCTACGCGCGGCGCGGGTGAAGATGTCCAGGTGACCGTTGGTCACAGGGTCGAAGGATCCTGGGCATACTGCCTTCGTCATTGTTCTTCCTCGTTCTTGTCGGCACTGCCGTAGACAGCCATGTCCATACGAGCGATACCATACAGGCGCTTCTTCAACTTTTGACCAGTAGGTGTGTAGCCCTCCGGCCATGCGGTTTCTGCGCTATCGCGGTGGCGTTCGATGACGACAGCTGCGCCGTCGATAAGCGCGGGCTTGAGCGCTTCGAGCATGGCGGCAACGTCCTCGTCAGGCAGGTCGTAGGGCGGGTCGGCGAGCACCATGTCGAAGTACGCGCGCGGGGCACGCGGCACATAGGCGGAGGCCTTGACGGGCTCAATGTGCACGTTCGGATGGCCGACGGCCTGGGCGTTGTGCTTGATTATCTCAACGGCTTTCGGGTCGGACTCGACAAGCACGACCTCGTCGGCGCCACGCGATGCGGCCTCGAGCCCCAGCGCGCCCGAGCCGGAAAACAGGTCGAGCACACGCTTGCCGACGAAGCCGAACCGCACCTGCAGCGACGAGAACAACCCCTCTTTCGCTCTGTCGGAGGTGGGGCGGGTGCCTTCCGGCGGCACCTTGATCTTGCGTCCGCGGGCTTCGCCCGAAATGATTCGGCTCATGCGACCACTTTAACTTTTATCCAGATACTCGAATTCTTCGAGGATCATCTCTTCGGTGACGGAGCGGGCCAGCTCAATGTCGCGGGCGACAATCTCGGCGGCGTCGTCGTAGGCGCGCTGGATGATCTCATAGTCTTCGACCAGGTTGAGCAGCTTGAGCTGTCGCTCCTTGCCGGACTGGGAGGTGCCCAGCACGTCGCCCTCTTGGCGGATCTCCAGGTCGAGCTCGGCGAGTTCGAACCCGTCGGAAACCTCGGCAATGCGCGAGACACGCTCGAGCTGGGGTGTGTCGGGCTCGGCGAAGGTATGGAACAAGCACAGCGACTGGTGCCCACCACGACCCACGCGTCCGCGCAACTGGTGGAGCTGGGAGACGCCGAAGTGCTCGGATTCGCGCACCATCATCACCGTTGCATTCGGTACGTCGACACCGACCTCGATGACCGTCGTGGAGATGAGCACATCGATCTCTCCGGCGCTGAACTCGGACATGATCCGGTCCTTGTCCTCGCCTTTCATTCGCCCGTGCAGAATCTCGATTCGCAGGCCCTGCAACTCCACGGCTTGCAGGCGTTCCGCCATCTCGAGCACCCCGCCGGGCCCCTCAATGCGGGGGCACACAATATAGGCCTGGTGGCCGGCGGCGACCTCCTCGCGAATCTTCACCCAGGCACGCGCCACCCACGTCTCCTTGAACTCCGGCACGATCGCCGACTGGATGGGTTTGCGGCCACCGGGAAGCTCTCGCAGAGTGGACACTTCCAAGTCGCCGAAGACGGTGATGGCGATGGTGCGCGGAATCGGTGTCGCCGTCATCACCAGCAAGTGCGGGGTGATATCCCCTGCCTTGTCGCGCAGCATGTCGCGCTGCTCCACACCGAAGCGGTGCTGCTCATCCACGACGACGAAACCGAGGTTGAAGAACTCCACGCTCTCCTGAATGATCGCGTGCGTGCCCACGACGATGTCGGCCTCCCCCGTCATGATCGCCAACAGCGCCTCCTGTTTCTGCACAGTCGGCATCGACCCCGTCAGCGCCACCACGCGGGCATGGACACCGGTGCGCATCAAGGTCTTACGCAGGGACTTTTCGTGCTGCAGGGTGAGTACTTCCGTTGGGGCGAGCAGCGCACACTGCATGCCGTTGTCCACCGCTTGGAGCATCGCAGCCAACGCCACGATCGTTTTTCCGGAACCGACCTCGCCCTGCAGCAGGCGGGTCATCGGGATCGTGCGCTGTAGGTCTGAGGTGATCTCGTCGAGCACACCGAGCTGCCCGTCGGTCAGCGAGAACGGCAAAGCGCTCAAGAGTTGCGCTTGGTTGCGCTTATCGACGCGCGGAAGCGCCGGCGCCGTCCGATGCGCCGTATCCTCGCGGCGCACCGCCATGATGAGAGCCACCCGCAGCGCCTCGTTGTATTTCAGCCGGTTCCGGGCGGCGTCGGGGCCGTGGGGGCCGGGCAAGTGGATCTGCCACAGAGCGTCCTGAAGAGAAATGAAGCCCTCGGGAGTGAAGCCGAGCGGCTCTTCCACCTCCCCGATGTGTTCGAGAACAGTGGCGACCGCACCCATAATGGTCCATGTGGAGACGTTCTTCTTTGCCGCGTAGACCGGCAACCACTCACGGCCAGCCAACATCTCATCGGGGTCCCCGAAGGCGGCAAGCTGCTTCATCGACCCGGAACTGTGCGTAGCACCGCTTGACTTCTCGCCTGAGAAACTGGGCTGGTTGAGCAGAATGAAGTCCGGGTGCTGCAGCTGCGGCATGCCGTTGAAGTAGGACAGCTTCCCGGTGAACATGCCGAGGGTGCCTTCCGCGAGCACCCGCGGAGCGTAGCGGGCGTTGAAGAACGACATGTCAATCGTGTTGCGCCCGTCGGAGACCTGCGCTTTGAAGATTGTCCGCTTGCCGTGAATCATGCGCGTGGACTGAATCACGCCGATGAAAGAGATCGTGTCACCTGGCAGCGCCCCTTCGAGCGCGTCGCCGTAACCGTAGTGGAGGTACTTGCGCGGGTAGTGCTCCAACAGCCCTTCTGCTGTCTCGATCCCGAAGTTGGTCGCGATGGCTCGCGCGGGGCGGGTGGGAATGACCAGGTTGAGCGGCGTGGAGTACGTCAGGCCGAGCACGGGGCTACTCCACTCCGATGTGGCCGCGCGTTCCGAGGCCATCTGCCGGGTAGACTAGTACCTCCGCCCCGAGTTTCTCTTCGAGGGCATCGCTGTCTACCGCGGTGGCGTCGTCCGGGGCGAGAAGGAGGGTGATGAGCTCACCGCCGTCGGCAAGCAAAGCGGTGCACGCCTGCTCAATGGCCGAAGCGAGGTCGTCTGCCTGGGCAATAGCTCCGTCCGCACCGAGGACATAGATCCCGTCGTCGGTGGCCTGGATATCAGCGACATCCATCTCCTGCGCGGCTTCCTGCATCAAAGCAGCCGCCTGGTCGAGAGGCAAACGCGGGTCATGGACAGCGAGTGCAGCGATACCGTTGACCAGGCGAACTGTCGGGAGCAAAACGATCTCCATGTCATCCGTCTCGCTAACTGCTTCGACAGCGTCGAGCGTTTCGGAGTCGAGCTGGCCATTGGGCAGCACAAGGACCTCGTGCGCGCCCGAGGCGACAATCTCGCGGCGGAGATCCTCAACCACACCTGGGCCGGGTACGACAGCGACGGCACCGGCTTGGGTGTACAGATCCATCAACGAACCGGCAGGAGTCACCGCAACGATGAGGCGGCCGACACGGCGCGCTTCATGCAACGGGGACGCATCCGGCAACACCTCGAGCCGCAACTCGGTCACCTCCCCCATGGCGAAGGCCTTCTCGATGACCGGCCCCGCTTCCGGGGTATGAATGTGCACCTTGCCCCGCGTGTCCGTCACACGCGCCACGACAAGGCTGCGCCCCATGCCGGAGAGCACCGGCTCAAGGTCGTCGAGTGGGCCAGAGAACATGAACAGAACTTCGAGCCAACCGGGGGCGCCGTGGCCGTCCCCGTGTTCATGGTCCGAACCAGCTGCAGAACCTACGGGACGGTCATCGCCGCTTTCGCCGCTGACGCTGTCGTGCAGCACCTGAAGCAACAGCACCAGCCCAGTACCGCCGGCATCCACAACCCCCGCTTCGCGGAGTTCAGCGAGCTGTGACGGAGTGCGTTCAAGCGCTTCTTCGGCGGCACCAAGGGCTGCTGCAGTGACGTCAGCAAGCTCACCGGTCCCCGCGGCCGCTCGTGCCGCATTAGCCGCTTCGCGCAAGACTGTGATGATCGTGCCTTCGACGGGCGAATTGATAGCCCGCTCCACGAACGTGACAGCGTTGGTCAGCGCGTCTGCGACGCTGCTGCCGTCCAACTCCCCATCGAGTGCCGCCTGCGCGACACCGCGCAATACCTGCGACAGGACGATCCCAGAATTACCGCGGGCACCCTTAATGCTGCCGAACGCCAGCGCCTCAGCGACCGCGTCCGCGCCGGCGGACGGATCCACATTCTCGGCTTCGCGCACGGCTGCGGCCATTGTGTACGCCATGTTGGAGCCAGTGTCTGAATCCGGCACGGGGAAGACATTCAGGCTGTTGATGTCCTCGCGGTGCTCCTCCAACGCTTCAGCGCCGCTACGTGCCCACACCAGAAGGCGGGCACCGTCAAGCACAGAAACGCCGGAGAGGGTGGTCATGGGCACTTACTCTACAGTGCCCAGTCAACACCGTCGGCCCCTTGGGCCTGCAGCGCCTCATTGGCCCGCGAGAACGGCCGGGAGCCGAAGAATCCGTTGCGCGCGGAAAACGGTGAGGGGTGCGTCGACTCGATGCATGGAGTGTCACCTAGGAACTCTTTGGCGGTGCGGGCGTCGCGTCCCCACAGGATGGCCACGAGCGGTGTGTCACGCTCGGCGAGGGCGCGCATCGCTTGCTCTGTGACCTCTTCCCAGCCCTTGCCGCGGTGCGAGCCAGATTTTCCGGGCGCCACGGTGAGCACCCTGTTGAGCAGCAAGATTCCCTGGCTCGCCCAGTTGGACAGGTCGCCGTCCTTCCGGGGCGGGATGCCCAGGTCGCTTTCCAGCTCAGTGTAGATATTCACCAGGGAGCGGGGTGGGCGCACACCTGGTTGCGTCGAAAAGCTCAGGCCCATGGGGTGCCCTGGTGTCGGGTACGGATCTTGGCCGACGATGAGCACACGCACATCGTCGAACGGGTCCTGAAACGCGCGCAGGACGTCGTTGCCGGCTGGCAGGTACGGCTGGTTCGCGCGCAGGAAGTCACCCATTTCATGAATGCGCTTTTCGACGGGCTTCAGTGGTTCCTTCCAACTCTCATGCACAGGCAAACTCATGCGAAACTCTCCCATCCTCCGGAGTAATTGGGTGCAGCACCATCGACGGTGACGCACGCTGCATCGTTGGGGCGACACACCTTGCCGATGCTGCGAAACCCGACAGGCGCATTCCCATGCAACGTGCCAAGCAAAGTGTGGTCTTCCCCGCCCTCATACACCCACTTCCACGGGTCAGCGCCAAGGAGCTCAGCGGCATGAAGCAGCAAATCGTCGGGGGCGATCGTGGCGGGATCCAGATCGAACCGCACACCGGAGTTCTCAGCGATCGCAGTGAGGTCGTGCAGTAGACCGTCGGAGTTGTCGGTCATCGCACTCGCTCCGGCGGACCGCGCGACCACGCCAGCGCTCGGCGAGATAACGGGAGCCTGGTAGGCCAGCACGAGCGGTTCCAACTTTTCGGGGATCTCCATGCCCGATTCCAGCAGGTCCAAGCCAGCCGCGGAGTAACCGATCGCACCGTGGGCAACAAGGTTCTGGCCCGGGCGCGCACCGGATAGGGTCAGCGGCGGCCGGTTGCCGCCGAGGGATCCGATAGCGGTGACCGAGAGAACAAGGCTCTCCCCCGCTGTGACGTCGCCGCCGACGAGCTCGGCGGCGTACTTGTCAATCTCGTGGGCGATCCCACGGGCGATCTCCCCGACCACGGACGCCGCCATTGCGGGCGGAGCAGACAGGGAGAGCAACACAGCGATCGGGCGCGCACCCATTGCTTCAATATCGGCGAAGTTCTGCACGACTGCCTTGCGGCCCAGATGCCACGGGGTTGTCACATCCGCCCGGAAATGACGCCCTTCCACGAGCATGTCCGTCGTAGCCACCACGCGCGAGTTCGGCGACGCCGGCGACAGAACAGCTGCGTCATCCCCGTTAACCGGCGACGGACTGGCATCGATGATCGACTGGATTACCGCGTGTTCCCCGACCTCCCCGAGCGTGGGGCCACTGACGGGAAAACCGGTGTGAATCATAGGTGCGTGGGGCCTTTCTCGGTTCTGGGCCTTATAGACTGGGCCGTTATGACGAGCTCAGCCGAACAGACTACCGCCGCGCCGCCGATGAACAAGACACTGATCTACGTCAGTCTGGGCTTGGCGCTAGCGCTTGTCGTCGGAGTGCTCGTCGGGTCCAAGGTGGTTATGCAAAAGCTTAACAACCAGCCGGTCTCGCTGTCGGAGTTGCCGTCTCCTATGGCGGACTCCGCCGAATGCGCCCAGTTGGTCGAGTCTCTGCCCGACGAGCTTGCCGGTCACCGCCGCGCCGAGCTGCTCGACCCGGCTCCTGCCGGTGCTGCCGTGTGGCAGTCTACCTCCGACGAACGCGTCACGCTGCGCTGCGGTGTCGAAGCCCCTCTCCACTACACCGAGCTCACCCCCACGTTTGAAGCGGCCGGAGCACGGTGGATAGAAATCAGCGACCCTACGGCGGGGGCGGACTTGTCCACATGGTTCACAGTGGACCGCTCGCCGGTCGTGGCGGTGACGGCGGACCATCAGGCTGTGCGGGAGGGTGAGAGTCCCGTCGATAAGCTCGACCTGTCTGCTCTACCGGAAGAGGCGAGCGAACCTGCACCCGCGCCGCTGGCCGGGCTTGAACCCGCAGAGGGCGCTGTAGCCGAGTGCGAGACGCTATTGGGAGCACTCCCCGACGAGCTCGTCCCGGGCTACGCACGGTTGGATCTGAGCAACGTCGCTTCGCTTGACGACGCATCTGCAGCCGCATGGGGTGGGACTAGCGTGGAACCCATTGTCATCCGCTGCGGTGTCGCGGCACCGGCGAGCTATGAACCTGGAGCCCAGCTGACCCAGATCAACGACACCCCGTGGTTCCAGGAGGAGAACCCTGACGGAACTGCGACGCTGCTCTACGCGCTGGGCCGGCGCACCGATATCGCAGTGTCGCTGCCCATGGGTGTCGGCGAAGAAGCGCTGACGAAGCTAACCAACCTTATTGAGGAGAACGTTCCAGCGCAGTAGCAATGAGTGTTTCGAGCAGCTCCCCGTAGCTCATGCCCGCAGCTTGGAAGACCTGCGGGAACATCGAGATCGAGGTGAAGCCGGGCATGGTGTTGACTTCGTTGAGCATCGGGCCCTCCGATGTGACAAAGAAGTCCACGCGCGCCAAACCACGGCAGTCCAGAGCGCGGAAGGTGCGGATGGCCAGCTCTTCGAGCTTGGCGTTCATCACGTCGTCGTAGCCCGCCGGGATCGTCGCGGTGACAACGTCGTCGAGATACTTGGTCTCAAACCCGTAGAAGCCCTCCTCCGATTCGGAGGTGCCGTTGAGCTTTGCGGGAGGCGAGGCGATGAGATCGCCGTTGGGGCGCTCGATCACGCCGACTTCCACCTCGTCGCCAACCAGCTCCGCCTCAATGATGACCTTGGAGTCATACAGGCGGGCAAAACGCACGGCGTCATCGAGCTGATCCCAGCTGTCGACCTTGTTGATGCCGATGGAGGATCCACCGCGGGCCGGCTTCACAAACACGGGAAGGCCGAGGTAGTCGCGGTCGCTGTCGTCGAGGTGCTCGTCGTCGACAAGCACGACCTCGCGGGTGACAGGCACATCTGCCGAACGCGCGACAATCTTCGTGAACTGCTTGTCCATCGAGCAGGCGGACGACAGCACACCCGGACCGACATACGGCACGCCAGCAAGGTCGAGCAGACCCTGAATCGTGCCATCTTCGCCGTAGGTGCCGTGCAGAACCGGGAAGACAGCGTCGATGGTGGCCAGCACCTCGCCCGTGCGAGCATCGTAAAACTCACCGCGGCGGGAAGGATTGACCGACAGCGCGACCTCGCGCTCGCCCGCGACCGACGGCAGCTGAGAATCCCCGACCGGGTCCGTCGTGCCTTCCACCCACACGCCATCTTGAGTGATGCCTACCGGGAAAATTTTGTACTTGTCCTTGGGCAACTCCGCCATGATGGCGCCAGCAGAAATGCAAGAAATGGAGTGCTCGGAGGACATTCCACCGTAAATGACGGCAAGTGTGATCATGCAGACCACACTACAAGGCACCTACTCCGACTTTTTCGAGCGACCCATCAGTGCGACAACCATCTCATCGACCTTGAGGTCGCCGTGGCACACGGAGTGCACTGCCTCCGTGAGCGGCATGTCCACTCCATTGGCCAGCGCCAGCTCGTAGATGCTCTTGGAGCTGATCACGCCTTCTGCGACCTGGCCGTGCGTCGCCTCGCGGGCATCGGCCAGCGACATTCCGCGGCCGAGACGTTCACCGAACGTGCGGTTGCGTGACAGCGGCGAGCCGCAGGTGGCCACAAGGTCGCCTAAGCCGGCGAGGCCGGCAAAGGTGCGCTGGTCTGCACCGAGAGCCATGCCCAGACGGGTGATTTCCGCCAGGCCACGGGTGATCAAGGTGGCGCGGGTGTTCTCCCCCAGATCTTTGCCCGCAGCCATGCCGCACGCTAGCGCGATGACGTTCTTGCAGGCCCCGCCAATCTCACAGCCAACGACATCGGTGTTGGTGTACGGGCGCATATAAGTGGTTGCGCAGGCGGCCTGGACCAGCTTCGCGCGGTTGAGGTCTGAGCAGGCGATGACTGTAGCCGCTGGCTGCTCCTCAGCGACCTCGCGGGCCAGGTTCGGGCCCGACAAAACGGCCACGCGGTCGTCGTTAATGCCGGTGACCTCTGCCACCACCTCGGACATGCGCTTATACGTGCCCGTCTCAATGCCCTTAGAGATAGACAGCACTGTGGCGTCCGAGCTGATGTGCGGCGCCCACGTGGCCAGGTTGTCGCGCATCGTCTGGCTCGGCACAGCGGGCACCACGATCTGTGCAGACTCGATTGCGGCTTCGGCGTCATCGGTCGTTTCAATCGCCTCTGGCAGTTCAATGCCCTCGAGGTAATCGGGATTCTCGCGTGTGGACGCCATTGTCTGCGCCAACTGGGTGCGGCGCGCCCACAGGCTCACAGAGTTTCCGGCGTCCGCAAAGACCTTCGCTAGTGCGGTCCCCCACGACCCGGCGCCGAGAACAGCCACCTTGACCATGTGCGCTCCTTCTCTCTTACGTTCCGTGCCAGTGTAGAGGAGCCAGGCTCGGTTGGGCGCATATGATGAATGCCATGGGCAAGAAGTCGAAGATGCACGAAGACGACAAGGACATCCAGGGCGAGATGTTCCTCACCGGCCGCCACCAGGAGATTCCACGGCGACCGGATGAGGAATTCAAGAAGACTACTCTGGCTGCGGGCGCCGTGCTGTGGCGCGGCGACGTCAACGACATCGACTCGATTGAAGTCGCGTGCATTCACCGCCCACGCTATGACGACTGGTCCTTGGCCAAGGGCAAGGTGGACCCGGGCGAGTCTCTCGTGGTCACTGCGGTCCGCGAGATCAAGGAGGAAACCGGCTACGACATCCGCCTGGGCAAGCTGCTGGGTAAGACGGTGTACCCCGTCATGGACAGCACGAAGGTGGTCTACTACTGGATCGCTCAGGTGCTCGGCGGCGAGTTCGAGCCGAACGACGAGGTCGACGAGATCCGCTGGCTCACCTTCGACGATGCCAAAGAAATCATGTCCTACGACCTCGACCGCCAGGTTCTGACGAAAGCGGAGAAGCGCTTCCGCCTCCCGGCGACGTGCCGCATCCTTTATGTGCGCCACGCGAAGGCGCACGACCGCGAGAAGTGGTCAGGCGACGACAACAAGCGCCCATTGGACAAGAAGGGCCGCCGTCAGTCGGAGATGCTCGTCCCGATGCTCGCGGCCTTCCACCCGGAGCGCATCTATAGCGCTCTTCCGGACCGCTGCCAGCAAACCATCGCGCCGCTTGCCGACGAGTTGAACATGCCTGTCGACGTCGACCTGCGTTTCGGTGACAACGCGTGGCAGTCAGACCCGTCCGGTGCCAAGCAGGCTTTCCAAGCTGTCATCGATCAAGGTGGCACGAGCGTCGTCGTAGCCCAGGGCGACGTGATGCCCAACATGATCCAGTGGCTCTCAGAGAACGGCCGCCTGCCGATCGACGGTGAGATCAACTGCAAGAAGGGCTGCGTGTGGGTCTTGTCCTTCAACAGCGGCGAGCTGACTGGCGCTGACTACATGCCCACTGCCCTGCCGGTGCGGTAGAAATTAAGCGTCTGGGTGCGCTGCCTCGGCTTGCTGCAGTTTCTTCGGCCCGCCAAACGCTTCCCAGGTGAGGTAGCGCCAGCCTTTCTCCAACGGCCCCTGGCCGAAGCGGCGCAGCCACAGCCAGCTGAGCACAGCTTGGATGACGAGCATCACTGCGGCGACCGCGAAAGCTGTGTAGAAGTCTTCGTTCGTCGCTCCCGCATCTTCGCGTGGATATCCCAACAGCAGGCCGCTTCCGATGATCACCAACGTCGCCAGAATGTAGTTCGTCAGAGCCGTTCGGCCCAGCGACGCGAACATCGCTCCGAGCGCGGACCGCAGGGGCGTGCGCAGCAGGACATACACCAGTGCCATCCACATGGCTGTGTAGATCAGGCCAGTCACTGCAGCAACGTGGCTATATGCGACCGTTCCAAGACTCCGGTACTGGAGGTAGCTCATTCCCAGCGTCAGCGGAACCAGAACCAGCAGTGCCATCGCCGCCGGTTTAGGGTTCTCGTCCAGAGCCTGCGGTAGCCCCCACATAGCGAATGCGAATCCGAGCAAGAGCAAGCCGGGAATGAGAACGATTCCTCCGAACGGCGCTCCGAGCAAAGTCAGCACGATGCCTCCGACGGTGGCTAATGTCCGTCGAAGTTTCAGGTCGGTGACGAAAGTGAGCGGGTACAGGAATACGAAGCCGAAGGCTGAGTAGTACAGCAGCGCCTCCCCGGGGTGGAGGATTTGGTGCACGATTCCGAGCAGAAAAAGAGGCAGCAGCCGCCGCCACATGACGGACTGCGCCATCATCCCGCGTCGGCGAGCCCCATCGACGATCAGGGCGAATCCAATCCCGAAGAGAAATGTGAACGCTGTGAAGAAGCGTTGGTGAGCAAGGAGATCTAGCGCCCGGTACGCCTCCTTTTCCCCTTCAGGCCCTGGATAGAGGAGCCATTGCTGTTGAAAGTTCACGAAGGCGATCCCGCACAGTGCGATTCCGCGGATCACATCAAGCGAGAGCATTCTCGCGTTTCGCGTTTCGTTCATTCTCCGGCCTTTCTAGACGTCGATAGCTGGCTTGTACGCGGGCCGCTTCGCTTCGAAGTCCTCGATTGCGCCCTCATCACGCAGGGTCAGGCCGATGTCGTCGAGGCCTTCCATGAGGCGCCAGCGGATGTAGTCGTCGATCTCGAAGGTGAAGGTGTTCTCCCCCACCGTCACGGTCCGGTCCTCGAGCGACACCGTGACCACCATACCGGGGTTTTGCTCGAGCTGCTTCCAGATCAGCTCGATGTCGGATTCAGTCATTTGGCCGGCGAGCAGGCCTGCTTTGGAGGTGTTACCACGGAAGATGTCGGCGAAGCGCGGGCTGAACACGGCCTTGAAGCCATAGTCCATGAGCGCCCACACGGCGTGCTCGCGAGAGGAGCCGGTGCCGAAGTCGGGGCCGGCGAAGAGCACGGAGCCGTTCTTGAACGCATCCTGGTTCAGCACAAAGTCTGCTTCGTTGTTACGCCAGTTGGAGAACAGACCGTCCTCAAACCCGGTGCGCGAGACACGCTTCAAGTACACAGCGGGGATGATCTGGTCGGTGTCCACGTTGGAGCGGGTCAGCGGAACGCCAACGCCGGTGTGGGTGGTGAACTTTTCCATGATTGCTCCTTAGAGGTCCGCCGGGGAGGCAAGGTGGCCAGTGATTGCGGTTGCCGCTGCGACAAGCGGCGACACTAGGTGGGTGCGGCCGCCGGGGCCCTGACGGCCCTCGAAGTTGCGGTTGCTTGTCGACGCTGACCGCTCCCCCGGCTGCAACTGATCCGGGTTCATGCCCAAGCACATCGAGCAGCCGGCGGTACGCCAGTCCGCTCCGAAGTCGCGGAAGATCTGGTCCAGTCCTTCTTCCTCCGCCTGCTGCTTCACCATTGCGGAAGAGGGAACGACCATCATGCGGGTGTTCTCGTGAATCTTCTTGCCCTTGATGACCTCCGCAGCTGCACGCAGGTCTTCGATGCGCGCATTGGTGCACGAACCAAGGAAGACAGTGTCGATCTTGATGTCGCGCAGCGGGGTGCCCGGCTCAAGATCCATGTACTTCAGCGCCTTCTCGGCGGCCGCCTTGAGCGTGTCATCACCGAAGGACTCCGGGTCCGGCACAGACTCAGCCAGCGGCAGACCCTGACCAGGGTTGGTGCCCCAGGTGACAAACGAGGTGAGCGCAGAACCATCGATTTCGACGACAGTGTCGAACTCGGCACCCTCATCGGTCGGCAGGGTCTTCCAGTAAGCGACGGCGTCGTCCCAGTCCTTGCCTTGCGGTGCGTATTCACGGCCTTTGACGTACTCGAAGGTCTTCTCGTCGGGGGCCACCATGCCGGCGCGTGCCCCGCCCTCGATGGACATGTTGCAGATGGTCATGCGTGCTTCCATCGACAGCTTCTCGATGGCCTCTCCGCGGTACTCAATGATGTGGCCGGCTCCGCCGTTGGTGCCGATCTTCGCGATGATCGCCAAAATCAAGTCCTTAGCCGTGACTCCGGGCTGCAATTCTCCGGAAACCTCGATAGCCATAGTCTTGAACGGCTTGAGCGGCAGCGTCTGGGTCGCCATGACGTGCTCAACCTCGGAAGTGCCAATGCCCATGCCGATCGATCCGAACGCACCGTGGGTCGAGGTGTGGGAGTCGCCGCACACGATCGTCATGCCCGGCTGAGTGATGCCCAGCTGCGGGCCAACGGTGTGGACAATGCCCTGCTTGACGTCGCCCATAGAGTGCAGACGGACACCGAACTCTTCGCAGTTCTTGCGCAGGGTGGACACCTGGGTGCGGGAGGTCAGCTCCTCGATCTCCAGCAGATTGCCGGACTTAATGCCCACGGTGGGCACGTTGTGGTCCTCAGTAGCTAGGTGTTGCTGGGGGTTGCGGATCGTGCGTCCGTTCATGCGCAGGCCGTCGAACGCCTGCGGTGAGGTGACCTCGTGGAGAAGTTGGAAGTCGATGTAAATCAGATCCGGGCCTCCGTTCTCACCTTTGGTGATCACGTGATCGCGCCAAACCTTTTCCGCCAAAGTCAATGGCTTGTCCGCATTAACGGCCACCTCAAACACTCTCCTTAAAGCATGTTCCCAATAGGCGGGACAATCGAGTCCATTCAATCGGACAGTCTAGCGGAGGCCAGACCGTTTCACGCAATCCTAGGCAAAACCGTTTTGCCACCCTCGTTCACCCTGCGCCCTGAACGAACACACCCCTACCACGGTCGATACCACTGTCCACATAGTGGATTGCTATCATCCGCACCGTGGGAAACACTGCAGAACCTTCCGGCATCAAGGTCCTTGACCGTTCCATCGCCATCATCGACGCCATCGCCGCCGGCGAGAAGACCCTCGCCCAGCTGAGCGCCGCGACGGAACTCCCCCGTGCGACGACCCACCGCCTTGCCACGGCGTTGGAGATTCACCACATCCTCGTCCGCACGGAAGCCGGCGCATGGGCGATCGGCCCCGCGCTCGCACGCTATGC
The DNA here is from genome assembly GCF_000143825.1 of Corynebacterium genitalium ATCC 33030. NCBI lineage: Bacteria > Bacillati > Actinomycetota > Actinomycetes > Mycobacteriales > Corynebacteriaceae > Corynebacterium > Corynebacterium genitalium. The sequence goes on from NZ_CM000961.1 coordinate 1,861,068, forward strand.
CGCGGCTGGACCGTCACAGGTGATTGACGCTGCTAAGCCCATCATGGGCGAGCTAGTGCGCACCACGCACGAGTCCGTCCAGCTCTACGAGCTCACTGGAGCAACCCGCACGTGTGTGGCAGCGATCGAGCCGCCGAGCGGACTCAACAACACTGTTCCCGTGGGCTCGAAGCTGCCCCTCGACCGTGGCTCTGCTGCGAAGGTGTTTGCCGCCTATGAGCACATCGACACCCCGTTCAACCCTGCGGAGCTCGACCGGATCCTCACCACCCGTCTGGCCGAATCCGTCGGCGAACGTGAGGTCGAGCTGGCCAGCGTATCCACTCCCATTCACAACGCCAACGGTGCGCTTCTTGCCGTGCTGTCCATCTCCGGCCCGGTCGAGCGCCTCAAGCCCTCCCCTGCGCAGATGTGGGGAACCGAACTGCTCAGGGCAGCCGACGCCTTGATGGCCGCAATCTAACCTGCGTCGATAGAGTCAAGCGCGCCGACCGGCCAGACCACGTTCTTCGCCAGCGGGATCTGGTGGGAAGCGCTTTCCAGAATGTGCATGAAGTAGCCGGCAGTGTTCGGGATCGCGACGATATCGCCCGGCCGTACCCCACGGGGGAAACGGATCCGTCGCCGCAGGATCACCTCGTCTTCGATGCAGTAGGCGCCCACCAGGAACGCCTCGACCTCCTCGTCGGTGGAACCGGGGGCGTCCGTCACCAGAATCGGATCGACCAGGTAGTCATCCGATGTGGTCCGGCATTGCGTCCGGTTCATCGCCAGGCCGACGAGCGGCAGCCCATCGCTGCGGTGCTTGGTGAATTCGACGGTGGCGAGGATGAGGCCGCAGCCGTCGAGAAGCGAGCGGCCTGGCTCCAAATGCAACCGTAAGCCGCGTTTGGTGAGCTCTTGCGCGACACCATCGGCCAGCACGTCGCGCAGCCATGCGCCACGCACGGGCCGTTGCCAGTAAGGGTAGGTGTTGTGCAGCGGGTCGCCCTTCCACGTGAACGGCTCCGCGTAGCCCTCGCGCATCGCGCGTAGCGAGTCCTGGGCGTGGTTCCACTGCTCCTCATCATCGAGGTAGCTCATCGGCACACCGCCGCCCACATCAATGAACTGCGGGTCGTGCCCGCTCGCCCGCAGCTTATCGACGAGCCCCACGCACTCCCGCAGCGCTGCAGACCGGTCCGCAGCAGCGTAACCGTGGAGGTGAACGTGCACCCCTGCAACCGTCACGGAGCCAGCTGGCTCGCTCAACCGCTGCGCCCAAACCTCAGATCGCTCACCGAAGCGAGTCGGCGGCATGGTTGTCGGATCCGGCGCGAGACGCGGAGCCACCAAGGCGGTGCGGTCACCGGCAATGGCGATGATGCGCTCCAACTCGGTCACGTTGTCGGCGGAGATGACCACGCCGTTAGCGATGGCGAGCTCGAGCAACGCGTCCGACTTGATCGCCGCGGAGAGAATGATCCGCTCCCCCGGCACGCCCCGATCCAGGACTTGGCGCAGCTCGTTCTCACTGGCCACATCAACACCATGCCCGGCGTCGCGCATCGTGTCCACAAACACGAGTCCCTTGTTGGCTTTGCGGGCGAAGAAGATCTTCACCTCGACTCCCGTGGAGGCGCCCGCGCTGACGAGCTCGTCGACGTTCGCCAGCATCGGTTCCGGATTGAGCACATTGACCGGGCTTGAGAATTCCTCGAGCAGGTTCCGGCAGTCGTTGTAGCTGTTGGTGAGTTCCTCAGCCCAGGGCTCGATCCGGGCCGTCATCGGCGGGACACCGTGCACGCGCTCGGGATTCTCCATCGCCTCAGTGACAACGCGGCGTGCCCACCGCGGGATCTCGTCATGTTGCGTCCGGTTCAGGGTGTCCAGGCCCAAGACCCACCCTTCAGTCATCCGTCCCGCCGCCGCAATGTGGCGCTGACCGGTGATCGTGGCGTCTCGGTCAATGACCAGACCATTCGTTTCAGGGTCGATTGTGCCGATGCCGCGGTCCACCAGGTCGGCCACCAGAGTGCCCGGAACGACTCCGGGCGGCGCGATGACCCCGTCGATCACGACTGTCGCTTTGACCTCACGCGCGGCGGCTGCCAGATCAGCGTTATCGCCCCCACGGTCGAGAATGTCGGTCCGCACGACACCCTTTTCGATCAGATCCAGCAGGTCAGCAGCAGGGCCGGCAAACGGCCCGAACGCGACGCGCTCGAGGCGGCGGGTGAGGTCGCCAAAGCTGTCGAGGCTCCCCCGCCCGCCGAAGGATGCACGCTCAATCACGGCCGGATAGGCCTTGCGGAAGGCGATGCCCACCGCGTGCGCGGGCGTGACCGGCTCGGTGACGGAACGCCGAAAATCCTCCACCGGATCGCCTTTGTCGGTCCCGGCGAGAACCTGCTCGATGGCATTCCGGTCTGCGTCACCGGTCTCGCGCTCAAGAATCCCTGCCGCGCATTCGGCCAGTGCGTCCACGATGTCCTGCGTGTTTGTTGCGGTACGGATTGCGTCCTGGGCGCGGTCGACGAGGTCGTCGATAAGCGTCGTGGGCTCATGCTTGGCCTCCATGAACCTGCCCGAGCGCGTCACGGGGTAGATCGCCTTCGCCGAGATGACGCGGGTGATGTCGATGAACGTCAGCGCGGCGCCGCGCACGACCACCACGTCGTCGGGAGTCACGGTCGCGAGAGCCTGAGGGGTGGCGGGCGCAATGACCCGCACGTTCTCCCCCAGGCCCAGATCCGCGTGGGCCAACGATCCGGGCCAGTCGTCGGCGTGGCCGGTGGTGATCAGGACGTCGTCGAAAAGCGTGCCCTCGACCTCCCATTGCTCACCGCGGGGACGAATGTGCTTGACCCACGTGCGCAGCCAGTCGATCGTGCAGGTGCGCGGCGCGAATGTCTGCAGATCGCGCCATGCTTTTCCGAGGAAGTCACCGGCGGTGCTGCGCGAGGCCGGTTCATCTTCACGACTGAAGTCCTCGAAACTGGAGCTGTGCGACCGGATCGCACTGTGCGGCACGTTGAGCACCCACTGCTCAGGCTGATCCAGCTCGTACGCGTTCCTCGCACCCACAGTGCCGGAGGAGAACACCGTGAGATCGATAGCCACGCCGCGCTGGCGGGCGAGTTCGAAGAGCTTTTCAGCAGCCCACAGTCCGCGCGGTCCGGCACCGATGATCGCCACTGTTCTACCCATTGAAATCCACTCCCAGCTTCTCTGCCACCCACTCGTCGTTGTACATCGTGTCCAGGTACGCGACACCAGAGTCGTGGAAGATCGCCACGACATCGCCTTCTAGTTCCGCATGCTTTTCGACGCACGCAGCCACCGCTCCCCCAGACGCCCCCGGCAAGAATCCCGTCGCGGCGGCCAGGCGGCGACCGGCCGCCACGCAATCAGCTGCGCTGACCCGCACGACCTCGTGCGGTGTGACGTCGCCGGCGAGATCCGGAACCACGCCAGCGCCAAAGCCAGGCAGCAGCCGCTCGCCGCGCTCACCGCCGAAAAGAACCGACCCTTCTGCGTCGACAGCAATCACAGTGGTATCCATGCCGTGCTCCTCGATGTAGCGCAGACATCCTCCGACAGTGCCCGTCGTGCTCACTGCCACGACCAAGTAGTCCGGCGCGTGCCCAAGTTGGTCCACAATCTCGCGCATCGTGCCCTCGCTGTGCGCAATGAACGCCGCGCGGTTGGAGTACTGGTCCAAGTTGACCGCGCCGAGCTTATCGACGAGCTCCGCGACCTTGATCCTCCGCGCCGCCAACCAGTCCCCCGTGCGTGGATCCGGTTTCGTGACCGCATGGATCGTCGCACCGAGCGCCTCCATGTGCGCCACCGTTGACGAGTTCGTGCGTTGGTCCACAACGCAGTGGAAATCCCAGCCGCCGACGGCGGCCTCACGCGCGAGAGCGACACCGAGGTTGCCGGAACTCGACTCGACCACCGTCACACCGGGGCCGACGAGCCCCTGTTCTTCTGCGGCCTTCACCAGAGCCCGCGCTGTGCGGTCTTTCGCGCTGCCACCTGGGTTGAATGATTCCAGCTTTCCCCATACCCGCTGGCCACTGGAGGCCCCGTCGCCGGTGTCGAGACGTATGAGGGGCGTGGAACCTATGGTGTCGAGCAACCGACGGTTTTCAATCATGCCCGCCAGCTTATGTGAAGCGGGTGGGGTTAGGCTTGGGCGCATGAGCGACAACAATACTCAGGACAACCGTTACGACGCTGGCATGGCCGTGCGCCGCGACGTCATGGGAGATGACTTTGTCGACGCGGCGCTCGAGCGCAACACCGGCAAAGACGGCGAAGAACTGCAAAACCACGTCACAGCCACCGTGTGGGGCTCGGTATGGACGCGCGACGGACTTTCCCGCCGCGACCGCAGCTTGCTCAACATCGGCATGCTGGTCGCACTGCGCGCCACTGAGGAGCTGCGTGGCCATGTCCGCGGCGCACTTGTCAACGGTCTCACGCGCGAGGAGATCACCGAGGCGATCATCCACTCCTCCGGTTACTGTGGCGCCCCCGCAGCGCTTTCTGCGATGAAGGTGGCCCAAGAAGTGCTAGAAAACGAGCTCGGCCCGAAGGACTAAGGCTTAATGCTCAATCCCTGCTCAGCACGCAGGTCATCTGCGGAGATGTAGTACGTTTCCATCGTTCCGTCGACCACGACCATGAGGTTGGACATGTCATCGGGCAGCCCTGCACCGGCTTTGCTGAGCTCGGCACGGATCTGTTCCGGTGCCCACGACGCGTCAATCGTGATGGGAATGGGAAGAGTCACGCCTGCGATCTGAGACGTGATGGTCATCCTGGCCACGAGGATGTGAAAGTTCCCGTTGAGAGTGGTGATCACCCCTGGGCCGGACCGCTGCCAGATATCCTCCACACCGGCGGCGGCGCCAGGGAATCGGACTCGCAGATTGTCCAGCTCCACACGGTTGCAATCGATGCGGATCGCGGGTTTGGACCCCTGCATCGTGTCTACCTGGACGTAGGACATCTTGACGTCGCCCAGCAGCTTCGTGGAATCCGATTGGACCGTGTATGTCTCCCCCGAAGGGGTCATCATGTTCTCGATCGGCGGCGGCGGGTCGAAGTCGAAGCCGCCGATCTGCCTGGGCACCACACCGCGATCCGCTAGCTGGGGTGGAAAGTCAAGGCCTTCAAGCTCGGGGGTTGGAAGCACCGGCGGCGGTGGAGGTAATGGGGGCAGTGATGACGGTGCTGGAAGTGGCGGCGGCGGTGGCAGTTCCAACGAAGGCAACGGAGGCACGGGAGGAAACTGCGCGACAGCGACCTGCGGCGCGGCCACGACCATGGTTGCGGCCGTGAGTGCAGCTGCTACTTGTCCCCTGACTTTCATGCGGTTTTCTCCCCTGGCGCCCAGGACAAGGCCCACGCCCCGCCGATGAGAGCGAAGAGGGTGCCGATGATGAAACCGCCGAAATTCGACGTGGGCAAAGCAATGAATCCGAGCAGCATGGCGGTCACCCCAGTGAGAATGCGGGCCTGCGGCTGCCCCCACGTCATCAAGCCACAAACGATGAGCAGAACACCCACGAGCAAGGTGGACACGCCCGAGATCGTGCTGATCTGGATCATGATGTTAGACACCTCGAAGGAGAGGTAGGCCGGCATGAGGATGATCACACCGGCGATGATCATGCACAGCCCCGCGCCGAACGGCCGTCCGCCGCGCCATCCCGCGAAACCGCGATTGATCTTCTCGACGTTGTCATCTGTGTCGGCGGGACCCTCCGCCGTGCCGGGGACGTTGGTGGGACCGTCGAAGAGTTCGTTGATGCCCCCGTGCTCCGGCCCACGTGAATTAGCACTCACCTTCGCCCTCTTTCACCACCTTAATCTGCCCGCCGGCGGCTGTGAGCTTGTCAGCGGACAGGGACGTGGCGTAGATCAGCTGGTTCTTTGCAGACAGGTGCGTCATGGAAATACCGAAGGAGCCCGGCTCAGCCTTATCGGACAATTGCCGGGCGTCCACACCGATCTGCGGGTTGGTCATTGTCATGGTGCCGTTGAGTTCCTTGGCGCCGATGACCAGGTTGGTAGCTTTCGTGCTTGCCCCCGGGGCCTTCATTTGGAAGCGACGATCCCCCAAACCGGGGAGCTTAATCGGCGCGGACATGCACAGGTCGGTGATCGTCGCGTCCTCCAGCTTGAGGCGAGACACGGCTACTTCACTGTCCTTCAAGGTCTCTCGGTCGACGAAGAGGCTGAAGTTGTCGGCCTCAATGCCGCCGACCTGCTGGGTGAAGATCACATTCGACAATGCGAGACCAGCGGTGAGCCCGTTCTGCGCCATCGCCACACCTTCACCGGCGAGAATGATCAGCCCCACACCGGTGATAACAGCAAACCGGAGTTTCTTGGTGTGTCCCATGCCCACGCTCCTTTATGTTTGTGTAGCAAACACTACTCCTGAGCGGACGCTACGTCAGCGAAACACGACAAAACCCCGGCGGTTTGCAAACAACCGCCGGGGCGTGGATCGGTCACGGTTAGGTAGCCGCAGGAGCTTCTGGCTCATCGGGCTTGTTGCCCGAAAAGAAGAATGCGCAGAATATGGTCGCCGCTAGCGCACACGAAATCATGGTCCGCATGAGAGAATCTTCCACCCCGATCCGAACGGCGACAACTGTCCAAACCGTAGCGGCGAACAGCGCGAGCAACAGACCAACAATATTTCTAACCATGACAACCCCTCCATTGGCATCTCGTTTCACTGACCTAATCAGGATTCAACCGGGATTCGTTACGCCAATGTGCACAGGGCTTCTTGAACAAAAGAAAAACCCTTCCACGGGTTAAACGACAAAAGGGGATGCGGACGGAATCTTGGAGGATTCCATCATGAACCGCTCATACACCAAGGAGCAGCGACGCAGAGCTCTGCAGGTTTACAAGCGCACTCAATCGGTGACCAAGACCGTCCGTGAACTTGGTTATCCAGGGCGATGGACGCTGTACAAATGGTTGCGTGAACCCGCCAAACCTGGTCGACCCCGCAAACAGTCAAAAACATTGACCCGCTACCCGTTTGAGGTCAAGCTTCGTGCTGTTGAGCTCTTCAACGCTGGTTGGAGGCCAGCTGACATCGCTGTGGAATGCGAGCTGCGCTCAAAGATGAGTGTCTATTCTTGGGCACAACGCCACCGTGAAGAGGGAAAATGGGGTTTGATGTCGAAAAGAGAACGCAAAGAGCACACTCGCATGCCCACCCGAGCAGCATTCGAGAAATCATTAGCCGATGATCCTGCAGAACTGAAAAAGCAAATGGCTCAACTGCTCGTTGACAAGGCTGTTTTGGAAAAGGAGCTGGAACTTGTAAAAAAAGACGTCAGCGTCATCCCGGGTCAGCTCAGCAATAAGCACAAGGCTGAAGTGGTTGACGCGTTACGCGGCGAGTTTCCGTTATCTATGCTGCTTGCTGCTATTGATCTTGCGGCATCAAGCTTCTACTACCAACTCCAACAGCGATTTGCTCCGGATAAGCACGCGCGTATCCGCGAATTGCTTCATGAGATTAGTTCTGAGTCGAATAACACCTACGGCTATCGCCGACTTTGGTGGGAACTGCGCCATCGCGGGATCGTTATCAGTGAGAAGGTCGTCCGCCGTCTCATGCACGAAGAGGGAATTCGTCCCTGGTTCCCGAAACGAAAGTGGCGTTACTCCAGCTATCAAGGGGAAATTTCTCCCGCACCACCTAACCTGGTGAACCGCAATTTTCATGCTGAGCATCCAAATCGGTTGTGGCTGACTGACATCAGTGTTTTCGCTACTAACCAAGGTCGCGTGTACCTGTCTGCCATCATCGACTGTTTTGACGGGAAGGTCGTGGCAGCAAAAACAAGTGTTCATCCCACCATGGAGTTAGCAGAAGAAACTTTGTACGCAGCAATCGCAACCGAAAAGCCGGCAATGGATGGCTCCTTGGTGATTCACTCAGACCGCGGAGCACATTATCGAGGCAGCAGCTGGCGAAGTATGACCGAGAAGTTCGGAATACTTCGCTCGATGTCGAAGAAAGGTTGTAGCCCCGACAATGCAGCATGCGAGGGGTTCTTCGGCCGAATGAAAAACGAAATGTACTACGGCAGAACCTGGCAGAACCCCCAAGAGCTCAAAGAAGCAATCGCGACATACATTGAGTTCTACAACGATCACCGAATCAAGATCAGCCTCGATGGTTTGAGCATTGCCGAATACCGAAAAGTCAATGTAGCGTGAGATTGAAACTGTCCAAAAAACGTCCGCATCCTCTTTTGTCGTTTAACCCAGATATTCAGACATATAGAAAAACCCTTTCACTCCACTGTGGAATGAAAGGGTTTTCTCGCTGTACCCCGTACGGGATTTGAACCCGTGTTACCGCCGTGAGAGGGCGACGTCCTAGGCCGCTAGACGAACGGGGCATTAGGACTTTTCTGTCTTGCAGTTCACTATTTGAAGCGGACTGCAGCTGGCCTACCAGGACTCGAACCTAGAATGACGGTACCAGAAACCGTAGTGTTGCCAATTACACCATAGGCCATCGTCATACTGTGCGGCTGCTTGTCAGCCGCACTGAACAACGTCGATAACTATAACCACGGTGCGCAATGAGCACCAAATCCGCTGGTGATGCCAGCAAATTACGGCGCTGTCATTTGCTATTGCCCGGCAGCAAACGGGGTCTGCTCGCGCGCTACACGCAAACGCGCCATGGTCGATTCACGTCCGAGGAGCTCCATAGACTCAAACAGCGGCGGGGAGATAGCTTCACCCGAGATGCCCACTCGCAAGGCCCCGTAGGCTTTGCGGGGTTTGAGGCCGAGATCGTCGATAAGCGCCTTGCTCAAGGCCGCTTCGATGTTCGCGGTGGTCCACTCCCCAACTGCTTCAAGTGCCGCAAGGCCGGCGTCGAGCGGCTCCGCGGCATCTTCCTTGAGGTTCTTCTTCGCAGCTTTCTCGTCGAGCTCCAATTCTCCATCCGGTGTGACCAAGAACTTGAGCAGACCGTATGCGTCACCAAGCACCTTGATGCGCGTCTGCACAAGATCCGCAGCGATAGCGAACTTATCTTCGGGGTAGTCGGCCGGGAAGTCCGTGTACTCGGTGAGGTAGTCACGCAGGCGGTTCTTGAAATCCTCAGGCTCCAGCATGCGAATGTGGTCAGCGTTGATGGCTTCGAGCTTCTTCTCGTCAAAACGCGCAGGGTTTGATAGCACGTCATTGATATCGAAGGCTTTGATGAACTCATCGACGGAGAACACATCCTGGTCTGCGGACAAGGACCACCCCAGCAGCGCGAGGTAGTTGATCATTCCCTCGGGGATGATGCCGTTGTCGCGGTGGTTAAACAGGTTCGACTCGGGGTCGCGCTTGGACAGCTTCTTGTTGCCCTGCCCCATGACGAACGGCAGGTGACCGAACTCCGGAGTGATTTCAGCGACACCAATGCGCTGCAGTGCCTCGTAGAGAGCGATTTGGCGCGGGGTCGACGAGAGCAGGTCCTCACCGCGCAACACGTGCGTGATGCCCATGAGCGCGTCATCGACAGGGTTGACCAGGGTGTACAGCGGCGCACCGGTAGAGCGGGCGACAACGTAGTCTGGCTGCGTCGCGGCCTTGAACTCCATCTCTCCGCGGACGAGGTCGTTCCACGCCCAGTCCTTCTCCGGCATGCGCAGGCGCCACACCGGCTCGCGTCCCTCTGCCTTGTAGGCCGCGACCTGCTCTTCGGTGAGCTCGCGGTCGAAGTTGTCGTATCCCAACTGCGGGTCGCGGCCGGCCGCGATGTGACGCTCCTTGACTTCCTCTGCTGTGGAGTACGCCGGGTACACTTCACCGGCATCAATCAGCTTGTCCAGAACTTCTTTGTAGATGTCCATGCGCTGCGACTGACGGTACGGCTCGTGCGGGCCACCAGTGACCACGCCTTCGTCCCAATCCAAACCCAGCCAGGTCAGAGAATCGATGATGGCCTGGTAGGACTCCTCCGAGTCACGGGCTGCGTCAGTGTCCTCAATGCGGAAAACGAGCTTGCCGCCGGTGTGGCGGGCGTGCGCCCAATTGAAAAGCGCCGTCCGGACCATTCCCACGTGGGGCGTTCCGGTAGGCGACGGGCAAAAACGAACTCTCACAGGGGCATCAGTCATGCCCCCAACTGTAGCGGGCGGCTACTTGTGCACGCGCGAGAGCACCGCCCACATGTCGTTAGCTGCCGACGGGTCGTACCACCAGTTGTGGCCGGAGCCTTGCACCTTGACTCTCTGCGTCGGCTTGGAGCATCCCGCGGGACACACATGCCACTTGAGTAGCACGCACTAATTTGCTCAACGCGGAACCCAAATTGCCTGTCAACCCGGCGGATGCGGTGCTTGCCGGGGACGCTAAAATCGTTGCTCATGCCCTCACCCCGCCCTGAAACTGCGCCCGACTTCCTGTTGTCGCGGGCCAGCGGTTCCGTGCGCACTCAGGGAACCACCTCGACATTCATCGAACCGTGGGATGCGGTAGCTGCTCTGCAGCGTCGAGAGGTGAACATGGTGGTGGGAGCACTCCCGTTCGACCGGGATGCGCCAGCCGCCCTCACTGTGCCAGAGCAGATCATTACCGAGGCGGGAACCTTACAGCCGCACTCGTACTACCGCGAAGGGCCGGGCGCTCAACTCCACGCGGCGGTTGCCGGGTATGACCCAGAACCCCACGAACACCTACGCCGTGTGGAGGCGGCGGTGGACACAATCTGCAACTCGATCCTGGACAAGGTAGTACTGGCCCGGTCCGTCGACTTCGTCTTCGATCCCCCTGTCGACCCACGCCTTGTTGCAGCGCGATTGATTGAACTTTCCTCCACCCGCGACGGGTTCATCGCCGACCTGACTCCCGCTGGAAAGCCCGGACACATGATTGTCGGCTCCTCCCCCGAGCTCCTCATACGGAAGCAGGGGCTGGAGATCACCTCATATCCCCTTGCCGGTTCCGCACCCCGCATTTTCGACGATGAGGATGCTGACCGTGCAGCAGGCGAGAAGCTGTACAACTCTACAAAGGATCTCGACGAGCACTCCTACGTCGTCGAGCACATTCGAGACATTCTCACTCCGCTGTGCCGGGAGCTGACCATTCCGGACCGGCCCGTTCTCGACCGCACGAACGAGATGTGGCACCTTGCCACACCGATCAAAGGCGTGCTCTACGACCCCGCCCCCAGCGCACTCGACCTAGCCACCCGCCTGTACCCCACTCCCGCTGTCTGCGGATCCCCGCAGTACGCTGCGGAAGCGTTGATCACCACCGCGGAGACGGACCGATCGTTCTACGCAGGAACGGTTGGCTGGTGCGATTCCCACGGTGACGGTGAATACATGGTGTCCATCCGCTGCGCCGAGGTCAATGGTGACGGTACTGCTGCCCGCGCGTGGGCCGGCGGCGGCCTAGTGGCAGCCTCGAAACCAGAAGAGGAGCTCGCGGAAACAACCGCGAAGCTCCTCACCATCCAGCGTGCGCTGGGCCTCTAGTCAGCGATAGCGCTTGTTACGCGCGCTCAACCGGGTTGGCCAGCGAGCCGATTCCGGCAATTTCCACCTCAATCCGGTCGCCCGGAACCATTTCAGCAGTTCCTGCTGGGGAGCCGGTGCAAATGACGTCGCCCGGGAGCAGCGTGTAAGCGGAGGTGATGAACTCGATGATCTTGCCCAGCTTCCAGATCATTTGGTTGGAGTTGGAATCCTGCTTGGTCTCGGTCTCACCGTCGTGCGTCAGGTGTGCCTTGATGGACAGGTCGTCGAAGTCGAACTTGTCCAGGTCGGTCTCGATCCACGGGCCCAGCGGGCAGAAAGTGTCGATGCCCTTGGCGCGCGCCCACTGGCCGTCAGCGAATTGCAGATCGCGGGAGGAAACGTCATTGACGATCGTGACGCCGCGGACGACGGACTTCCAGTTTTCAGCCTTGACATTCTTGCACGGTGTTCCGATGACCAATGCGAGCTCGCCCTCGAACTCGACGCGGGTGGCGAACTCGGGAATCTTGATGGCCGCCTCCGGTCCGATCACGGCTGTCGGCGGCTTCAGGAAGAGAGTCGGCGGCAAGTGCTCTGCGGACTGTTTGAACACCTCAGCGACGTGGTCGGCGTAGTTGCGGCCAATGGCTACCACCTTGCTGGGCAGCATCGGGGCGAGAAGGCGTACGTCCTCTAGCGCCCACTCCTTGCCCGTGTATTCCGGCTCAGTGAACGGAGTACCGGCGATCTGCTTGGCGGTCGTGCCGTCGTCGTCGATGACTGCGAAAGTCATTCCCTCGGGTGTCGCAATTCGTCCAAAACGCATGGGGTTGAGCATACGCGACGAAAAATATTCAGGGCTATTTGGCTGTCAGCGCCAGATAGAGTTCCGCGCAGGCGAGCGCGTCAGTCAACGCGTTGTGGTTACCGTAATCGGGCAGGTTATACCGGCTGCGCACGCGAGCGAGACGCAGATCCTCCCCGCGTGGATAGGTGGCCATGCGCTCCATATGGCGGCGTTCGAGGGAGAGAGTGTCTTCGACTTCGTCCTCACGAAGCCGGAAGCGCTTTCCATACACCCTCTTGTGCAGTGCATCAATGAAGCCAGTCTCCATTTGCGCGAAATGCGCCAGCAGCGCGCGCCCCTCGATAGCCTGCAGGAAAGCATCGAGAGCGACCTGCGCATCCACACCCTCGCGCGCGATGTCGTCGTCAGTGACCCCGTGCACCGTTGCAGAGTCGCCTACCGACGCCCCCGCCAACACGAAATAGCCGGCACCGGAGAGATCAATCACTCGGTCCGTCACCGGCACCCACCCGATGGAGACGAGGTGGTGCTTATCCGGTTTCAGCCCGGTAGTCTCCACATCCACCGCCAGCAGCTGGCCGTCGACGATGTCTCGCTTGGGCGGACCGAACAGGCCGCCGCCTTTCAGACCGAGCATCTAGATCGACCCAACCGGGAATTTCGACGCCATCGCGGATTGCAGTCCCTTGATGATGCGGAAGGAGTCACGCAGTGCGTCGCGGTCAATACTGGACAGCTGGGTCGGGTCGATACGGTAGTTCGGTTCTTCACCAGCACGGACCTGATTCGCTTGGTGCCGCAGCGCGAGGTTGGAAATGTAGTCGTAGGCGCGCAAGAGATCTTCGGCGCCCCGCGGAGAAATGCTCTGCCCTGCCGATGCCTCAATGCGCTTCTGCGTGCCCACGTCGGTAGCGCTCGCCAGGATCGCATAAAGTCGCGCCATCTGCACCACCGCCGCAGTGCCGCCCTTCTTCACGTCGAGGGTGGCGGCGTACTCGCCGGACCGCTCCACAACAAAGCCGCGGAAGAATCCGATCGGGGGTTCGCGTCGCGTCGCGAGCGCCGCGAGATGCGCGTGCAGGCGCTGTGAACCATGCGCGGCGACCACTGCGTTGTCGTGGACGCGCTGCGCCATCTCCTCGTCGCCGAACAGGCAGCGGAAGTCGAAGAAGATCTGCGCGTTAAGCAGCGCCTCGGACTCGGGAGCGGTGATCCACGTGTGGAAGGTCGCGTTCCACTCGTCCTCCGTCATCCGCCATTGCGACTGGGAAGCCATCATTTCACCCGGACACAACGCCTGGCCAGCTTCGGCCAGTCCGGTGCAGATGAACTCCGTGAAGCGGCGAAAGTAGTCGCCGTGCTCAGCCTCGTTGTAGGAGTTATCCAGCACCAGGGCGTTGTCTTGGTCCGACGCTGGGCCCATTTCACGGCGTGCCTGGGAGCCCACTGCGACGAACGCGTACGGCACGGGCGCGGGGCCGAACTCTTCAGCCGCTAGTTCAGCGAGTCTGCGTGCGATCGCATCAGCGATGCTGGTCAGGAGTTGCTGCACTTCGCGTGCCGACGAGCCCCTGTCCAGGAAGCGGGCCGCCACGGCGGCGGCTCGTCGATAAGCATCTTTGAGCTCCTCCCTGTTGCTTCCCGCCACGTCTGCGGCGAGGTAGATCGGGTCGGACTGGAGCTGATGCATGATGTCCGAACTGGTCAGCACACCGACGATCTGGTCGTCTTGGGTCACCGGGAGGTGGTGAATGCCCAACTCGCTCAAGATGAGCATGGCTTCAAACAACTTCGTGTCCGGGGCGATCGTGCGCACCGGCGCTGTCATCACCTCCGCCACCTGTACCGAGGTGTCCAGACCTTTCGCTACCACACGTTTACGCAAGTCGCGGTCGGTGAGAATGCCTGTTTCCGCGCCGCCGCAGATGACGATGCTGGACACGTTCGCCTCAACCATCTTCTCCGCGGTTGCGCGGATAGACTCATCGAAACGCGCGGTGACCAGGTTCCCCATCCGGATCATGTCGCTGACGGTCATGCGCAGGGTATCGGAATTGCCGGGGTCATTGATCTCGTGGGCGCGCGCAGCGACACGGCGGGACAGCGACTCGAAGAACCGCTTGATGTCCGGGTTGTCAGTGATCAGCTGGGTGAACGGTGCGCGCGGGAGCACGAGCAAAATGCTGTCCTCGATGGCGACCATGGCGTATCTGGACTCAGGCTCATCGACAAGTGTTGAGTATCCGAAGTTGCGGCCGGAATCGCGCCTGTCAATGAGGGCGTCCCCCTCGGCCAGAATATCCACCGCTCCCGACCGGATGATGTACAGGTTGTCGTTCACCTGGCCGTAGTCAACAACCGTCTCACCGCGCCGGACGTAAATGATCCGCATGTGCCGCGGCAGCTCACGAAGGGTCTCCTCTGGCAGGTGCGAGAAGGGCTCGTGCTGGGCAAGGAAGCTGCGGACTTCGTCGAGCTCAACTGTCATGGGGCTAACGTTGCCAGAAAGTTAGCCCGGATAAAGCAGTTTAGAGTTACTGGTAGCTCACAAACCAGGGGCGTGGATCGACCTCGTTGTAGGTCTGCTCCGGCGTGAACATCGGCTCATCTTCGTCAATGAAGTTCTTCCACGCCAGGAAAAAGCCCGGGTCCAAGCCCTCACGCAACACATTCCAGGTGTCGTACTTCTGGCCCGGGGAGCCGTGACCGTCCGCATGGAGAATGAAGGACAGCTCCGGGCGGGACGTGTCAATGTTTTCACGGTCCGGCAACATAGCCACCTGGAATTGGTGCACGATGAGCGCCTTTTGCGGCAGGTTATTCTCGCGGGTCAGATCAGCGAGCCACTCGGTGACCTCGTTGATCTCCGCCGCGTCAGCAGAACCGACCTGCGCGGCCGGCGCCTGGCCTGGCTGAAGTTTCCACTCCGCGTCGAGCGCCAGGCCGACGTTGGGGCGCTTGAGCAAGTCTTCGTAGAGAAGTGCCTGCTCCTTGAAGGTGGTCAGACCCGGTTGCAGGTCAATGACTGCATATCCCCCGGCGTCCACGATCGCGTCGATGTACGGTTCCAGCTCGGCGGGATCGAACTCGTTTGTGAAGTTGCCGTCGTCCCCTGGGTGTTCCGACGCGACAGTAGCGATGATCTCGAAGGCAGGAATGACCTGCTCGTCGGAGAACGCTTTGTATTCCTCCACATACTGGTTGACCACATCAACAGATTCCGCGGGCGGCTGCTCACCCATCTGACCCAG
Organism: Corynebacterium genitalium ATCC 33030; assembly: GCF_000143825.1. NCBI lineage: Bacteria > Bacillati > Actinomycetota > Actinomycetes > Mycobacteriales > Corynebacteriaceae > Corynebacterium > Corynebacterium genitalium. Next base: position 1,876,631 of record NZ_CM000961.1, read on the forward strand.
TGCGGGACCAGACGGGTGGCCGTACAGCGCGATCATCCGGCGTCCCGGGAACACCAACCCGCCACCGCCGGGAAGCTCACCGTTGCCGGCAAGAGAAATCACGTCGCGGAAGTGCTCGGTGTCGCCGAACTGTTGGCCCAGCGCGACCGCGTCGTGGCCATCGACCTGCGCGATGGATTCACTAGTCACCCGGGGATCTGCGTACGGCAGCACGGTAAGCGGAAGCTTTGATGCTGCTGCGGTCGCAGCTGCGGCACGAGACGTCAGCTCAGTGACGAAGATCAGCGTGCTGCTCCCGCCATCGTGGGTCTGCTCCCCCGCCTCAGCCACCGCAGCAACCTCGTGGCCGTCCTCTGCGGTGAGCGCAGCGGTGTCTTCGATCGCCTGCAAATCCTCGTCGTCCTGCTCGGATCCGGTGCCGACCTCAATCACACGCTCCGCCCCCAGGCGCTGCACCTCAGCGTCGACGGCCGAACTGGACTCCTCCTGCTGTGTCAGCATCGGCGCACCCAGATCAATGGCGATCGCTGCAGCCTGCAGCTGGTCGTCCTTCTCCGCAGAAGACACCACGACGGTGTCAGAGGATTCAAAGAACTGCTGGGATACTTCGGCGCCTGTGCCGTCCGGATCAGCGATCACCACCGAACCGTCCGAAACAAGATCAGCTGCGAGCTGCTCCTCGCGGCTGAGCTCTGGGTCTGCATCCTGGCCGTCGTCGGTGCAGGATGAGAGAACGAGAGCGGACGCTACCAGGACGGCAGCCGTGACTGGCCTATAAGACATAGGCCGAAGTCTACTTGAGAGCCTCCGCGATGCGGGTGCCGACGCGCTCCGTGGAGATCTCCTCCCCGCCCCGTGCAGACACGTCGTTGGCGACGGCAGCCTCGATACGGGAGGCTCCATCTTCATCATCAAGCCAGCGCAGCATCATGGCGACGGAGAGAATCATCGCGGTCGGATCCGCGATGCCTTTGCCCGCAATATCCGGTGCGGATCCGTGGACCGGCTCGAACATGGAGGGGTTGGTGCGGGAAGCATCGATGTTGCCCGAGCACGCCAAACCAACACCACCGGCGACAGCACCAGCAAGATCGGTGAGGATATCGCCGAAGAGATTGTCGGTGACAATCACGTCATAGCGCGACGGGTCGGTGACCATGTAGATCGTCGCGGCATCGATGTGGTTGTAATCGACGTTCACCTCCGGGTACTCGCGGGCGACATCGTTGACGGTGTTCTGCCATAGCGCACCGGCGTTGGTGAGCACGTTCGTCTTGTGCACGAGAGTGAGCTTCTTGCGTCGCTCCATGGCGGTCTCGAAACCGTGGCGGACAAGGCGCTCCACACCGTAGCGGGTGTTTTGGGAGACCTCGCTGGCAACCTCCGCGGGGGTGCCCTGGCGCAGGGTGCCGCCGTTTCCGCAGTACAGGCCCTCTGTTCCTTCGCGCACAACGACAAAGTCGATATCCCCAGGGTTCGCCAACGGGCTCACCGCCGTCGGGTACAGCTTCGATGGGCGAAGGTTGACAAAATGGTCCAGTTTGAAGCGCAGCGGCAACAGCAAACCGCGCTCCAACACGCCTGCCGGAACGCGGTCTGGGTCGCCAATCGCGCCGAGCAAGATCGCGTCGTGCTCCCGCAAGCTGTCCAAGTCCTCATCGGTCAGCAGCTCGCCGTTGCGCAGGTAGCGGAGAGCGCCGAGGTCGTACTCGGTGAGCTCCACGTCTCCGCGCACCGCGCGCAGAACTCTGAGACCTTCTTCCATCACCTCGGGACCAATGCCGTCCCCTGCAATAACCGCAACTTTCATGCAGCTCAGCTTAACAACAACGGCTCCCCGGATTCGCCTCTTGGTGTGCCCACCGCGTCTTCCAGAACTCCCGTTCCGTCATCAATTCTGCGTCCGGGTGGTGGGCGCGCTGATGCGCACAATACTTCGCGTAGTCGCTATCGCCCATCAGCTCCTTGATGTACCAACTCGTCCACTTGAATGCCGAGACGGCACCATGTGCGATAGCACCCATTAATGCCCCGCTTCCGCCGGTGAATTCAATTCGAGCCCGTACTCCTTCGCCACTGCTTTCTCCTCCGCCGTGGCGAGCATCCCGCGCGGGGCGAACAGGGTGGACGAGACATCGGGTTCCTCGTTGGTCTCGATCTCTTCTCCGCGTTTGTGGGCCTGCACCGCACGCACGCACGCCACCACCGTCGCCACGACCACGACAATCACCAACACTGCGAAGAAGATGGACAAAATGCCCTGAATCATCGTGTTCCGCACGACAATGTCGATCTCCTCCGGGCTGCCCGCCGCCTGGAATGTCTCCAGGCCCTGGTTGCGCGCATCCTTGTACTTCGAGTGCTGCGCGAAGTAGCCGATCGCAGGATCGTCGCTGAAGATCTTCTGCCAGCTCGCCGTCATGGTGATGATCAGGTCCCACACCAGCGGAACCATCGGGATCCACGCCCACCTGAACAGCCCCTTCTTGAACACGATCGCGGTGACAAGGCACAGCGCGATCGCCGCCAGCAGCTGGTTGGCTATGCCGAACAGCGGAAAGAGCACGTTGATGCCGCCGAGCGGGTCGGTCACACCCATGACCAGGATCGCGCCCCACATACCGCAGACGAGAACGGTGGACACCCAGCTGCCCACGCGCCAGGACGGGTCCTTGAACTTCTCCAGGCCAGAGACATTGCCGATGATGTCGCCCATCATGAAGCGGGCGACGCGGGTGCCGGCATCAATGGCGGTAAGGATGAACAGGCCCTCAAACATGATGGCGAAGTGGTACCAGAATGCCTGCATGCCCGGGTGGCTGAAGATATTGGTCATGATCTCGGACATGCCGATGGCGAAGGTCGGTGCGCCGCCGGTGCGGGACACGATGCTCGGTTCCCCCACTGCCTCGGCGAGGGCCGTCAGCTGCTCTGCGGAGACTCCCTGCCCCGGGATGTTCAGGCTGTTAACGAATTCAGCCGCGGTAGCTTCTTCCCCGCCGGTTTTTGCCTTCGGGGAGTTGATGGCGAAGTAGATGTGCCGATCGAGCACCACAGCGGTGATCAGCGCCATGATGGCCACGAAAGACTCCATGAGCATGCCGCCGTACCCGATCGCGCGTGCGTGCGTCTCTTTCTCCAGCAGCTTCGGGGTGGTGCCGGAAGAAATCAGTGCGTGGAAACCAGAGAGCGCGCCGCAGGCGATGGTGATGAACAGGAACGGGAACAGGTTGCCGGAGAATACCGGGCCGCCGCCCTCTAGGCCGAAGGATGTGATCGCCGGCATGTGAACCTCGGGCCTGTCGATGAGGATCGCCAGCGCCAGCATGACAATCACGCCGATCTTCATGAAGGTGGACAGATAATCGCGCGGGGCGAGCAGCAACCACACCGGCAAGATGGAGGCGACCACACCGTAGATCAGGATGCAGACTGCCAGCGTGGCCTTGGACAGGGTGAACAGTTCCGCGCCCCAGGAGGTCTCCGCGACGTACCCGCCGCCGAGAATCGCCGCCATGAGCAGCACCACGCCGATGGCGGAGACCTCCGCAACACGGCCCGGACGAAGGAAACGGCCGTACACCCCCATGAACAAGGCGATCGGGATGGTCATCGCGATGGAGAACACACCCCACGGAGACTCCGCCAGGGCGTTGACCACGACCAGGCCCAGCACGGCGATGATGATCACCATGATGACCATGGTGGCGATGCTGCCGGCGACGCCGCCGACCTGGCCGACTTCCTCTTTGAGCATCTGCCCCAGGGAGCGGCCGCGGCGGCGCTGGGACACGGCGAGAACGAGGTAGTCCTGCACCGCGCCGGCAAGCACGACGCCGATGATGATCCAGAGCGTGCTGGGCAGGTACCCCATCTGCGCGGCCATGACCGGGCCGACGAGAGGGCCGGCGCCGGCGATCGCGGCGAAGTGGTGGCCGAAGAGCACGCGGCGGTCGGTGGGAACGAAATCAGAACCGTCATTGACATACTCGGCCGGTGTCGCCCGGGTATTCCGCGGCTTGACCACCTTGTACTCGACGAGACGGGCATACAGGCTGAACCCGATGATGTATGTGCCAATGGCGGCGAGCACGAGCCACACCGAATTGATGGTCTCGCCGCGGTGCAACGCGATCGCGCCCCAGCCGAGCGCGGCGAGCACTGCCGCGAAACCGATGACGATACGTTCGACGGCGCCGATCGCTTTCCTCGGCTTCACACCGACGACGTGCTCTTTCCCGTCGGGTGTCGTGGTGATTTCGAGCCTTTCGCGCGGCACTGCGCCCGCTTGCGACTCGTCGCGTTCAACTGCGGTGGTCAAGTTCGCCCCCTTAATTAGGCTAAGAAAATGAAGTGCGTAAATACTCGCATATGCGCGGAGACGGGCGCAGAAAAAATCCCGGATTAATTCACATCCGGGATAAGTTTCTTTCGCTGGAGCGTATCGGTCGAGCGAGATGACCTAATCAGGCACGAATATATACGCGCATGAGCTAGTCGAGCACCAGCTGGAAGCAGTCCGCTTCGATGGTCTTCGCGACCGAAGCTTCAAGATCAGCAGGCACCTCGGACTCGACTCGGAGAATGAGGAACGCGCCGTCGTCCTTTGCGGACTGGGTCAGCGCGGCAGCTTCGATATTGATGTCGTGCTCGCCCAGCTGGAAACCGACCTTGCCCAGGGCGCCCGGCTGGTCGGTGTAGGACAGGAACAAGTTGCGGCCCTCTGCCCGCATGTCCACACCGCGGCCATTGATGCGGACGATCTTCTCCACGTGCTCCAGGCCGGTAAGCGCCCCTTCGACGGTGGCGGTGTCACCGGAGGCGGACACGAGCTGAACTTCCAGGGAGGAACGGTGGCCGCGGGATTCGGAAGCGACACCGGATTCGACGTTCAGGCCACGGGCCTCCGCGATAGCCGGGGCGTTGACAAAGGTCACCGGCTCTTCGACGATGCCGGAGAACAGACCGCGCTCGGCAGACAGCGCCAGCGTGGCCGGATCCTCGTGGGACAGCTCCCCGCGGGCGGTGACTTTGAGGGAGACCGGTGCGTCGTCGAGAAGCTTGCCGGCCAGCAGACCGAGCTTGCGGGACAGATCGAGCCACACTGCCACTTCTTCGTTCACCGCGCCACCAATGATGTTGACCGCGTCCGGGACGAATTCGCCCGCGAGAGCCTTGAGCACAGAGTCTGCGACATCAGTGCCAGCGCGGTCCTGTGCCTCCGCAGTCGACGCTCCCAGGTGCGGGGTCACCACGACCTCCTCCAGCTCAAACAGCGGGGAGTCGGTGCACGGCTCGCTGGCATAGACATCGAAACCTGCACCGCGAATCGGGCCGTTTGTGATCGCGTCGGCAAGCGCGTGCTCGTCGACAAGCCCGCCGCGGGCCGCGTTGACAATGATCTGGCCTTCCTTCGCCTTTGCCAGCAGCTCAGCATTGAACATGCCCTGCGTTTCCTTCGTCTTGGGCAGGTGAATGGTCACGAAGTCTGCACGGGAGACCAGCTCATCCAACTCGACCAGCTCAACACCGAGCTGCGCGGCACGCGTCGGGTTCGCGTACGGGTCATACGCAATGATCTCAGTGTCAAAGGCGGCCAGACGCTGCGCGAACAGCTGACCGATGTGGCCGAAGCCGACGATGCCGACGGTCTTTCCGAAGATCTCCACGCCCTTGAAGGAAGAACGTTTCCACTCACCGTCGCGCAGGGTCTTGTCGGCCGCCGGGATCTGGCGGGCAGTGGACAGCAGCAACGCGATTGCGTGCTCGCAAGCAGAGTGAATGTTCGAGGTCGGTGCGTTGACGACCATCACGCCGCGCTCCGTGGCCGTCGGCACGTCGACGTTGTCCAGGCCGACACCAGCGCGGCCCACGATGCGTAGGTTCGGAGCAGCCTCGAGAACCTCACGGTCCACAGTCGTTGCAGAACGCACGAGAAGAGCCTCAGCCTCGGGCACAGCTGCGAGCAGTTCCGCACGGTTCGGGCCATCAACCCACCGCACCTCTACTGCGTCTCCGAGGGCATCAACAGTGGACTGGGCGAGCTTGTCGGCGATGAGAACGACGGGCTTAGACACGGTGGGTACTCTCCTTGGAAACGGGATATCAGCAGCGCTGGTTAGTTTAGCGCCCCCGCTTCCGCTTCCGCGATGCGGTCTGCCAGATCCTCTCCCGTTCCAAAGTCACGCCCGAGGGCGACTAAGGGTTTGTCCGCCAAACCGGCTGTGGCAAGCAGGGTTTCCCGTGCGGCCCGGGGATCCGGATCCGGCACCACGGTCACCGCTGCTCCGTAGGCCCGGGCAGTAGCGATCGCCGGAACAGAAGCGCTGTCCAGTGCGATGACCTGCGGCGCCATCTCTGCATCCAGCCGCGACTGAAGAGGCACCGTCCCGCTTTCCGCGTTCTCCGGAACCTTCTGCTCCCCGGGGAATCCCGCGCGCAGCCACGTGGGTTCAGAGGCGTTGAGGTCCGCCACCGCCACAGCGGCATCGTCTGGCGATTCCACGACGTGTTCGGTGAATTTTAAAGACGTCGCTTGCTCAAGCGCCTCCAGCCCGCCCGGGTCACGCACGATCACGAGATCCTCCGTGTAGTTGAGCACCGGAACATAACCCACCGCGAAGATAGTGTGCGCGCCGAGTCGCTCAATTTCCTGAATGACCTGATTGTGGTGGTCGCTGTCGTAAATGACCATCGGGGCATGTGCGACCGCAGCCACGGATGCCGCGCGCAGCTGCGAATGCATGTCCCCGTCCGAGAGAATCAGAATCTCGGAGGATTCGAAGAACAATTCGGTCGCTGCGAACCCATGCGGATCGTCGAGCACGACGGGATGGCCCTCAAATTGCTCCGCCACGTGGCGGGAAGAATTCACAGTGCGGGCTTCCTGGAGTTCAGGGTCCTTGTTTGCCGTGTTGCTTGTGCTGCTCGTGCTGCCAGCGGTAGACGTGTCCGCCTCAGGGCCAGGACTCTCGGATGTGCAGCCGGCGAGCACAATGCACGAGCCGAAGACAGCGAGGCTGCGACGTAGCTTCATACGCGGTCTCGCTGCGCCGGCTTGTTCATGGCGTACTCGATCATGCCCAGGAACCGCTCGTGGCGGTCCGCGAAAAACGCCTGCCAGTTCGACGTGAGCAGGTACTCCGGCTCAATCTCGTGGGTGGCTAGCAGCGCATCAAATTCGTCATCTTCCATGATGGCTTTGGACTGTAGCCGGGACAGGTAACGCTTCGGGTCATTGCCCTCCATGACGCTTTCTGTCCGCTTACCCAGCGGTGTGCGGTTGAGCACGGAGGCCGCCAATTGCGGATCGACATTGTGCACGCGGCAGAAACCGGGCGGGAAAACTTGGTAGAAGCCAGGTTGAAGTTCGGCGACGGTGGTTCCGTCGAAAAGCTTGCCCGTGCGCCAGTCCCTCGCACCGCGCGCCATGAGGAGTGAGAAAAGACCGCGGTAGACGCCCGAGTCTTCGTCAGCGGTGATGAGACGGGATTCGACGAACTCTGCATCCTGAACCGTCTTGGGCACAACCTCGGTCTCGCCCTTCGCCCATGGGGTGACCTGGTCCACGTCCGAGCCCGCGCGTATCGACGGCGAGTGCGCTCCGTACAGTTCTCCGAACACCCCGCTCCAGTACCACTGGTTAATGCGGTCCCACGTCGCCGGATTGTCCAGGCAACCGTCTTCGTAGGACAGGCGCGCGAGAATCACAGCCAGCGGCACCAATTGGCCGTTATAGGGCACTTGGTCGACGCTGAAGATGCAACGGTCCGAAAGGAACTGCGCAGCGCGCTCGAACGCGGCGAGCAGATCGCGGGAGGCCCACAGGTACTCATCCAGTTTCAGGTTGAGAATGTCACCGCGGTGACCGCGCGCGAAACCGTTCATGCCGGATACCAGCAGCGAAACACCGCGCAGGAAACGCACGCGCGTCACCGATCGCAGCGCTGGGTATTGGTGCAGCACCCCCTCGCACTCCTCCCAGTGAGCTGCCAGTGAGAAGTCCGGGCTCTCCAGCGCGAACACTGCAGTGAGCAGCTCGAACACGTCCATCGACACGCCCTGGGAGTTCGCCTGCGCGAAAATCTGCCCGACACCGATTTGGGATGTGCCGCGTTCAAGACGGGTCATCGGCAAGTCGTAAGCGGCCAGCGGACGGACAATGCTGCGGTGGAAAGCTTTCACATCCTCGCGTAACGACGGATCCTCCGCATTGGCCGCCATATCGAACAGGAGATCATTTCCCTCCTCCCACAGCAGCGCCGACACCGGCACGACGTAATTGTCCACCATCGTCTGGCGGTCAGTGATGCCGCCGGGAATGTCCGGACCGAAGTGGGAGCGAATCACTCCCTCATCATCCACGGCGAAAATGGCCTCCTCTGGTATTGGCTCAGCCCGTACCGCCGCACGCACATCAACGAAGTAGCGGCGATGGATCCGGCGCTGACGGAAATCCAGCACCTCCAGACGACCGTCACCTTGCAGGGCAAGGTAGAGAGAGGCGAGGCGCTGTTGGCCGTCGAGAAGCAGAAGCCCCGGCTCGTTGTCTGTCTCCGGCGCCCCAGGAAGCGTGCGCGGTTTGAAGCGCATCGGCTCATTGCGGGTATCCAACGCCAGCAAGGTGCCCACCGGGTATCCGCGCAGCACAGAGGAAATCAAGGTGCGCGTGCGATCCACATCCCACAGATATGTGTGCTGAAAGTCAGGAATCTGCAGTTCGCCACGATCAATGCGCGCAAACAGGTCGGTCAAGGAGTAGCTCGGCGTGGTAAACCCCATGACCACAACTCTAGATCACTGCGCGTGTTCATGAGGGGCGCAGAATACCTCGTGAGCTGAGTGCTCAGGCCCCTCAAGCTGAATGGTGGCGTGGTCGATCCCGAATTCGCGCAGACGCGCCTGCGCACGGTCAAGCAGCACCCCCTGATCGCCGCGTGTGATGAGGTGAACAGTGCACAGCACGTTGTTCCCACTCATTGACCACAGGTGCAGGTCATGAATGCCCTCCACATGGTCAATCGACAACAGTGCGGCCTCGACTTCAGCAGGGTCAATGTGCGCTGGCACTCGTTCCAGCAGCACGCTTATCGACGTCTTGAGCAGCTCCCACGCCCGCGGGAGCACCATCCCTGCAATCAAAAGGGACGCAATGACATCTGCAGCTTGAAACCCCGTGAAGGCAATGACCAGACCCGCCACGATGACCGCGACTGATCCGAGCAAGTCCACCATCACGTGAAGGAACGCACCCTCCACGTTGATGGAGTGCTTCCGCTGGGAATAGAGCACTGCCGCCGAAAGGATGTTGGCCACCAGACCCACGAATGCCACTGTGATCATGGTGGCCGTGTGCACCTCTTCCCCACTGCCCAGACGGCGCACCGCCCCCACAACGATCCCGATGGAGATGACCACAACGGTGACGGCGTTCAGTGCCGCCGCGAGCACCTCCACCCGGCGGTATCCGAAGGTCGCGTACGCCGAGACTTTCCGCCGGCCAATCAGCACTGCGATGAGTGCGATGATGAGACCGGTGGCATCCGACAGCATGTGCATCGCGTCTGCGAGCAACGCCATGGACCCGGACAGCCAGCCGCCGGCAAGTTCCGCGAGGAACACAATCGCGGTGATCCCAAGCGCGACCGCAAGCGCCCACATGGGCGCGGAATCATGGTGCTGGTGACCATGCCCATGGTGTCCATGGTCGTGCTTGTGTTCCCTCACGGTCACCACTTTATGACATTTTGGCTCTTATTGAAACTCTATTGAAAACTGGAAATCGACGAAAACTGTGCCTCACCTGGGAGTAAACTCATGAATCTAGGTGACCCATCCCCAACTTGTTTCACCCCCTCCCGTCACGTCACCGGAAAAGTTGTTACCTTGGTTACTTGTACGTTAACGAGATGCGTTATTTAGAAAGGTGTCGAGATGACCTCCAAGAACCCGAACCTGAACCCGAACGACCCGAACAAGCTGCCGCACGACGCGAACAACCTGCCGACCGAGCGCATCGGTAACGCTGAGGACCGCATCGGCCGCGGCGAGCCGATCGACGAAACCCGCGTCAGCGAGTCCCGCATCGTCCCGGACGAGGAGAACACCGCCCGCACCGAGACCACCGCTGCGGCAAACCGTCCGGCGACCACGACCGGTGGCTCCACCGCCGCTCAGGAGACCGAGAACGGCGGCGGCAACTGGTGGAAGTGGCTGCTGGGTCTGCTCGCCCTGCTGCTGCTCGGCTGGCTGATCTACGCTCTGGTTTCCGGCAACGGCGACGAGGGCGACGCTGACCCGTCCACCACCACCGTTGGCACCACCACCGTCGACGAGACCACCACCGAGGCTCCGGCTGGCGAGGCTAGCCCGGCTGAGGGTGCTGAGGACGCTGCCGGCGATGCTGGTGACGCCGCAGGCGACGCTGCTGATAGCGCTGGCGATGCCGCTGGTGACGCTGCCGACACCGCAGGCGACGCTGCTGATGAGGCTGAGGACGCTGCCGGTGACGCCGTAGAGAACGCCACCAACTAAGCGCGAAAGGCTTCTGCCCCGCTCCCCTGTCGTTGGGGAGCGGGGCGTTGTCGTATCTGAAACCCAAAGAAAACTGACAAACAAATATGAGCTCCCCTACCGGGGAGCTCATTGTCGTCGAGAAGCGATTTACTGCGCCGTGTCTGTCAGGGGGTTCTTGACCCAGCTCATCATGTCGCGCAGCTTAGCGCCGGTCGTCTCGATCGGGTGCTGTGCGATCTGGTCGCGCAGGCCCTCGAGCTCCTTATTGCCGCCGTCGACGTTGGCGACAAGGCGGCGGGTGAATTCGCCGGACTGGATGTCCTTGAGCACCTCACGCATACGGTCCTTAGCCCCCTCGTCCACGACGCGCGGGCCGGAGAGGTAGCCGCCGAACTCGGCAGTGTCCGAAACGGAGTAGTTCATGTTTCCGATGCCGCCTTCGTAGATCAGATCAACGATCAGCTTCAGTTCGTGCAGGCACTCGAAGTACGCCATCTCCGGCTCGTAGCCAGCCTCGGTCAGGACGTCGAAGCCGTTCATGATCAGCTCCTCCAGGCCACCACACAGCACAGCCTGCTCGCCGAAGAGGTCGGTGACGGTCTCAGCCTCGAAGGTGGTCGGGATGACGCCCGCACGTGCGCCACCAATCGCGGCTGCGTACGACAGGGCAAGCTCACGGCCGTTGCCGTTCGGGTCCTGCTCGACGGCGATCAGGCAGGGCACGCCCTTGCCGTCGACGAAGGTGCGGCGGACCAGGTGACCCGGGCCCTTCGGCGCGACCATGCCGATGGTGATGTTCTCTGCCGGCTCGATGAGTTTGAAGTGAATGTTCAAGCCATGGCCGAAGAACAAAGCGTCACCCTCATTGAGGTTCGGCTCAATGTCGTTTTTGAAGATCTCAGCCTGGGAGGTGTCAGGGGCCAGCAGCATGATGACGTCAGCCCAAGCAGCTGCGTCCGCGTTGGACTTGACCTCGAAACCAGCTTCCTTTGCCTTATCAGCGGACTTGGAGCCGTCGCGCAGACCGATGACGACCTCGACACCAGACTCGCGCAGGTTCTGAGCGTGCGCGTGACCCTGGGAGCCGTAGCCGATGATGGCGACCTTGCGACCCTGGATGATGGACAGATCGGCATCGTCGTCGTAGAAGACCTCAATAGCCATGGTGAGAAACCTTTCGTCGGGATATGTGCCTATCCCACTATACGGGAGGGGCGTTTCAAATTTACTTAGAGGGTGCCAGCGTCTTCGCGCCGCGGTTGAGCGCAACACGTCCAGACTGAACCAGTTCGCGGATACCGAAGGGCTCGAGCACCTCAAGCAGAGCCTTCAGCTTGCTCGACGTACCGGTCGCCTCGATGACCACCGAATCCGGCGACACATCCACCACGCGGGCGCGGAAAATATTCGCGGCATCGACAACCTGCGGTCGGTTGCTGTTGTTCGCGTTGACCTTCACCAGCATCAGGGAGCGCGCGATGAACTTGTCCTCTTCCAGGCGGATCACCTTGATCACGTGGATCAGCTTGTGCAGCTGCTTCGTGATCTGCTCCACGGCATGTTCGGAGGCGTCCACAACCACCGTGATGCGGTTGATCCCCTCAGTCTCCGTCTTGGCTGTGGCCAAGGAGACCAGGTTGAAGCCGCGGCGGGTGAACATGGCGGTGACGCGGGTGATGATTCCGTCGACATCCTGAACCAGCACAGACAGGACGCTGCGGGTCACATCGTCATAAAGATCGTTGGTAGTCATTGCTAGTTCTCCTCGTTCACTTCTTGCACGGTTTCGTGGATGTCGGCGGGTGATTCACCGGCGGAGATTTCTTCGTCGAAAAGCGGGCGCAGATCACGCGCGTACTGGATCTCAGAGTTCGAGCTACCGGCGGAAATCATCGGCCACACCTGAGCGTCCTCGCCCACCACAAAGTCGATGACCACCGGACGGTCATTGATCTCGCGGGCGCGCTGGATCGCGGGCAGCACCTCATCCTCCGTGGTCACACGGATCGCTTCAGCACCGAGCGCAGACGCGAGACCCAGGAAATCCGGCACGTACGTGGTGTCCTGGTGCAGCTTCGTGTGGGAGTAGTGGCCCTCGTAGAACAGCGTTTGCCACTGACGGACCATGCCCAGGTTGCCGTTGTTGATCAGGGCGACCTTGAACGGGAAGCCCTCCACCGCCGCAGTGGTGATCTCCTGGTTGGTCATCTGGAAACAACCGTCACCGTCGATCGCCCAGACTTCCTTGTCCGGGCACGCGGCTTTCGCACCGAGCGCTGCCGGAACAGAAAAGCCCATGGTGCCCAGGCCACCGGAGTTGAGCCAGGTCCGCGGGTGCTCGAAGTCGATGAACTGGGCAGCCCACATCTGGTGCTGGCCCACACCAGCAACGTAGATGGCTTCGGGCCCGACTTCCTTGGACAAAGTCTCAATGACGTACTGCGGGGACAGAGACCCGTCCGACTGCGGGTCGTATCCGCGCGGGAAGCGCTGCTTCATGTCGCCCAGGTAACCCTTCCACTCGTCGATCTTCGGAGCGGAAATCTTCTTCGATTTCTTGAAGACATCCGTGAACTCGGAGAGCACCTGGCGGGCATCGCCCACGATAGGCACGTCCACAACCCGGATTTTGCCGATTTCGGCCGGGTCCACATCGGCGTGGATGACCTGCGCGTCGGGAGCGAAGCGGTCCGGGTCGCCGGTCACACGGTCGTCGAAACGCGCGCCGATAGTGATGAGCAGGTCAGCCTTCTGCAGCGCGGCTACCGCCGGAACGGTGCCGTGCATGCCCGGCATTCCCATGAACAGCTCATGGTGGGACGGGAAAGCCCCGAGAGCCATGAGCGTGGTGACAACCGGGACGCCGGTCAGTTCGGCGAATTCGCGCAGCTCCTTGTGTGCGCCCGCCTTGATGATGCCGCCGCCGGCATAGATCACCGGCTTCTTCGCCTCGGCGATCAGCTTCGCCGCCTGGGTGATCTGGCGCGAGTGCGGCTTTGTCGTGGGCTTGTAGCCCGGCAGGTCCACAGCCGGGGGCCAGGCAAAGTCGAGCTCCGCGTTCTGCACGTCCTTCGGAAAGTCGACCAGGACCGGGCCCGGGCGGCCGGTGCTGGCGAGGTGGAACGCTTCGGCGAGCGCACCCGGGATCTCGTCCGGGTGGCTCACCATGATGTTGTGCTTGGTGATCGGCATGGTGATCCCGCGGATGTCCGCCTCCTGGAAGGCGTCGGTGCCCAACAGCGAGGAACCGACCTGACCGGTGATGGCGACAAGCGGCACGGAGTCCAGGTACGCGTCCGCCAGCGCGGTGACGAGGTTGGTGGCACCCGGTCCTGACGTGGCCAGGCACACACCGACCTTGCCGGATGCCCAGGCGTAACCTTCTGCGGCGTGACCCGCGCCCTGTTCGTGCCGCACCAAAACGTGGCGCAGTTTCTCAGCGGAGAACAAAGCCTCGTACAGCGGCAGCACTGCTCCGCCCGGGATACCGAAGATGACTTCAGTGCCGAGCTCTTCGAGACTGCGGACGATCGCTTCCGCTCCCGTCATCCTCTCCGACTGTTTGCTTTGTGACGCTGCCACTTTTCTCGAACTCCTTTATGAGTTGTGCGGTGTCTACCAGAACAAAACCCCCGCTTTAGATTAGCGGGGGCGCTTGTCGTTTCCGACCTCAGGCAGTGACGTACTTCACGCGTAGGCCGAGCGCCGCGCTGGTACTACCACTAGGTCGAATGTGAACATGCCTAGATCATACACATCTCCCAGGTCTCTATAGGCAATAACGGGATAGGGTTAAAACTGCTATGCCGTTTCAACTAATTTTCAACCAGGTGTGGAGCTGGATCGCCGACACAGGCATCAACCTTGCGCTCCTGATCATCCTCGCGATGCTCGTGCCGCGTGCAGGGCGTTTGGCAAACCGGATCGTCGAGAAGCGGATCCAAGCTTCCCAGGACGAAGACGAGGGCAAGTCCTCGCTGGCAATTGCCGGAGTAGGCATTTACATCATCCAGATCATCGCCTACTTCCTCATCCTGGTTTTCCTCTTGCAGCAGATCGGGTTCTCGCTCGCCGGCGCTGCCATCCCCGCCACCGTGATCTCCGCCGCTGTCGGTTTCGGCTCGCAGCAGATCATCGCCGACTTCGTCGCAGGGTTCTTCATCCTGTCCGAGAAACAGTACGGCGTGGGCGACCTCGTCACCTTCCAGGGCAACGGCGTGGATCTCACGGGCACCGTCATCCAGATCACCATGCGCTCCACGCAGGTGCGCACGCTGGAGGAGTACACGGTGACCATCCCGAACTCCGCCGCCCAGGTGTGCATTAACAATTCCAACCACTGGTCGCGGGCGCTAGTCGTCGTCCCGGTCCCGCTGCTGGGTTCGCGCGACACCGAGGAAGTCATCGCACGCGCCGACAGCGCCGCCCGCCGCGCCATCGCCGACCCGGAGATCGAACCGCTCATCCGGGGCGAACTGCTCTCCCAACCGGGTTTGAACTTGAACGCTCCCACGACTGTGGGAATGCCGTGGACACTGGACATCCGGTATATGATCCGCTGCTCCCCTGGCGACCAGTTCCCCATCGAGCGAGCCATCAACGTCTATGTTCTCGAAGAGTTCTTCGATGAGTACGGTTCAGCTACCCCCGTCAGCGGCGAGACCACGGATGACCCTGACAACCCAAAGACGTCCGCCTTCGCACCCGCATTCGCGTCGAAACGCTACGCCTCGGACTGGGGCCTCGAAGGCGCTGAAGAGGCTCACACGACAGTGATCCCCGCGAACCGAACCGGCATCACCGCCGGTGACACGGAGATTCCGGAGGCAGACAACGACCCAGCTGCCCAAGATCAGACTCAACGCAGGCACGCGCTTGGCACACTCGGCGGACGCGTCCGCGCGTCCACCGGAGCGCTCATCACAGCCTTCATCGTGCTGCTCATCTTCCGCGGGTTGACCATGTCCGCTGCCGAAGATAGCGAAGCGCGATCCGGTGTTCTCGCCCCGCCACGGGTGAACCCGACATCAACTGTGCCGGAAGAATCAACAACGCCGACTGAAACGAAGCAGCCGCCGACTACGGAGCAGACACCGGCAACCGAGCAGACCCAGGCGCCGACGTCGGAGCAGCAGCAACAACGGCAGAACCAGCAACAGCCGGAGCAACAGCCGGCCACGACACCCGCGCAGCAGCCCACTCAGCAGCAGCCCAGCGAAGCCCCGTCCCAGCCGACGGGCGCTCCGCAAGAGGCAGAGCAGACCGAGCAGACGCAAAACTAGCTGACCCTACCGGTACTTGGCTGTGTTTTAGAGAGTGTCCGGGGCATTCGATAGCATGTCTCCCATGACTTCCGAAGGCCGCACCTTCACACCCGAACGCACCCACGTGCTCGCGGTCGGGCTCATCATGGGTATCGCTCTCATCGGCATTTCTTGGGCACCGCAGTACCTGGGCTGGCTGCTCATCTTCCCCATTCTGTTCTTGGCGTGGGTCTTCACTGCCAAGACTCATGTCAGTGACCACGGGCTGGAGTTGACGTACCTATTCAGGAAGAACGTCTCCATCGACTGGGACGACCTGGAGGGTGTCAGTTTCGAAGGTGCCGGTGCGAAAGCAACTGTGGCCGACGGCAGCCAGTACGCCATGCCAGGAGTAACGTTCAACTCACTGCCCGCGCTGTCAGAGGCCTCCGGCGGACGGATCACCGACGTGATCACCGAAGCCGCTGAAGCCGCAGACGGGATGGTCGAAGTTACAGACCAGGAAGGCAACTCGGTGCTCATCACGAAAGAGGAATACGAGCGCCGAGACAACGCACACGACAGCTAAAGGAGCAAGCACGTGTCTCACGCGATCCCCCTTCGTTCTCGGGTCACCACCGCTGGCCGTCAGGCCGCCGGTGCCCGTGCTCTGTGGAAAGCCACAGGCACGAAGGACAACGAGTTCGGCCGCCCCATCGTGGCCATTGTGAACTCTTATACCCAGTTTGTGCCCGGGCATGTGCACCTGAAGAACGTCGGTGACATCGTCGCTGAGGCGGTGCGTGAAGCTGGCGGTGTGCCCAAGGAATTCAACACCATCGCGGTGGACGACGGGATTGCCATGGGCCACGGCGGCATGCTCTATTCTCTGCCCAGTCGCGAGATCATCTCCGACTCCGTGGAGTATATGGTCAATGCCCACACTGTCGATGCGATGGTGTGCATTTCCAACTGCGACAAGATCACCCCAGGCATGCTCAACGCCGCCATGCGTTTGAACATACCCGCCGTGTTCGTCTCCGGCGGCCCGATGGAGGCCGGTAAGGCTGTCGTCATTGACGGCGTGGCGCAGTCCGGCAAGAAGACCAACCTTGTTGACGCGATCTCCTATTCGGCGAACGACGACATCTCCGATGAGGACTTGGACCGCATCGTGGAGTCCGCTTGTCCCACCTGCGGTTCTTGTTCGGGCATGTTCACCGCGAACTCGATGAACTGCCTGACCGAGGCTCTCGGCCTGTCCCTGCCGGGCAACGGCAGCACCTTGGCCACGCACACTGCCCGCCGCCAGCTCTTCGAACGCGCCGGCCGCACGATCATGGACATCACCCGTCAGTACTACGGCGAGGGCGATGAGTCGGTGCTGCCGCGCAGCATTGCTAACCGCGATGCTTTCCGCAACGCCATGGCACTGGACATGGCTATGGGTGGCTCCTCCAACACCATCCTGCACACCTTGGCCGCTGCTCAGGAGGGCGAGGTCAACTTCGACCTCAAGGACATCGACGAGTTGTCGCACGAGATTCCCTGCATCTCGAAGGTCGCCCCGAACGGCACCGCACACATGGAAGATGTCCACCGTGCAGGCGGCATCCCCGCCATCTTGGGTGAGCTCAACCGCGCCGGCAAATTGCACACCGACGTTCGCTCTGTCGTTTATGAGAACCTGCAGGACTGGCTCGACGACTGGGATATCCGCGGCGGCAAAGCGACCGACGAAGCTAAGGAACTCTTCCTCGCTGCCCCCGGCGGTGTGCGCTCCACCGAAGCGTTCTCCCAGTCCAACCGCTGGGACGAACTGGACACCGACTCGGTCAATGGCGTCATCCACGACTTCGACCACCCCTTCAGCGCTGATGGCGGACTGGTGGTCCTGCGCGGCAATCTCGCGGAGGACGGGGCGGTTTTGAAGACCGCTGGCGTGGAGGAGGAACTCTGGGAGTTCTCCGGCCCCGCCCGTGTCGTTGACTCGCAGGAACAGGCCGTCTCAATGATCCTGTCCCGCGAGGTTCAGCCGGGTGAAGTCGTGGTGATCCGCTACGAGGGTCCGGCGGGTGGCCCCGGCATGCAGGAAATGCTCCACCCGACGTCCTTCCTCAAGGGCGCTGGCTTGGGCAAGAAGTGCGCGCTGATCACCGACGGCCGCTTCTCCGGCGGCACGTCGGGGTTGTCCATCGGCCACATCTCCCCCGAGGCCGCGCACGGCGGATTGATCGGCTTGATTGAAAACGGTGACCAGATTTCCATCTCTGTGCGTGACCGCAAGCTGACTCTCGATGTTGACGAGGATGAGCTGGATCGCCGCCGCCAGGCCATGGAGGCTTCGGAGAACCCGTGGACACCTACTCGCACCCGGCACGTGACGAAGGCGCTGCGGGCGTACAGCAAGATGGCCACGTCTGCAGACAAGGGCGCTGTTCGGCGCGTCGATTAGCATGCCTGTAGTTTTCGTCCTGCTCGGCGCGCTCATCGGCGCAATCAACCTCGGGCACAGCTTTTACCTGGCGGCGAACGAGACGCTTCTCGACGTCGGTGTGTTCCGCGACGCCGGCAATGCGTTAGTCAACGGCGATCCGCTTTACGACGGTTTTCCCACCCGCTCGGGCTTCGCCTTCATCTACCCGCCGTTTGCCGCGTTGCTGTTCGTGCCGCTGACCTGGCTGCCCGAAGTAGCGATGGACATTGCCTGGAACACCGCGATCATTCTGGCCATCTTCGCCGTCATCGGGATGGCCTGCCACCGCCTCGGACTGGAGCGATGGTGGATGTGGGCGATCGGGCTGACGGGGTTGTCCACGCTGCTGGACACCGTGTACATGAACCTCTACTACGGCCAGATCAATGTGTTCTTGATCCTGCTGGTGGCAGCGGATGTGCTCGGGTACACCCCGAAGAAGATTCGCGGCATTGGCGTGGGCATCGCAGCCGGGATCAAGCTCACCCCGGCCGCGTACGGTGTCATTTTTCTGGTGCGCAAAGACTGGTGGTCTGTGGCGCGCTCCGCCGGGTTCTTCGCTCTCACGGCGCTGATCGGGTTCGCTCTACGGCCGAAGGAGTCCATCTACTTCTGGACGGAGCAGTTTTTCGCCACCGATCGTGGCGGCGACGTGTTCTACCCGCCCAACCAGGGTGTCGGCGGCATGCTCTCGCGCGGTTTACTCAGCGCAGGGACCGTCGAGTCGCTCGCGCCTTTCATTCTGCTGACATTCGCCTTGCTGTCGATCTTCATTGCGTACCGCCTCGAGCAGCGCGGCCGCAGTGTCGAAGCGCTCCTCGTCGTGGTGCTGGGCATTTCGCTGGGCGCACCGATCGCGGTTTCGCACCACTGGGTGGGAGTCATTCTCATCCTCCCGCTCATCTTCGCTGCCCGAGAGAAGAACCTGCGTGTCCTACTCGCGGTTGCAGCAGGTGCGCTGATCTCGCCGAGCTACACGATTATCGACGAGAGCGAGGCGCAGGTGTGGGCGTGGCCGCTGTGGCTCAACACCAACATCATCGGGTTGATGGGGTTGACGGTCTTCATCGCCTACTTGGCGGTAGCGCTACAGGAACCACCACATGAGGAACGCCGCAGCGACGCCGAAGGCGGCGCAGATCCAGGAACTGGTCATGGGGCGGCGGGCCCAGCTGCGGCCGAAGTCGACGCTGAACAGGCCCGGTCCGGTGAACTGGACGGACGCAGCCATGCCCAGAAGGGCGATCGCTAGCCACACAGCAGGGTTCCAGGTGAACGCGTTCGCACCGTTCTCCGACACCGTGATCAGGTGGAGGGATTCAAAACCAGTGGCAGCAATGGCAAGCATCGCGGCGACTGGAGTGAGCAGACCGAGTACCAGGAACACGCCCGCCGCCAACTGCAGCGTTGGCAAGGCGATGGCGAGGATGCTCGGATAGCTGTACCCGGCGAACTGCTCCTCTAGCCCCGGCAGACCTGGGTTGCCGCCCAGCTGGAAGAAGGTCTCCACGCCCGAGAGGATCAACAGGGCACCGAGGACGAGACGGAGAATCAACGCACCGACATCGATCGTGCCGCGGCCGACAGGTGCTTCGGCCGCGGGTTCTACAACCGCTGGAGCTGCAGGCACCGTGCCGACCGGAGCCGCGGGGCCGTTGACTTCAACGTCGACCGGCCGAGCCAAAGGCTCGCGGGCACCGATACTGACAGACTCGCCTACGGCGGGAGACGCTGCCACTGGCTCGCCCACTTCAGTTTCCGGCTGCGGCGTGGGTGCCGAAGGAAACACCTCAGTGGGCGCGGCCTTGCCCGTCCGGTCATACACAGATGGAGCCTCGGGAACGTCACCGAAGTCATCCAGCTCGTTCACGGGCTCGAGGTTCTTGCGGTAGGAGGTGCTGCCTGAATCAGTCATGCACTTCAATCTAGGCCAGCACTGGGCCCAAACCCGCGAAGCTAACCGCGTGTGCGCGAAGCTGTAGCGCCACCCCAGATGTTGATGGAAGTACCGTCGACGGTCGCGGAGATGCCGTCGATAAGCGAAAGCTCCTCATCGCTGAACGCGAGATTATTCACCGCGTCGAGGTTGTCGTCGAGCTGCGCAACACTGGATGCGCCGATGAGCGTACTGGTCACGCTGCGTTCGCCTTCGTCGCGCAGAACCCAAGCAATAGCCATTTGTGCCAGCGTCTGGCCGCGCTTCTCAGCGATAGCGTTGAGCTTGCGCACCGCCTCGAGGTTGGACTCGGAAAGCATTCCATCGCGAATGGATTTGCCCGCAGCCGCTCGGGAATCTTTCGGGATCCCGTCGAGGTAGCGGTCGGTGAGTAGACCCTGCGCCAGCGGCGAGAACGCGATCACGCCCAAACCATTCTCGGCGGCCGTGTCGAGCAAACCATCCTCCACCCAGCGGTTGAAGATGCTGTAGCTCGGCTGATGGATAAGCAGCGGGCACCCCTCCCCCGCCATCAACTCAGCGGCTTCCTCTGTCAGCTCAGGGCCGTAGGACGAAATGCCGACGTACAACGCTTTTCCAGACGCGACGATATCGCGCAGCGCGTACATTGTCTCCTCCAGCGGCGTGTCCGGGTCCGGGCGGTGGTGGTAGAAGATGTCCACGTAATCCAGCCCGAGACGCTCAAGCGACTGATCCAGCGACGACATGAGGTACTTGCGGGACCCGCCGAATCCATAGGGACCGTCCCACATGTTCCAGCCAGCTTTCGACGAGATGATCAACTCATCGCGGTGACTGCTGAAATCCTCACGGAGGATCCTGCCGGCGTTGATCTCTGCGGAGCCGTTCGGCGGACCGTAGTTGTTGGCCAGATCGAAGTGGGTCACACCGCGGTCGAACGCGCGGCGCATAATGGCACGCTGCGTCTCTAGCGGTTTGTCATCGCCGAAGTTGTGCCAGAACCCCAGCGACACAGGCGGCAGTTTCAACCCAGAGTTGCCGCACCGCCTGAACCAGTTCTCGCCTCCGCGGGCATAGCGGTCAGGGTCTGCTGTGTAAGAACTCATGCTCACCAATTGTGCCAGACATCTGGTACTCTCGGACCGCTCGAATTCTCCCTCAAAATAAGGCTTTTCATGCAGAAATCATTCAAAATGGCGCTCGCCCTTGTCGGTCTGACTGTCGGAGCCGGCTTCGCCTCCGGACAAGAAGTCATCCAGTACTTCCTCTCTTTCGGCTACTGGGGCATCGTGGGTGCCGCCGTAGCCGGTGTGACCATCGCCGTCTTCAGTGCCTGGATCTACCAGCTCGGGTCCTACTACCTAGCGGAGGACCACAGTGCGGTCTTCCGCAGCGTCTCGCGCCCATGGGTGGCGCGCTACATGGACATCACCACAATGTTCACCTTGTTCTGCATCGGTTTCGTCATGGTGGCCGGTGCCGGCTCGAACATGGAGCAGCAGTTCGGCTTCCCCACCTGGGTCGGTTCCGCGATCATGGTGGTTTTGCTCTTGCTGTCGGGCCTGTTGGACATCGACAAGCTCACCAACGTGATCTCCTTCATCACCCCGCTGCTGATCATCTGTCTCCTCGGCGCGTTCGTGATCACCGTGATGAACATGCCGGACAACCTCAGCAGCATCAACGAGCTCGCGCAGCAGAACCAGCACGCTTCGGGAACCTTCGGTAACTGGCTTGTCACCGCACTCAACTACGCCACGCTGGTGCTCATCATGGACGCCTCCATGATGCTGGTGTTCGCCGGTTCCCACCTCAACCCGGCGCAGGCCGGCAAGGGCGGCCTGCTCGGCGGAATCATGTTCGCTGTGTTGCTGATGATCTTGGTGTTCGTGCTCTTCTTCAACATGGAGCACGTCATGGATGCGGACCTGCCGCTGCTAAAGGTCTTCGACTCCATGCACCCAACTGTTGGCACCGTGGTCTCCGTGGTCATCTACCTGATGATTTACAACACTGCCGTCGGTCTTTTCTACGCGCTCGGCCGTCGCCTCAGCCACGACAAACCGGCGAAGTTCCGCCCCTACTACTTCATCGTCGTGCTCATCGGTTTCGCCCTGTCCTTCATCGGCTTCGCGGACCTGGTCGGATGGGTCTACCCAGTCCTGGGGTACCTCGGTCTCATCCTGGCGATCATCATGGGTGTGGCGTGGTTCCGCGACCGCCAGAACATTAAGGATGAGGCTGGGCGCCGCGAGCGCCTCGCCGAGCTAGCGGAAACACAGCTCGACCCGGACTCGGACGACCTCACGCACGAGGAACGGGCCGAGGTCGAAGAACTGGCATCCGACTCCCATGTCGGCGACCAAGAATTGTGGCAGTCCGTGCAGGAAGAGGTCGCAGCTGATCTCGACGCGGATGACTCCAGCGACTTCGCACTAGCCGACGTCCCCGCTCTCGACCCGGAATCGGATGCCTACGACGGCGCGCCCGAGACCCCGGGCGATGAAATTCACTGGAAGTCCTACGAAGAGATGTACAAGACCGGCGAGTTCCCCGCGGTCAAACCCGACACGAGGTAGGAGGTCGACGTTTAGTCGGCCTTACCCTGGGTGCCACCGAAGTTACAGCCGCGGCCAGGGGCGCCACTTCTCGGGCACACCTGCCATACGGCGCTGCACATCTGCGAGCGTCTCGCGGTTGACCTGGGTGCTTGCCCAGCTGTCGCCGTCAGAAAAGACGTTAGTGCTTTCCATCCACCATGACGATCCCTGGTGTCGTAAACGCTCGGCAAAGCGCCCGCTGACCACGTCTCGTACGATCTCCTCGAGCTGATCAGCTGCCTCGTCCCACACCTCGTCGCAGGCGTCGCAACCGCAGGACGGGAAAGGCCAGCAGGAAACCGCGCCGGCGTGAAGATGAATGCCCGGTAGACCGGAATAGACGAAAGTCAACGGCGCGGTCTGCGGTGCCAACGGTGTCAAACGCACGGCACGCACCACGGTGGGAGCTGGCTGTTGATGAAGAGAATCCAGCAGGGGGTAGTGATCTACCGCCACGTTGTATTGAGCGATGAGGTAATCCACCAGAGCGTCAGCGACAGGGTGCAGCGGAGCGAACCGTTCCGGATGCGTCAGCAGCTCGTAGGATTCATCCGGCGGCGAACCCTCCCACCTACGTCCGTAGGGAATTACGCGCCCTGACTCATCGCGAATCTCGACAGGCCCGATGTACGGACGCTGGTAGCGTTCCACGGCTACGCGAGCTTCTTCGCAATGATCTCGTTGATTGACTTGGGGTCTGCTTTGCCCTGGGTGGCCTTCATGACCGCACCCACAATGGCGCCGGTGACCTTCGTGTTGCCGGCCTTGTACTTTTCCACGATGTCCGGGTTCGCTGCGAGAGCTTCGTCGACTGCGGCTTCGATCGCCCCGTCGTCACGCACGACCTCGAGCCCGCGCTTATCGACGACTTCGTCCACGCGGCCTTCACCCTCAATGACACCGTCAATTGCCTGGCGAGCCAGCTTGGTGGTCAGCTTGCCTTCCTTGACCAGTTCGACCACCCGAGCCACATCGGCGGGCTCGACACCGAGGGAGTCCAGGTCGCGGCCAGCCTCGTTGGCCTTACCGGCGATGTAGGACACCCACCATGCGCGGGCTTCGTCCGGCGTCGTGCCCGCTTCGACGGTGTCGACGATGAGGTCGAGGGCACCGGCGTTGACCAGGTCGCGGAATTCCTTCTCCGGCAGCTGCCACTCCTCCTGGATGCGCGCGCGGCGGACCCACGGCAGCTCCGGCAGAGTCGCCCGGATCTCCTCGACCCACTCCGGCTTCGCAATGACCGGCGGCAAGTCCGGGTCGTTGAAGTAGCGGTACTCGCTCGCCTCCTCCTTCGGGCGTCCCTTCGAGGTAGAGCCGTCAGTCTCCTGGTAGTGGCGAGTCTCCTGGACAATCTCTCCGCCGGCTTCGAGCACACCTGCGTGGCGCTGCATCTCGTAGCGCACCGCCTGCTCGACGGACTTGAGCGAGTTAATATTCTTCGTCTCGGTGCGGGTGCCGAATTCCTCCTGGCCCTTGGGGCGCAGGGAGACGTTCGCATCGCAGCGCATCGAGCCCTGGTCCATGCGCGCGTCGGACACGCCGAGCGCCTTGACCAGCTCGCGCAGCGCACCGACGTACGCACGGGCGACCTCTGGAGCGCGCTCCCCGGCGCCGACGATCGGCTTGGTCACGATCTCGATCAGCGGGATGCCCGCGCGGTTGCAGTCCACCAAAGACGCCGTCGCGCCGGAGATGCGGCCCGACGCGGAACCCAGGTGGGTCAGCTTGCCGGTGTCCTCCTCCATGTGAGCGCGCTCGATCTCGACGCGCCACTCGGTGCCGTCGTCGAGCACGACGTCGAGGTAGCCGTCGTACGCGATCGGTTCGTCGTACTGCGAGATCTGGTAGTTCTTCGGCTGGTCCGGGTAGAAGTAATTCTTGCGCGCGAAGCGGGACGACTCGGCGATCTTGCAATTGAGCGCCAGACCGATCTTGATGGCCCATTCCACGCCCTTGGCGTTGACCACCGGCAGAGCGCCCGGCAGACCGAGCGACACCGGGTCGATATTGGTATTCGGCTCCGCACCGAAGTGGGCCGAGGAGGTGGAGAACATCTTGGTCTCTGTGGACAGCTCCACGTGCACCTCGAGACCCATCACTGGGTCGTACTTTTCCAGGACGTCGCTGTAATCCATCAGGTCGTACGCAGTCATGGTTGCCAAGTGTAGTGCCCTTAGCCCTTCGCCGAGACGATAGCTCCTCTTACGCTTCCACCTGCGCCTTGTCTGGCTGCCCGGACTGCTCCTTTTTGTCCTTTGCGCGGAAAAGCAGCGCCAGGATCGCGCCGGAAATGTTGTGCCACACGGAGAACACCGCGCCCGGCAGCGCGGCCAGCGGGCTGAGATACGCCGCGGCGAGGGTGGCCGCCATACCCGAATTCTGCATGCCGACCTCCACGGCCATCGTGCGCGAGGATGCCTCCGGCTGGCCCGTCACCTTGCCGGTGACATAGCCGAGGATGTAGCCGAGACCGTTGTGCAGCACGACGGCGAGAAGCACGATGAGCCCCGCCTGCGCGAGCTTGTCGCGGGAGCCCGCCACGACGATGGCCACGATCGCCGCGATCGCCAACACGGAGACCCACGGCAGCGCCGGCAAGACCGCCGCGACAAATCGCGGTGCCAGCAAACGGACGAGCAGGCCGAGACCGACCGGCAGGATGACCATCTTCACGATCGACCACGCCATCGGCCCAGCGCTGACATCCATGTGCTCGCCCGCCAACCACAGGGTGAGCAGCGGCGTGAAGATCGGCGCGAGCAGCGTCGACACCGATGTCATGGTCACCGACAACGCGACATCGCCGCGCGCCAGGTAGGAGACCACATTCGACGAGGTTCCGCCCGGCGCGCAGCCGACCAAGATCACGCCCGCGGCGATCTCCGGCGGCAGGCGCAGCGCCCACGTCAGCGCGACAGCAGCAAGCGGCATGATCACGAACTGCGCCACCACGCCGATCACGACCGGCAGAGGCTTCTTGGCCACGAACACGAAGTCGTTGCCCGTCAGCGTCAGACCCATGCCGAACATGACCACGCCGAGCAGCCACGTCGTCCACCCGGAAATCGGTTCAACGACCCCGGGCGCGGCGAAGCCGATCACGCCGCCGGCGATCACCAGCAACGGGAAGCCGAGGGTGGCGACGAACGCCGAGCGCTCTTCCGCGCGCCGGCTCTGGGCAAGATTCATAGATTCCATACTGTGGACTATAGCGTCCATATAGCGGGATTCCTGCAACAGGGGGTCAAGCCGTTGCCTCCCACACCTCGCGGTAGCTCGCCGCAAGCGATTCGACGGTCTCATGCGCGTTCAGCCCGCTCGGATTCCCCACCACCCACACGGGCACGCCCGCGATCATCCCGCTTTGCAACCCGCGCTGCGCTTTCCTCCTCCCGAATGCGCCGCGGTACGCACCGATGCCCGCGAACATCACGGCGCCAGGGCGATGCTTATCGACGACAGCCTCAAGCCTCTCCCCTCCCTCCACCAACTCTTCTGTGGCCAGGTCGGACGCTTTCGGTGTCATACGGGCAACGAGGTTGGTGAAGCCGATCCCCCGCTCTGCGAGCATCTTTGCGTCCTGTTCCGACAACCCCTCGCTGGCGTACACCCGGTACGGGGTGATGCCCGCTTTGTCGAGCGCAGGCCAGAAGCGGTTGCCCGGGTGTGCGAACGGCGCGTCCACTTCCTCGGACAGCGTTCCGGGATTGATGCCCACGATGAGCAGACGGCAAGGATTGGGAATCCGGTCATGCATGTTTTCCGACCTTAGTGCGGCATTCCGTTATTTCACTGCGGCCATGAGCGCTACATTGAACATATGTGGACCGATGAAGTGCAAAAACTCAAGAAGGAACGAAACGCCGTTATTCTGGCGCATAACTACCAGATCCCGGAGATCCAGGACATCGCGGATTTCACCGGCGATTCCCTAGCGCTGTCCCGGATTGCGGCCGACACGGACGCCGATGTCATCGTCTTCTGCGGCGTGCACTTCATGGCGGAAAGCGCGAAGATCCTCAGCCCCGACAAGACCGTGCTCATCCCGGACGAAGCCGCCGGTTGTTCCCTCGCCGATTCGATCACCGCCGAGCAGCTGCGCGAGTGGAAGGCCGAGCACCCGGGCGCCGTGGTGGTCAGCTACGTCAACACCACAGCGGATGTGAAGGCCCTCACCGATGTGTGCTGCACGTCCTCCAATGCCGTCGACGTGGTCAATTCCATCGACCCCGACGCAGAGATCCTCTTCTGTCCGGATCAATTCCTCGGCGCGCACGTCAAACGGCAAACCGGCCGCGAGAATATCCGCATCTGGGCCGGCGAATGCCACGTGCACGCCGGCATCAACGGCAAGGAGCTCGCCGGCCAGGCAGCCGCGCACCCGGATGCTCCCCTGTACATCCACCCGGAGTGCGGTTGCGCGAATTCAGCGATCTATCTCGCCAGCGAGGGCGTCATCGCCCCGGAGCGCGTGCACATGCTCTCCACCGGCGGCATGCTGGACCAGGCGGACCGGGACACTGAAGGCACAGTCCTCGTGGCTACCGAGGTGGGCATGCTCCACCAACTGCAGAAGAAATCCCCGCTGGCGGACTTCCAGCCCGTCAACCCCCAGGCCTCCTGCAAATACATGAAAATGATCACCCCGGAGAAACTCGTGGCCAGCCTTCGGGACATGCGCGACGAAGTCACTGTGCCCGAGGAGACCGCCGCGAAGGCGCGCCAGTCGCTGGAGCGCATGATCGCCATCGGCAACCCGGGCAGCGGAGAGTGACCCGCGGATGAGTGCACCACTGAATAAAGACGCCGCGCTGCGCCTCATCCGCCTCGGCCTCGAGGAAGATTTCACGCACGGCCCCGACGCCACGACCGAGGCGACTGTCGACGCCGACGCCCACCTCACCGCCATCGTCGTCCCACGCACACCCGGCGTGGTCGCGGGCCTGGACACCGTCGCGTGGACCATGCACGAAGTCAGCCCAGACATCGACGTGGCGGTCCACGCGGCCGACGGCGACCTAGTCGCGCCAGGCGACCGTCTCGCGACAGTCTCCGGCCCCGCGCGGTCGATCCTCTCTGCTGAACGCACGGCACTGAATCTGCTCACCTACGCCAGCGGCATCGCTACCCGCACGCACGAGTGGACCCGACAGCTCGCAGGAACCGGCACCAGAGTCCGCGATTCCCGCAAGACCTTGCCCGGATACCGCGACCTAGCTAAATACGCGGTGCGGTGCGGCGGCGGAGTCAACCACCGAATGAGCCTGGGCGACGCCGTTCTCATCAAGGACAATCACGTTGCCAGCGTCGGAACCGTGGCAGAAGCGTACCGGCGCACCACCGCCGCCTTCCCGGACCTGCCCCGCGAAGTTGAAGTCGACGACCTCGGCCAGCTTGAAGCAGTCCTGGCATTCACACCAGATCTGGTCATGCTGGATAATTTCGGCGTGGAGGCGACACGGGAAGCCGTCGATAAGCGCGATGCCCTGTCCCCCGGGACGAAGCTGGAATCCTCGGGCGGATTGACGCTCGACCGAGCCCGCGCCTACGCGGAGACCGGCGTGGATTTTCTCGCGGTCGGCGCGCTCACGCACTCGGTTGCCATCCTCGACATCGGACTGGACGCCGTATAGCAGTGATAGCCGCCGTTATGTATCATGATCGGCGTTATGAATGATTTGAAATCCTCCCGGGCACCGATCGTGCTCGGGCTTATTCTTTTATTCCTCGTCGCCGCCGCGCTGGCCTTTCCGCGCGTTGTCGACGCCACCACGACACCCGAAGAGTCCCAGGTGCCCGACAACCCTGTGGAGTTGGGCAGCATTGGCGTGCCCGACGAGAACGGCGGGCAGCTTGTGTGCAGCAACCCGGCGGGCTTCGCGGAAAGCACGAAGGCGTGGGATTGCGATTCGACGCGCATTCTTGGCCGCTCCGAACCGGCACCCAACAACGCAGAGAAAGCCCTCGCCCGCTTCTACCGCAGAGTGACACTCGACCGGAACGTGGAAACCGGCAACGTCGGGTCCCCGCGTGAAGGCGTGCATGTGAAGCGCACCGAGGCAGACGCCGAACGCCATCTCGTGGCCGTCTCCATTGCCGACGGGCAGACCACCCGCTACTTCTCTTTCGGCGGGGACGACGCAGAAGAGCTCGCCCAACGTTTGATCGACTCCGCTGACGTGAACACTGATAGTTCCGCTGACGATTCCGAGGAAACGGAGGGCGACTAGTGACCGACAAAATGAACCTCATCCTCCGCATCGCAGGAATCCTGATCCTCCTCGCCTCCGCTGTCTGGTCGGTTATCTACTTCAGCCAGCTCCCCTTCAACGCAACGATCGCGGCAATGAGCGCATTGCTCGCGGCGCTGTGGTTACTGCTGGCGTGGCTTCTGCTGCGCAACCACCCGGGTCGCCCTGTTCATTCCTCTCCCGCCTTCATCTTCGCGGGGTTCGTCTCAGGTATGGCTCTGTGCGCCCCTTCAGTGACCACGAATGAATCCATCATCGCCTTCAAGGATTGGCTGGGCTTGGGCAGTTTGGGATTCGCTCTGCTGAGCCCCACAGCCGAGGAGTTATTCAAATTCGCCACGGTGTTCATCCTGAGCACCATGATCTTCCGCATCCGCCGCCCCATTGAGGCCGTGACCATCGCGATTGCCGTCGGTTTCGGCTTCGCGGCGCTGGAGAACGCCACCTACATCTTGAAAGCGGCGCTCGACAACCTCAACTCCGATGTCGAGGGCTCGCTCATGGGGTATGCCGCCCGGACCGTCCCTGGACCATGGGGCCACTCGCTCTACCTCGGTCTCTCGGCATGGGGCCTCGGCGTCTTCTTGTGCCGCACGGACAAATCTCTCGGCTGGCGCATCGGCCAACTGGTCATCTGGTACTTCCTCGGATTCGCCATTCACTCGATCTTCAACGCCTCAACCGAGCTACCCGGCGAGATCGTCCCGCTGGTGGCGTTGATCGCGGTCATTGCGTTCACCTGGATCGGCGGAATCTGGCTCTACCTACACACCCGCAAGATCGGCCGCCGAGACATCGCGGAGACGACTGAGGGGACTGAATCCGCCTCGCATGGAGCTTCCGCAGCGACTGTTGAGGAAGTTTCAGCCCGAGAAGCCAGGCAGCGGTCTTAAGCGCGCAGCCGCGCCTGAAGCGCGGTCTTAACCTCGGGCCACTCGGTGTCCAAGATGGAGTAGACGCACGTGTCGCGCACGAGGCCGCTTTTGAGGATCTTGTGGCGACGTAGTACCCCGTCGAGCTTGGCACCGAGGCTCTCGATCGCGGCGCGCGACTGCCGGTTCATGAAGTGCGTGCGGATCTCCACGCGCAGGCACCCCAGGTCCTCGAACGCGCGCTGCAGCATGAGGAGCTTCGCCGCTTTATTGAACGGCGCACCCTGAGCGTCTTTAGTGATCCACGTCGACCCGATCTCGATGCTTCGGTTCACGGGATCCGGGTGCAGGAACGTGGTCACGCCGATGGCGTTGCCGGCCGGGTCGACGATCGCCCACGGGGCGCGCTCGCCGCGCTCCTGATCGGCGAGGTTCTTCTCGATGTATTCCGGCACGCCGCCAGGCGTGGGAATGTGGTCCTGGTACCACAGGTCACACAAGTCCCCGACGGCTAACGCCAGAGCCGCCGCATGATCGAGGCTCAACGGTTCGAGAGTGACCCACTGGTTGCTCAGGGTGGGGTTGTCGCAAAAATTCACTGCGTCCTCCGGAAATCGTCGACGGTCCGTGCCACGCCTTCGTCGAGGCTGACGGTGGGCTCCCACCCGAGTATCTCCTTCGCGCGGGCGGCGGAGAGGGCGGAGCGGGGGACGTCGCCAAGCCGCGGCGGGAAATTCTGGGGCGCATCGGGCGCGCCCGCATGTTTGGCTACCAACGTGTGCAATTCGCGGTCAGTCGTCTCCACAGAGGTGCCGATATTGAAGCGCACCCCGTCGCCGCGCTCACCCGCCGCGAGGACGAATGCGCGCGCGACATCGCCCACGTAAACATAGTCGCGCGTGTTCGTGCCGCCGCCGAAAATCTTCGTCGGACGGCCATGCAAGAGGTTCTCCGAGAAAATCGCCACGACCCCGGCTTCGCCGTGCGGGTTCTGCCGCGGGCCGTACACATTCGCCGGCGCGATGAAACTCGCTTGCATTCCGTACAGATGGCGATAAATGCCCAGGTATTGCTCACCAGCGAGCTTCGACGCGGCATACGGCGAGTGCGGGTCGACCGGGAAGGACTCGTCGACGGGAAACTCGCTGGGTGTGCCGTAAATCGAGCCGCCCGACGAGGTGTGCACGATCTTGCGCACGCCAGCCTTCCGCGCGGCTTCCGCGACATTGATCGTGCCCAGAATATTCGCCTGCGCATCGAGGATCGGGTCTTCGACGGATTTGCGCACGTCGATCTGCGCGGCGAGGTGGAAGATCACTTCAGGAGCAAGCTTATCGACGACATCTGCTAGCCCCTTATCCCCCACGTCCCCCTCGACGAGCTCGACTGCAGTCTGGTGGCTGATGTTTTCGAGCCGACCGCTGCTCAAATTGTCCAGCACGGCGACCTCGTGGCCTGCCATGACGAGCTGATCGACGAGATGAGATCCAATGAAGCCGGCACCGCCGGTGACGAGAGTTCGCACGCGGTGATTCTAACTGACGGCTATCCGAACATGGACCGCGCCGTGCGGATACGGCGCTCCGGCACGCGCTTGAGGTTCTCCACCGCATCGCCGAGCGGGACGAGCGTGATGTCCTCGCCGCGCAGCGCGACCGTCGTGCCGAAATTGCCCTCGTGCGCCGCGCGCGCGGCGTGCACGCCGTAACGTGTCGCCAGCACCCGGTCGTAGGCCGTCGGCGTGCCGCCGCGCTGCGTGTGGCCGAGCACCGTCGTGCGCACGTCGTAGCCCAGGCGGCGGTGGATCTCGTCGCCGATGATCTGGCCCATGCCAGTGAATGTCTTGTGGCCGAATTCGTCTTCTTCGCCAAGTCCCGCGTCCATCGTGCCTTCCTTCGGCACGGCGCCCTCGGCGACGACGATGATGCCGTATTTCTCCCCCATCTGGAAGCGGCGCTCCATCGCCTTGCAGATGTCCTCGATATCGAAGGGGTCCTCAGGAATCACCGTGTAGTGCGCGCCGCCGGCCATACCCGCGTGCAGGGCGATCCAGCCGACGTGGCGGCCCATCACCTCGACGATGAGGATGCGGTTGTGCGATTCCGCCGTGGTGTGCAGACGGTCGATCGCGTCCGTGGCCACCGACACCGCGGTGTCGAAGCCGAAGGTGTAGTCGGTGGCGTTGACGTCGTTATCGATCGTCTTCGGCACGCCCACCACCGGAATGCCGTTGTCGGAGAGCCACTTGGCACCCTTGAGCGTGCCTTCGCCGCCGATCGGGATCAGCGCGTCGATGCCCGCGTCGTCGAGGTTCGCCTTGATCTGGTCGATGCCCGCCTTGAATTTATCCGGGTGGAGGCGGCCGGTGCCCAGGATCGTGCCGCCGCGCAGCAGGATAGAGTCGATGAACGCGTCGTCGTACAAGTCCGTGCGCAGGTCGTCCATGAGACCCACCCAGCCGTCCTGGTAACCGACGACCGTGGACCCGAATTCTGAGCTGGCGGTACGGACGAGGGCACGGATGACAGCATTGAGGCCGGGGCAGTCGCCGCCGGAGGTGAGAGTGGCTAGGCGCATGCGCTCCACACTAGCGCGATTGCGCGGGGATGTCCGTACGAAGAAAGACCGACGCGGCCGCCCCGATGGCCAGCATGATCGCCGACAGCAAGATCGCAGGTCCAGCGGTAGAAGCGACCTGGCCGGAGGCAAGGACTGCGCCGGTCAACGCCACGCCGACGACGCTGCCGATCTGGCGCAGCGTGTTGTACACCCCGCTGGCCGCCCCGGCGGCGTAATCCGGCACATTGCGCATCGTCGTGGTGGCATTGGGCGCCCAGACGAAGGCGCTGCCAAGTCCCAACAGCGCGGTCACAAGCGCGAACCAACGGTAGTCGGCAGCAGAAACTGTGATGGACCAGGCGATGATGAGAGCGGCCACCATCGTCGCAAAGCCCGCAGTGCACAAAAGTCTGGCGCTGATTTTGTCTGACAGCGCTCCGGCCCACGGGGTGAGCAGCATGGCCACCACCGACATCGGGGCCGTGAGTAGGCCGGCGGTCTGTGCGCTGACACCTGCGACGGTTTGCAGCCAGTACATGACCGGGATGAACATCGCCGCGACCGCGAAACCCATGGCGACAATGGCAGAGGTGCCCAGGACGAAGTTGCGGTCGCGGTAGAGCTCACGGGGAACAAATGAAGACGATCGCGCCAGGAAAAGCACCACGATCGCACCGCCGACCAGCGGGATCCACGAGCCGAAGTGGATGCCGTACACCAACGCGCCAAGGCCGACGAAAGACATCGCCGCAGCACCGACGGGAATGAGTGCGGAAGTTGGAGCGAGACGCGGAAGCCAGAAGGCGGCCAAGACGAGGCCGACCCCGGCAATGCCGGCCTGCAGGATGAAGGTTGAGCGCCAACCGAAACTGCCCACGAAAACTCCGCCAACAATAGGGCCGAGCAGTGATCCGACCGAGCCGACAACGCCCCAGAACCCGAACGCCTTACCCCTACCGTCGGAAGGGAAAATGCGATTGATCAGGCCGAATGCCTGCGGCAGGAAGATCGCGGAACCAAGGCCTTGCAACGCGCGGGCGATCACAATGACCGGCCACGACCATGACATCGCCGCGAGCACCAGACTGGCCGCGTACGTGCCCAACCCGGCGAGGTAGACAGTGCGCTGGCCGTACTTGTCCCCCAGCCTGCCAGTCACCGGCATCGGCACGACCGTGCACAACAGGTAGATGCTGGTGAGCCACACCGCGCCGGACACTTCACCCGGAAGGTGCGGTGTGATCACCGGCATGAGGCCCTGATCGAACATGATCAGGAAATACCCGATCGTCAGCGCCGACAGTGCGAACCAGGGCCGCGAACCGTGCAAGAAACCTACGCCCTGCCGGCCTCAAAAGCGGCGCCGACGCGGTAGAGGCGCTCATCGGCGAAGGCCGGAGCAATGAGCTGGAGGCCCACCGGCAGCCCGGTGTCGGACGCCGTGCCGGCAGGCACGCTCATGCCGGGCAGGCCCGCGAGGTTGAGCGGCAGCGTGAACAGGTCGAAGTTGTACATCGCCAGCGGGTCATCGACCTTGTCACCCAGCTTGAACGCCGTTGTCGGCGTGGCCGGGCCAGCAATGACGTCTACCTGGTCGAAGGCCTTCTGGAAGTCCTGCGCAACAAGGGTGCGAATGCGCTGGGCCTGCAGGTAGTAAGCGTCGTAGTAACCGACAGACAGCGCGTAGGTGCCCAGAATGATACGGCGCTTGACCTCGTCGCCGAAGCCCTCGCCGCGGGTGCGCGCCATAACCTCCTCTGCCGATCCTTCACCCTTGCGCTGGCCGTACCGCATGCCGTCGAAACGGGCCAGGTTCGACGAGACCTCGGAGGTCTGGATGATGTAGTACGCACCCATGACGTGCTCGAAATTCGGGCAGTCCACCTCAACAATCTCCGCGCCCTGCTTCTCCAGTTGAGCGAATGCTGCGTCGATAGCCTCGACGACGCCAGATTGAGTGCCCTCACCGCCGAACTGCTTCACGCGGCCCACCTTGACGCCAGACAGGTCGCCGGACGCACCCTGCTTCGCAGCTTCGACCACAGAGCTGACGGGGCGGTCCACACTCGTCGCGTCGTACTCGTCGTGGCCGGCAATGGCCTCGTGCAGCAGCGCCGCGTCGAGAACAGAGTTGGCGCACGGACCGCACTGGTCCAGGGAGGAAGCGTTAGCAATCATGCCGTAACGGGACACAGCACCGTAGGTCGGCTTCACACCGACAGTGCCGGTGAGCGACGCCGGCTGACGGATCGAACCGCCAGTGTCGGTGCCGATTCCCAACGGAGCCTGGTTGGCAGCCAGAGCCGCAGCCGTGCCACCGCCGGAACCGCCTGGAGTGCGCTCCAGGTCGTGCGGGTTGCGGGTGATCTTGTACGCGGAGTTCTCGGTCGAGGACCCCATGGCAAACTCGTCGAGGTTCGTCTTGCCCAAGATCGGGATCTTTGCCTCGCGGATCTTGGTCACGATCGTGGCGTCATACGGGCTCATGTAGCCCTCGAGCATCTTGGAGGCGGCAGTGGTCGGCGCGTCGGTGGTGACAAACAGGTCTTTCAACGCCAGCGGCACACCGGCCAGCGGGGAGGCTGGTTTCTCACCGGCGGCGACCTGCGCGTCGACCTCATCAGCGACCTGCAATGCTTCTTCTGCCCCGATGTGCAGGAAGGCGCCGATGTCGCCGTCGGTCTCGGCGATCTTGTCCAGGAACGCTTGCGTGATCTCGCGGGAGGTCACCTCACCAGCTTGGATCTTTTCTGCCAGTTCGTGTGCGGACAGTTCGGTCCAGTTCGCCATTGTTTACTCCTCCCCCAGAATCTGCGGAACCATGAAGCGGTCTTCTTCGACCTCTGGTGCCTGGTCGAGCGCCTGCTCTTGAGTCAGGGTGGGGCGCACAACGTCGGGGCGCATGCCCGCGTCAATGGAGTGCGGGTGGCTCATCGGCTCCACGCCCTCAGTGTCCACGGCCTGCACTGCTGACACGGCTTCCACAATCGTGTCCAGCTGGCCTGCTAGCTGATCCAGTTCTTCCTCGCTCACGGCGATGCGTGCCAGACGCGCGATGCCTGCGACCTCGTCGCGGGAAATTCCTGAGGCTTCAGCCACGTTGTCCCACCTTCTTCAATCTTCGGGTTGTGGTTAACGCGCCTCATCTTACGTCAAGCTGGGTTCATCATCCGCGAGCGGTAAGCCGCACCTTAAGCGATGCCCATCCGCCCACCGGGTGAACCTCCCGCTCCCCATCGCCGGCTGGCGAAAGTTCCGCCGCGGCGCACAGCTCCTCAGTCAACGCCTGTAGCTCAATCACCGAGAGCGCCTTGCCAGGGCAGGCGTGCGGGCCAGCACCCCACACCAGGTTCTCCCCCGCGTTCTTCTCCGGGTCGAAGCCGTCAACGTCCGGGAAAGTCTCAGGGTCGCGGTTCGCCGCTGTCCAGTGAATGCGCACCCGCTGCCCCTCGGGAAGATCGACCCCGCCAAGAGTCACGGGGCACGTGGTGACGCGGCGGTTGCTCACAAACGGGGAGTCTGCGCGAAGCATCTCATCGACCATCGCGGTGAACTCGACGCGAGAAACACCCTGACGCAGACGCTCCTGCAACTCTGGGCGTGCGAGGAGGGCCTCCACGATAACCCCTATGCAGTAGGCCATAGAGCTCAGATCGCCAGCCGTCCAGTTGCGGAGCACGGAGACGACCTCCTCGAACTCCAGCGGGCGCCCCAAACTCTCGTCGTGAACAAGGCGTGAGGTCACAGAATCATCGGGATTCTCTCGCAACGGTTCGACGACGGAACGAATAATGTCATCGAAACGCCGTGCGACTTCGGCCGTGCGCTCGAGTTGCCCGGAGCGGGTGGCAGCGTTGTTATCTGCCACCCATACGACGAGCTCGTCGTTGACTGCAGAAGGCCATCCAAGCCAGGCCGTCATCGCGCGCACTGCGTACTGCGTGCCCAGGTCTCCTACCGCATCTGCAGTGCCGTGCGCGAGCGCATCATTGATGATCTCGCGTGCGATCTCCCGCAGAACGGGTTCGAGCCCTTCGACTGCAGGGGCATCCAGGTAGCGCTCGATCATTGCGCGGACTTTAGCGTGCTGCTCGCCGTCGAGCCCGTTGGGCAGCTGCATGAAGCGCGACACTGCGGATGAGTAATGCTCGGGATTCTCAGCGACTTCGCGGGCGAGGTCGTGGCCGGCGACAACGACCTCATCGCCGTCCTTCGCCAATTTGTTCCCAGCACTGTGGAGGGCGTCTGCATATTGTCGGGGTTCGGTTCCTGCAAGCGTCGATTCGTGCAGTTCGTGGGGCTGCATCTTGTACCTCTCATGCGGTTGAGTGTGTCTCAATCTCGATCGTACGCCCGCCCACGATTTTGCGAGTTGATATAAATGAGGCCATGTCCTACCTAATCCGCGTCGTCCTCCCCGATACCCCTGGCAGCCTTGGTGAGCTGGCGGAGGCTTTCGGCATGGCCGATGCGAACATCAAATCCGTGGATATCGTGGAATCCACCTACGTAGACGGCCAGCCGGTGGTCACCGACGATATCGTCGTAGATCTTCTCACCGGCGGCATGGTCGACTCGATCATCACTGCCGCAGCTGCTCTCGACGGCGTTGAGGTCGATTCCATTCGCCCATTCACCGGCCGCGTCGACCGCCGCGGTCAAGTGGAAATGCTTGCCCGGGTGGCTGGTCAAGTCCACAACCTTCCACAAGCAATGGAGGAGCTTGTGTCAGTCATGCCCCAGGCGTTGACGTCTTCATGGGCAGTCGTGCTGCGCGAGACCGAGGACGGGATTGAGCGCGTTGCCGGCTCTCAGGCAGCTCCCGCGGACGACGGCTCTGTGCCTGCGCTTATCGACGCACCCGAGGCCCGCATCCTCCGCGACGACATTGACACGTGGGTGCCCGAATCCTGGTGGCTGCTGGACTCCACCTTGGCGATCACACCGCTGGCATCGTCGGGCCTTTTCCTTGTCATCGGCCGCACTGGCGGGCCGGACTTCCTCGCCTCCGAGGTGACACACATTGGGGACCTGGGGGCGATTGTGGGCGCGCTCGTCCGCTAGCGCGAGCTACGTCTACTTAAGGCAGACGCCCGCCTTACCCCATCGCGAAGCTTGTATGCCGACGAGTACAGCGGACCACGCAGCCAGCAACCACCAAATGAACACTGGGACATCGCCATTCCAGCTCGCTCTTCGCGCCAAAAGACAGACGACGAGAATGACGCTGCTCATGGTCAGCAGGGAGATAACGCGGGAGCGGCGGACTTCGTAGCGACCGTCAAGCTTTGCGATCCAGCCAGTGTCATGAAGCGAGCCGACGTGGTGGTAGCCGGCACCGGCGGAACTAACGACGCAGGATCGCACCACGGACGGGATGCGTAATGGCGGCGATGCGTTCGACAGATTCGTCCCAACCGTGACCGATGAGTGAGTCAGCGCCGCGCTCCCACTGGTAGGAGCACTCGCGGCCCAAGACATACAGAACCCCCAAAGACGACGGAACCGAGGCTCGTTTCATTTGGCGCGTTGGACCGGTTCAAGGACTCGATGCCGTCCACGCCCCAGAAGTCTCCGGAGGACGTGTGACGGGGCGCAACTGATTCGAACGCGGCGACGCGTGTTTCGACTGCCTCTAAACGATCCCTCGGTTCTCGGCGTTCCACGCCAATAGAATCCGTTTCCGATCTGTCAGAATTTTGATGTTCCACACTCGACAAGTAAGGAATCGTCGCGTAACAATCAGCAAATAAACAAAAAGCGCGCCGAAGCGCGCTTGGAACTGCGGCGGACAGAAAACCAGCGGGGCGAACGAGCACGTCCGCCCCGATCCCCCTTTGGGTAATGCCTTAGATGAAGCGGGCGATACCCTGCGCAAGTTCCGTCGCACCGGACTTCACGGATGCGATTTCCTGCCGGGGTGCCTCCGCCTGTGCCGGAGCCGGCGCTTCTGCGGGATGCTGTACAGGCTGTGCCGGCTGAAGCGCATCCGCAGGCGCGGGCGCTGGGGCATCTTCCGGAGCAGGCGCCGGGGCCTGCTCCGGAGCGGGTGCGGGCACCTCCTCGGGCGCAGGGGCCGGTGCTGGCTGCGGCAGCTGAGGCGGTTGCGGCAGCTGAGGCGGTTGCGGCAGCTGAGGCGGCTGCGGCGGCTCGAAGCCACCTTCAGAGCTCAAAGCGGCACCCGCGGCGAAGCTGGATCCAGCGAGAGCCAGGGCGCCGGCGGTGATACCAATGATTACACCAATGCGGCGAGAGTCGGCGTGACTCTCTGGAGCAGCAGCGACGTTTGCGACGCTACCCAGACACAAAGTGCAAGCGACGGTGGCGGCAACGAGTTTATTTCTCATCTCATTCCTTAATCCCTTAATCGGGCGTGCGTGATGTGGAAGGTTTCCTTTTAAACGATCCAGAATCTATCAGACGGTCAACAGCTCATCAACATTTACTCAGCGATTTGCAAGATTTCGCCAGCGTGCGTCGAGTGCGCCAGAAGGGCCAGGTACGGATAGTCCGGAGCCGGGCCCTTTAACTAACCTCGATACGGTTTAGATGTAGGCGGGAACCAAGGGGGTCTTCTCGGTCGCGCCAGATTGAACAGACTGCACGGGCTGACGCGGAGTTTCAATTGGCGCCGCAGGCTGAGCGGGGGCGACAGGCTGCTCGACAACGGGCTGCCCGACAGCGGGTTGCTCAACGGCAGGCTGTTCCTCGACCGGTTCCTCCGGCACCGGAGGCTGCTCGGGCTCTGGCTGCGGCGGCACCGCAGTGTTATCCATGGCGGACGAGGCAGCGACTCCCAATCCGACGACTGCGGCAGTTCCGGCAATGACAGCGAGGGCGATACCGAGGCTACTTTGAGCTTGGGCATCGGCTTCCGGAACCGAGACCGCTGCTCCAGTCGCGAGAGATCCAGCAATGACAAGGGAAAGCAACTTCTTCTTCATGCCCATGAAATTACCAGACACTTGTCACTTCAACAACAGAAACACTCATTCGCCACAATTATTTACTCCTTGCTATTCTGCATCACCGGTCTCAAGGAGTGTCCGGAACTGATCTTCGTCGAGGATTGTGATGCCAAGGTCCCGCGCCTTTGTCTCCTTGGACCCCGCGTTCTCCCCGACCACTACGTAGTCAGTCTTCTTCGACACGGAGCCAGCCGCCTTGCCGCCGCGCGAGAGGATCGCTTCTTTCGCACCGTCGCGACTGAAGTTCTCCAGCGATCCGGTCACCACAACCGTCAACCCTTCGAGGGTCTGCTCGAGATCGGAGGCCTCGTCCTCCATGTTCACACCGGCGGCCCCCCACTTGCGCACGATGTCGCGGTGCCACTCGACCTCGAACCACTCCTTGAACGACTCGGCGATGATTCCGCCCACGCCGTCGGTGTCGGCGAGGTCGTCGACGGAAGCGTCGAGAAGCTTTCCCATGCTTCCGTAGCGCGATGCGAGCGCCCGGGCAGCTGTCGGACCGACGTGGCGGATCGACAACGCGACGAGGACACGCCACAGCTCTTTTTCCTTGGCCTGCTCGAGATTGGCCAACAGCTTCTTGCCGGAGGCGTTCACTGTGCCGGCCTTGGTGGTGTACACCGAGGACTTCTCAAGGTCGGATTCGGTGAGGGTGAAAAGGTCGCCTTCGTCGATAAGCACGCCCGAAGCGATGAGGTCTTGCGCACCCTTCTCACCGAGCGCTTCGATGTCGAACGCGCCGCGGGACGCGAGGTACTCCAAGCGTTGGCCGAGCTGAGCGGGACACGAGCGGGTGTTCGGGCAGCGCCAGTCAGCATCGCCTTCCTTGGCGGGAGCAAGCTTCGTGCCACACACCGGGCAATTCTCCGGGAAGACGAACTCCTTCTCAGTGCCGTCACGCAGGTCGGCGACAGGGCCAAGGACCTCCGGGATGATCTCCCCTGCCTTGCGGACGACGACGGTGTCGCCGATCAGCACGCCCTTGCGCTTGACCTCGTGCTGGTTGTGCAGCGTGGCCATGGATACCGTCGATCCGGACACAAACACCGGCTCGAGCACCGCGAACGGCGTAGCGCGGCCGGTGCGGCCAACGGACACGGCGATGTCCTTGAGTTTTGTGGTCACCTCTTCCGGCGGGTACTTGTAGGCGATCGCCCAGCGCGGGGCGCGGGAAGTAAAGCCGAGCTGGCGCTGGGCAGCTAGATCGTCGACCTTGATCACCAAGCCGTCCATCTCGTGGATCGCGTCGTGGCGGTGATCGGCCCAGTACTCGACGGTTTTCTGCACTTCCTCGGCAGTCTCCGCTCGCTTGGTGTATTCACTGACGGGCAAACCCCACGCCGCGAGCTTCTCGTAGGCATCATGCTGCGAGGAGAACTCAACCCCCTCGCGGGCGCCGATGCCGTGGCAGATCATGCGCAGCTTACGGTTGCGGACCTTCTCCGGATCCTTCTGACGCAGGCCGCCGGCTGCCGTGTTGCGGGGGTTAGCAAAAGGCTTGCCGCCCTCTTTCTGGCGCAGCTCGTTGAGCTCCGGGAAGTCCTCCGGGCGGATGAACACCTCACCGCGGACCTCCAACAATGCCGGGAAGTCACCGGTGAGCTCGTGCGGAATGTCGTCGATGACGCGGGCGTTAGCGGTGATGTTTTCCCCCACCCTGCCATCGCCGCGAGTGGCAGCGCGGGTAAGTTGGCCGTTTTCGTAAACCAAGTCAATGGACACACCGTCGATCTTCAGCTCGGTGAGATACGGGCCTGGGGTCTTGGTCAACCAGTCGGACAACTCCTCGGCGGAAAACACATTGTCCAAGCTCATCATCGGCTCAAGGTGCTCGACATCCTCGAATGCCGTGCTCGTGGGTGCCGCGCCGACTTCCTTTGTTGGCGAGTCAGGCACAGCGAGCTCCGGGTGATCCTCCTCCAGCTGCTGCAGCCGGCGGAACATCTCGTCGAACTCCGCGTCCGTGATCACGGGGTCGCCGTTGTAGTAGAGGTCGCGGTGGCGGCGGACCTCCTTCGCCAGCTCGTTCCACTGGCGCAGCAGGTCTTCACTAACTTGAGCTTCAGTCACGGAATTCAAGTGTAGAGATGACTCACCACTGAGGGTCGTTAACGTCAACGCCTTCCGCAGCAGCCTGCGCCTCGACCAGCTCGAGAAGAAAGTCCTGCGCGCCTGCGTAGGCGTCGTGGAAGCGTGCGTCGGCCACGTACATCCGCGCGAGGATGAGTTGGCGCGACGGTGTCGCCTCGTACCACTGGCCGATCATTGCCCGGTGTCGGTCGACGATCTGCCGCGCTTGCGCGGATCCCGGCGCGACCCCGCCATCGCGGGCGGCGACAAGGTCAGCTGCGAATTCTTCCTGCTCGCGCTGCAGACGGGCGAAGT
Source organism: Corynebacterium genitalium ATCC 33030 (assembly GCF_000143825.1). Lineage (NCBI taxonomy): Bacteria > Bacillati > Actinomycetota > Actinomycetes > Mycobacteriales > Corynebacteriaceae > Corynebacterium > Corynebacterium genitalium. Next base: position 1,918,421 of record NZ_CM000961.1, read on the forward strand.
CCTCCTCCCCCATGCCGGCCAACACCTCCTGGGACTGAGCCCACTCGGCCGTGTCACCCCAGCGCTGCTCTGCCTCCTCCTGGTACTCGGGCATTTTCTCCCCGAGGTACGCCTTGATGGCGTCCATGTCGACGGTCCCGTTCTCAGATTGCGCAATCAACTTGTCCACTGCAGCGATCTGCTCACGCATGGCGCTGAGCTGCCCACCCAGCACGTCACGATGTTTCAGGAGCGCAGTGTGAAGGGTGTGGGCGGGGGCGTCGATAAGCATTGCGATGCTCTCGAGCGCGATGCCGACACCGCGGTAGAGCGCGATTGCGGCCGCGCGTTCGATGTCCGCGTCGGAGTACTCGCGGTAGCCGGCACTCGTGCGCTCTGGAGCGAGCAGTCCGAGGCTCTCCCAGTGGCGCAAGGCCTTCGCGCTCACGCCCACAATGTCTGCGACTTCGCTGATGGAGTAGCTCATACGACAAGTGTGAACCTTGACCTTGGGGCAAGGTCAATGGGGTTGTCCATATGCTCATTAGAATGATGGGCATGGCTGCCACCTTCAACGCCTCGCGCATGCTCTCCTTTGATTTGGAGACCACGTCCGCGAACCCGCGCGAAGCGAGAATTGTCACCTCAGCGCTGGTGCGTATCGACGGCTCTTCCATGACCGCCACCGAGACCCTCGCCGACCCAGGTGTAGACATCCCGGAGCAGGCGGCGCGCATCCACGGCATCACCACGGAAAAAGCACGCGCTGAGGGGCGGCCCCATGACGACGTGCTCCAGGAGACGGTAGCCGCGATCAAGCAAGCGTGGGATGAAGGCTTGACCTTGGTCGTCTTCAATGCGCCCTATGACCTGTCCGTGCTGCGCGCACTCACCGGCGACTTCACGGTGACGGGGCCGGTGTTCGACCCACTGCTCATTGACCGCGCGATGGACCGGTACCGCAAGGGCGGTAAGCGGAACCTGGGCGCGTTGTCGGAGTTCTACGGGGTGCGCCTGGACAACGCGCACGAGGCGACATCGGATGCCACCGCCGCCGCGCGCATCGCGTGGAAACAGGTGAACAAGGTCTGGCCGCAGCTGTCCCAGATGGAACTCGACGAACTCATGGAGTTCCAGGCCGTGCAGCACTTCGAAATTCAAACGGAGTTCCGTAAATTCTGCGAATCACGCGGGCGGGACACCAAGGGCATCACCACAGCGTGGCCGATGCTCAGCTAGGTGCCTAGGTACTGCTGCGCCTTACCGACGAACTCACTGACGCCCTGTTCGTCACCGCCGTTTTCGACGTAGTCGCTCGTGCCGTCAGTGAACTCGAAAATCAACGACCCAGACATCGGTTCCTGGGTGATCCGGGCGATGTCCTCCACCGGACGGGTCTTCTCCTCGCTACCGTTGCTGTAGCTCAAGGTTGTGGCATCGAGGCGCGCATAACGGGTAGAACCCAAGAAGAAGAACGGCAACGCAAAGCCCATTGCGATGGGAAAAGCAATGATGTAGCTATCAAGCAACTCCCCTAAGACGAGAAATAGCGGCACCGCCATAAGCGCGAGCACCCACATGTGATTCTGGCTCTTTTCCCACGAGAGCTTTGCGTCGCTCATGGAAGACAGACTACCGGTCAACGACGGAACCTGCCCGAGATCTCGATTGCATCATTGCCACGTCATGCAACTATGACCTGGTCTTTTACGACGTTTCCGCGGCACCTATGTCAACTAGATCTTGGGGCCAGAGCCTCCACCATCTCCACCGCAGCGCGATAGTTGTGGGCAGTTGAGAGCAAGGTCGGGGCAGGATCGGCGTACACGTCGAACCCGTGCTGCGCCGGGTCGAGCTGCATCCGGTCGAAGAGCGCGAAGACGTCGTTCGGTTCCATCACCGGGAACACAGTCCGGGCGCCGCGGTCGAGCGCTTCGCCCAGCCCGTCGGTATCCACCGCACGCCCAACGGTGAACCAATCCGCACCATACATCGGCCGCGACGCGTTGAGCAGGTGCGGACCGAACACCCCCAAGCGTTCGAGGACGTCGTCTTCACTCACCGGCGGGATGTCCTCATAGTCCGTCGTTCCCTGCAACGCACCGCGCACCACCGCGTCGAGCTTCGGCTCATCGAGCTGCAATACAGTCGTTGCACCCATGCGCTTTTCGACGTCCCGTCTGTGCTCCCCCACAGCCTCCACCAGCGCGTCAGTGATGTCGCGGAGAGCCCCGTGATCCGTGATCATGCGATGCCCGTTCGGCATCTCAATCTCAGCGGCAAGCGTCCATGGGCCAACCAGCTGGATTTTGAGCTCCGGCACTTTGCCCGCCCACAGTTCCTCAAGGAGGTCGAGATCGCGCATCCACTGGTCGCGGGCGCGCATGGTCGCAATCTGCGGGCGGGCGTGAATCTGCCAACTGCGCGGACCAATGTCGACGTTGAGGGGAAGCAACGCGGCAGTACGGCCGATGACATCAGATCCGGCTCCGCGCTCCGGGAGGTGGGGAATGTGCGGCAGCGGGCTTTCGGACAGCACCACGTCCGCCGCTGCGACGAGGTCGGTGCCGGGGACAGGGCCCAGTCCGAAGGCTGTGGGAGTGGCACCGGCAGGATCAGCCATGGATGCTCCTGTTCTGCTCCCGCAAGCCAGCTACGAAATCTTCGGCGCTGGGGCTGTGGCTGCCGACACCGATCTTGACGGTGCGCCCATCACGAAGGGAAAGCACGACGGCGCGGGTGGAGCGGTTGACGTCGACAAGCGTCGTCGACGCGTCGGGCGCGAGCGTCCCCCACGGCTTTGTCACGCGCTCGTCTGCGGAGAGGTCTTCCACGCGCGCTCCCTTGATGCGGGTGAGCGGAATCTCGTCTTGGGGGCGCGGGTAGCGGCCGAACCGGAGCACGCCCCCGTCAACGTGGAGGAAGGTGCCGATGCGATGGACCACCGTGGTCACCACGGCGACGAGAAGCAGAAGGAGGATGCCGATGACCGTTGGTAACCCCTGCGTGGCCATGAGTGCGATGACCCCGCCCGCGATGAGCACGAGTGCCCCCAGCAGACCCAGGCGCCACGGAAGCGACAGGGGGTTGATCCAGATGAGATGCTTGTCCACGTTAGTGAGGATAGCGGAGCTGGGTCAGCCCCCTATTCCGTGCCGCAGATCGTACCGGACCCGAGCACGACATCGCCCTGACCGTCAGGATCCGGGAGATAGAGCACGGCGGCCTGGCCGCGTGCCACGCCAGAGAGCGGCTCGGCCAGCTCGAGGGTCATCGTGTCAGCGTCCAGGTCAACATGGGCGGTGCAGGACACAACTCCCCCATGCGCGCGGATCTGCACGTGTGCAGCGATGGGATCGCTGCACTGGGAAGCTGCGGACATGGCCTCGTGCAGGATTTTCAGTCGGTCGGCGTGAATCGTGCGCACGTCGAGTGCGGCGCGCGGGCCGACAGTGACTGTGCCGGTCGCGGCGTCGATATCAGTGACGTAGCGCGGCTTGCCGTCAGCGGCGGGAACGCGGATGTTCAGGCCCTTGCGCTGGCCAATCGTGTACTGGAAAGCGCCGTCGTGCTCCTTGAGTTCCGCACCCGACTCGTCGACGATCATGCCGGGGCGCATGCCAATGGATCGGCCGAGGAAGGCCTGGGTGTTCCCGTCCGGAATAAAGCAAATGTCGTAGGAGTCCGGCTTCGAAGCGGTGGAGAAGCCGTAGGCGGCAGCTTCCTCGCGGATCTGCGGCTTCTCCGTATCGCCGACCGGGAAAATGCAGCGGTCCAGCTCGTCGCGGGTCATCACGCCAAGCACGTAAGACTGGTCCTTCTGCGGGTCTATGGAGCGGCGCAGGTTACCGGCGCCGTCGATCAGCGCGTAGTGCCCTGTCGCGATCGCGTCGAAACCGAGCTGCACCGCGCGCTCGAGAAGTGCTGCGAACTTGATTTTCTCGTTGCAGCGCAGGCACGGGTTCGGTGTCTCGCCGCGGGCGTAACTGTCGACGAAATCGTCGATGACGTCTTCCTTGAAGCGGTCCGAGAAGTCCCACACGTAGAACGGAATCCCCAGCTTGTCGCACACGCGGCGCGCATCGGCAGAGTCCTCCAGCGAGCAGCAGCCGCGGGCGGACTCGCGGGTCTGATGCGCGTCCTTCGATAGGGCGAGGTGGACACCGACGACATCGTGTCCGGCATCGACAAGTCGCGCCGCCGCCACAGAGGAATCGACGCCGCCGCTCATTGCTGCCAAAACTCGCACGGTGCGTGAGTGTAGTCCCCCACGTCGCGGAGACGAAACGGCTGAATCGGCGAAGTGGTACCCGGGTACGACGTATTCGGCGCAGACGGAAGTTACGGTGGTAAATCATGAAGATCCAGTCGAGCCATGTGAGCCTGCGCGATGTCGGGCTGGCTTTACTGCTTGTCTCCTTCGGCCAGATAGGCCCTCTTACTAACGGCCCGAGCATCATCGATGGTGCGCTCGCTGTGTGCGCGGCGACCGCACCGTTTACACGATGGCGGTGGCCACTGCCCACAATTGGTGTCGCGATCATCTTGCTCGCAGCGTGCGCATTCCAGCCGGAACTGCCGATTGGAACAGTATCGGTCGCAGTCTTCATGGCTTATACCGCGCGCCGCCACCTGCCGTCGCCCCTCCGCGACGTCACTACGGCAGCTCTTCTTGCCGGAGTATTCGTAGCTACGACCTTCATCTCCGCACCGCTCGTCGCTGTGCCATTCCCTCAGCGCGTGCCCTACATCGCATGGAGCGTGACTCTTCTGGTCGTCGGCTTGCTTATGGGCGAGCTCCGACGCCGCGCGATAGAAACCGCAGAAAAGGAAATGCAGTTCCAACTCGAGCGCCAGCGCGACGAACTCGAACGCGCCTCAGCGGAACAACGCGCTCACCTCGCGCGCGAAATCCACGACATCGTCACACATTCACTCACCGTCATCGTGGCGCAAACCGACGGCGCGCTCTACGGTTCTGACCGGGACGCTGCGCTGCGCACGATCAGCTCTGTCAGCCGTGAGTCGCTGCGTCAGATGCGCGGGATCGTGGGACTGTTGCGCGATCCAGATCCCCGCCCGCTCACACCGTTGTCGACGAAGCTCGATATCGACGAACTTGTCACAACCAGCCGCGCCGGCGGTCTCGACGTCAGAGTGAATGTCAGCGGCGAACAACCCGTTCAATTAGATCCTGCGACTTCGCTGACGGCGCACCGCATCGTGCAGGAAGCGCTGACTAATGCGCTCAAACACGGCGATGGCCACGCACACCTGACTGTGTCATGGGCCGCCGACGAAGTGGGCATTCGCGTGGACAACAGGTTCGAGCCGGGAGCCCACACTGGTCCCGGGCATGGCTTAACCGGTATGCACGAACGCGCGGCGCTAATCGACGGCTCCGTCACTTCCGCCCCTGCCGGTAGCAACACGTGGGTGATGCAAGCTCGACTGCCTCTGAGCATCACCAGCGAGGTGCGCTGATGAGGATTCATTCCATTGGCCTCGTCGATGACCAAGCACTGTTCCTCCATGGCATCCGCAATGTCGTGAACTCGCAACCAGACATGGATGTCCAATGGATCGCCGGTAACGGCGAGGAAGCTCTGGCCGCGATGAGCGAACATCCGGTGGACATCGTGCTTATGGATGTGCAGATGCCTGTTCTCGACGGCATTTCTGGAACCCGCCAGCTTTCGAAACGATTTCCCGGTGCCAAGGTCATTATCCTCACCACCTTCGACGACGAGGACTATGTCATGGGCGGACTCGCCGCCGGAGCGAGCGGTTTTCTGCTCAAGGATGCTGAGCCCGAAACACTTCTCGACGCCATCCGCACCGTCGCCTCCGGTGATGCTGTGATTTCACCGCGGGCAACCAACCGGATCGTCGCCAAGCTCAGCGAAGCCCCAGCTGAAACCATTCCCCTCTCCACGGCCGACCGCCGCGCCATTCAAGAGTTGACTGAGCGGGAGCACGAGATCCTCATTGCGGTGGGACGCGGATGGACCAACACGGAAATCGCAGAAAGACTGTTCATCTCCATGCCGACGGTGAAAACGCACGTTGGCCGTGTCTTAATGAAGACGCATTCGCGTGACCGCGTGCATGCCGCACTCTTTGCCTACCGGACCGGGTTGGTCTCGCGCTCCGATTTGCTAGATTCCTAAGCCCTCATACCCGGGTATCACGCAGAAGATCGTGCCCCGCGCCGACGCGCACAGCCCCTGTCCTGCGGAAGCCTTGAGGGCATGGATACATCATCGATCATTGCAACACAGGGGTTAACAAAGACCTACGGTTCCACGACTGTCGTTGACTCCCTCAATCTCAAAGTGACAGCTGGCACCGTGCACGGTCTGCTTGGCCCGAATGGCTCAGGCAAATCCACGACCATGAAGATGCTTCTCGGACTTGTCACTCCAACTAGCGGTGAAATCAAGATCCACGGACAGCCGATGAATCGACAAACGCGGCAGCAGGTTCTCCGCGGTGTCGGCTCTCTAATTGAGGCGCCCTCGGCGTATCCGCACCTCACAGGCGGTGAGAACATCCAGATCGCCACCCGCCTGTTCGAGGCCGATCCAGTTCACACGCAGCGTGCAATCGAACTCGTGCGTCTGGGCAAGCACATGGACAAGCTAGTGAAGAACTATTCGCTCGGCATGAAACAGCGTCTCGGAATTGCGATGGCGCTCGTTCGGGACCCGCAACTTCTCATACTCGACGAACCCACCAATGGTCTCGACCCCGCCGGCATCGAAGAGATCCGTCAGCTCATTGTCAGCCTTTCCCGAGATGAAGGCCGCACGGTGCTCGTTTCCAGCCACCTACTTTCGGAAATAGAAAAGATGGCGACGAATTTGACCATCATCGACCGCGGCAGGCTCATCTTCCAAGGTTCGCAAGAGCAGCTTTACAACGCTCAACTGCCCGACCTCTTCATCCAAACCCCATCCGAGGACATCGCCGCAGATCTTCTGGCCGCGTTCCGACCGGTGCGCGGTGACAACGGGATTGAACTCGCTGGAGTAACCGACCAACAAGTTGCCGAAATCTGCGCCCGGCTTGTCGGCAACGGTGTGCCGCTTTACCAAGTTGTTCGTAAACGCCGCAGTTTGGAGGAAGTCTTCATTGGACTAACCGGAACGGAGGGGTTGAGCGCATGATAGTTGAAATCGCGAAACTGCGACGCACGAAAGTGATCCTGCTTGGATTGCTGACATCTATTGCAGTCCTGCTCTTCTCCTGCATAAATCTCTTCGCCGAAAAGTCCGTGGGCTACTTCTCAGCCTTTCCCGACAATGCTTGGGGCAGCCACCTGGTCGTCCTTGCCATCTCGCTGTCGCTGATGTCCCCGCTACAGCTTGCCCTCATTGCCAGCCGCGCTGTGGATACCGAACACGCGAGTGGAGGGTGGATGCTCAACGCGATGGCTGGTGTGCCAACCGGCTCACTTCTACGCCGCAAACTGCTCGTAACCGCACCGTTGGTCACCGCGTTGAAGACTCTCGAGTTCAGTTTGTCCTTTTCGCTTCCCATTCTGCTTGGGGCCCCGCTGCCTCCTAGACAAGCTGCCCTAGCGTGGTTTGGCTTCTACGCGGCCAGCGTGATCACGAGCATTCTCGTGCTTGCCGTGATGCTGATTCTCTCTGGCGTGACCGAATCCCAAGTCGGAGTGCTAGCGCTCGGAGTCGTCGGAGGTTTCCTCGGGGTTGGCGCGATGTTGTCTCCGCCGTGGCTCGCAGCGGTGAACCCATTCGGATACTTCGCGGTTACGACTCCCTACCGTTTCTCAGATTCGGGCATCTCCGCCACTGATCCAAGCTGGATGGCGTGGCTCGCGTACTTAACACTGATCACTGTCGGTTTCTTGGCGTTAACCTGCCGACTCAATAGAAAGGAAGTCTAGCCATGCAGTTGTACCTCAACGACATGCTTAAACTGCACCGCTCCTACATATGGACGGTCGTTCTAGGCGTGCCTTTCATTGCTGTCGCATTCGGAGCCGGCAACTACGCAGCCAACTTAGAGACTCTTGACCAAGGGTGGGACAGCTACTGGTCCCAAGCACTGCTGTTCTACGGAATGTTATTCATGGGCATGGGCATCGCCATTCTCACGGCGGCGGTGTGGCGGGTTGAGCATCGGGGCGGTAACTGGGCACCGTTGCTTACTTCACCGCGCTCTTACGCAGCTCTGATCACCTCTAAACTCGCCACCATCATGACGTTGACGATACTTATGCAGCTCGTTTTCTTGGTTCTAAGTATCGGAGCGGGCTGGTTGACGGGGCTTTCAGGGCCGCCGCCAGCAAGCCTGGTCGGGGCCGCGTTGTTCTCGCTCATACCAGCCGTCGCTGTCGCGTCATGGCAGTCGTTGCTATCGATGACAATCCGCAGCTTTGCAGTGCCAATCGCCATCGGGCTCGTCGCGAGCATAGTCGCATTCGGAGTTCTCTCCTCCGGTGCGCCGGGTATGCAGTTCGTCGTGCCCCAAGCTCTGCTCACGGACACAATGTGGCTGGGAAGCACCGCCGTCGTGTATGCAGGAGCGCTTGAAGTCGGCAGAATCCTGAAGGTACTCCTTGCCTCGATCGTTCTCGCGAGCATCGCCTGGGCGGCGGCTACCACGTATCTGCGCAGAACTGATGCGCGCCTGTAGTCTCGACCTTCATGGCCCACGACAGCGAATTCCATGAGATCGACACCGGCGTCGCGGAGATCGTTCACGAGCCGGACGGGTCGATGCTGCTCATGGTCAACGGGGTGCCCAGCTCGCACATTGTCCCGGGTGAGCCGGAGCGCCTTGACTTCGAGTACATGCGGTGGATCGCTGCGGCAGTGGAAACCAGGAGCTGGGAAAAGCCGCGGCTAACACATCTAGGCGGTGGGGGCTGCACGCTCGCGCGCTACTTCGCGCACGTGTGGCCGCATTCGCGCAACACGGTCGTGGAATGGGACATGGACTTGGCGGTGCTGGCACGGGAGAAGTTCGACATCCCGCACAAACCCGCAGTGAAAATCCGTGTCGGTGACGCCCGCGAAGAGACCGACGGTTTCGTCGACGCCAGCCGCGACGTGATCATCCGCGACGTGTTCGAGTCCGCGACCACACCGCGCAGCTTGACGACGGTCGAGTTCTATCAGGCCTGCTCACGTTCCCTCTCCGCGGACGGCCTGTACGTGGCTAACTGCGGCTCCCACGGCGACCTGAAGGAAGCACGCGAAGAGCTTGCGGGAATGGCGGAGGTCTTTGAGCACCTGGCCGTGATCGCGGATCCGCCGATGCTCAAGGGGCGGAGATACGGAAACATCGTGCTGCTCGGCTCAGCGGTGGAGATAGCAGAAACCCCCGAGCTGACCAAACGGTTGCTCGGGGGTGCCGTTCCTGCCCACTTCAAAGATGACTCGTGGGCGAGGAACCTCGCTGCTTCGGGGGCAGTGCGGCGGGATCCGCCTATTCGCTAGAACCCTGCTGATTGTTGGCGTTGTCCAGCAGGATGAGCAGGTCGCCGACGGAGTACTCGCTATCGAGCATCATGTTGTTCAAGTCCTCGACCGGCAGTTCGCCGTTCTCCACCTGGATGCGGGCGGTGTCGGCGATGTTGCGGGCGTCCTGGGCGTCGAAGCCGAATGTCTTCGCAGCGTCCTCCACCTGCTGGCCCTCCACAATGCCAGTGGTCAGACCCAGGATCGCAGCGACGAGTGCAGTATTGTTCTTCTCCAGCACCTCTAGCGAGTCAGAGATCTCGCTTTCGATCTTGGTGTCCTGGAACTGCTCGAGCACGCCGCCAGTGGCGTTCAGTTCGCCGGCGCTGAAGCGCGCGAACTGGCCCTGGTTGCCGTTGAACATATTGGTGTCCACCGGGGTGTTGATGCCGGAGATGCGGCCGTTGTCGGAGCGCTGCCAAATGTCCACCTTGTCCCAGCCGCCGACGGGACGCGGCGCCTTGTTCTGCCACGCCGCCAACCACAGCGGGTAGTTGGAGAACTCCTCTGTGCCCCCCATCTTCTCTTCCCAGAAGTAGCGGTAGGTGTAGATGATCGGGGTGCGGCCGGTCTCACTCTCCACGATCTGAAGGAAGGTGCGCGTCCAGTCCTGGAGCTCTTTAGGGCTCAGGTCCTCATCGACCTCAAGGTCCAGCACAGGCGGCAGCGCGGTCTGCGGGCCGGTGTTGACCACGTTGGAGAAGTGGTGCGCCTGGGCAGAGGCATCGCGCGCCGGGCGGGCGAAGTGGTACGCGCCGACGGAGAGGCCAGTGTCGGCCGCTTCCTGCGCGAACTTGTGGAAAGACTTGTCCGTGAAGTCCGTGCCTTCGGTGGCTTTAATGAAGGCGAAGCGCTGGTTGTCGCCCTTGACGGCGTTCCAGTCGATCGGGGTCTCTCCCCCGGTGTTCTGGTGGTTGGAGACATCCACGCCGTTGACGAAGTTGGCGTCGGTGTTGGCGTTGACCGGGCCGGCCACGAGCGCTGTGGCAAACAGGGCAACCGCACCGAAAAGGGCAGCAGGACGCAAGGATCGAGTCATCATAGGTGCAACGGTAAACCACAAACGTCACAAGATTCACATGCGACACGCAAATTTACCTGTGACCCATGAATTAAAACGTGGCGCGCTCAATGACCTCTGGGAGAGCAGCCACCACAGCGTCTACATCCTCTTGCGTTGTCGTCCGCCCAAGTGTGAACCGCAACGCGCCGTCAGATCCCACACCCATCGCCTCGAGCACGTGGCTGGGCTGGTTCACCCCACTGTTGCAGGCGGAACCGGTGGAAGCTTCGATGCCGAGGCCGTCGAGAAGCATGATCATTGCATCGCCGTTCGCACCGGGGAACGTGAAGTGGGCGTGCCCAGGAAGGGCGGGCTCGGTCGTCGTCACGCGTGCGGTGCTTATCTCTGCCGTGACACCGCTGACCAGTCGGTCTCGCAGTGAACTGACTCGCGCGCGTTCACTGTCCATCTCCCCGACGGCTTCTTTCAGCGCCGCCGCGGTAGCGATCGCAGATGCCGCGTCGACGGTGCCGGGGCGGATCCCGCGTTCCTGTCCCCCGCCGTGGATGACGGGTTCGAGCTTCGGGCTGCGGCGGGCAAGCAGAAGACCCACGCCACGTGGCCCGCCGAATTTGTGGGCGGATGCCGCCAGCGTGCTGAATTGGTGCGCGTGAAAGTCGACGGGTATATGCCCCACGACTTGCACCGCGTCGACGTGCACAGGAGTGCCGGCGGCCGTGGCACGCGCCGCGATGTCCTCTACAGGCTGGATTGCCCCGGTCTCGTTGTTCGCCCACATGCACGTCGCCAGGGCGGCGGGCTGATCGAGAATCTCGGTCGGCTCGACGTGGCCGGAGAAGCCGACCGGGAGTAGCTCGACATCAGCACCCGGCAGCTTTTCGACGGCTTCCCGCACCGCCGGATGCTCAATCCCCGTCGAGATGACGCGGTGGGACGGGCTGGCGTGGAACAACCCCTGTACGGCCAGGTTGTCTGCTTCCGTGCCGGATCCGGTGAAGATGACCTCGATCGGGTCAGCGCCGAGCAGCGCCGCAATAGTCTCTCGCGCCTCGGACAGGACAGCGTTCGCGGCGCGGCCGGAACCGTATTGCGAAGCCGGATTGAGTAGGTGGGCGTGCTCGGCCCAAGCATCCACCGCCACCTGCCGGATGGGCGTGGTGGCGGCGTGGTCGAAGTACCTAACGGCGGTTCTCAAGGGCCTTGATGAGCTCGGGAACGAAGTCCTCGATGTCGGCGACGACACCGATGTCCGCAATGGCGAAGATCGGCTCGTCGCGCTCCTGGTTCACAGCCACGATCGTTCCGGACGTCTGCATACCGGAGGTGTGCTGGATCGCACCGGAAATGCCCAGGGCAATGTACAGGTCCGGGGAGACAGTCGCGCCGGTCTGTCCGATCTGCGTTTCAGGGGCGGCCCAGCCCAGGTCGACGATGTCGCGGGTGGAGCCGGTGGCGGCGCCGAGCACGTCGGCCAGCTTTTCCACGTAATCGCTGTAACCCTCCTCCGAGCCGACACCGCGGCCGCCGGAGACGACCGTTGACGCGGTGGTGAGCTCCGGACGGTCAGCGCGAGCCTTCGGGGTGAAGCCCTTCACGGTCACATCGCGGTCGGTCTTGGCCGGCAGCGGCATAGGAGCAAGCTCACCCGCAGCCTCTTGCGGCTGCGCTTTCACGGAGCCGGGGCGCAGGGTGAAGATCGGGGTCTCTCCCCCGGCCACGGCGGTGGTGGTGTAGCTGCCACCGAAGATCTCGTGGTGGCCGGCTTTGTTCGTCTCGATACCGGTGACGTTGGCCAGCACACCGGCGCCGAGTCGCGCGCCGAGGCGGCCGGCGATCTCGTTGCCGGTCACCGTCGCCGCGATGACGATCGGCGCGGGGTTGGCGGCACCGAGGGCCTGCAGCGCGTCGACCTCAGGGGTGATCAAGCGCTCCTCGTAATCCTCCGTGGATGCATCGATGACCTGGGCGGCACCGAGGCGAGCGAGTTCTGGCGCAAGGTGCTCGGCGACGCCAGGTTTGCCAACGACCACGACGGACACGACCCCCAGGTCGCGGGCGGCGGTGATCAGCTCGCCGGTGATGGGACTGAGTTCACGGCCCGCTTCCGAGCCGGCGTGTTCTGCAAGTACGTACACGTGCATGATGTGGGCTCCTTAGATCAGGTTGCGGGCGGCCAGGTGCTCAACCACCTGAGCTGCGATGTCGTCGGCAGGGCCTTCCAGCAGCTCACCGGCAGTGCGCGGCGGCACCTCGGTCGCGCTGGTGACGGCGGTAGCGGACGGAACAGCCTCCAGGCCGATGTCGGCGGCGCTGTAGCGAGTGATCTCGTGCTTCTTGGCAGCCTTCATTCCCTTGAAGTTGGGGAAGCGCGGCTTGTCGGACTGCTCAGTGACGGCCACCACTGCCGGAAGCGCTGCTGCGACCTCCCAGGTTCCGCGCTCGTCATCGCGGGTGCCGTGGATCTGTTGTGCCTCGATGCGCAGGTTGTACGCCTGCGTCAGCGCCGGCACCTGGCGGTACTCGGCGAGCATGCCGGGCAGCACACCGGTGGAGCCGTCGGAGGACTGGTTGCCCATGATCACCAGAGAGAGGTCCTCAATGGTGCTGAGCAGACTGTTCAGGGCCCATGCAGTGGCGATGGCGTCGGAGCCGGCCAAGGAGTCGTCGATAAGCGAAATGGCGTCGTCTGCGCCCATTGCGATCGCTTTGCGCAATGCTTCTTCGCAGCCCTCCGGCCCCATCGTGACGGCAATGACCTTGTAACCATCGTTTTCGTCGCGCAGGCGCAGGGCAGCCTCGACGGCGTATTCGCTGATCTCGTCGAGCACGTTGTCGGCGCTGGAGCGGTCGAGCGTGTTGTCGGCCGCGAGGGTCTTTGTCGACCACGTGTCGGGCACGTTTTTCACTAGAACGGCAATAGTGGACATGGGTGCGAGCCTAGCGCACACGCGCACCACATAGATATGCAGTGGCCGTGTCGCCGATGCGCGCGATGACCACCGCCATCGGTGTGCTGCCCTTGAGTTTCATCTTGTTGCGCAGCTGGTCAGGGTCAACATCGACACCACGCACGAGAATCTCCAGTGCGCCCGCACCATGAGCCTGCAGGGCCGGTTTCAGCTTCTTCAGCGGCACTTCCTCGATGAATGGAAATCCGGAGTGGTGCTCCGGCACACGATCGCCCGTGAGGAACGCGATGTGCGGATCGAGCATCGCCAGATCGTGCTTGGCCGCCCAGTGGCGCACCAGGCCAGCGCGGATGACGGCACCGTCGGGCTCGATAATGAAGCGCCGCGGCGTACCGACGTCCACAGCCTCCCCGGCCCCATCCGTGATCCGTTCGGTGAACCCCGGCTGGATCACCACTGCTTCCCGTTTCGCGGGGTCAAGGCCGGGAGTGTAGAGACAGGCTTCCTTCACGGCCCCGTTCTCGCTGACGATACTGACCAGGCCGGGCCACTGCGAATAATCGATGCCGGGTGCGCATTTGACGGCCATTTCGGCGTAGGGATAGGCCTCAAGCAGGTCCGGCAGCGGCGGGATGAGCTTAGCCGGGTCGGTGATCCGGCGTCCGTCCTTGCGCCGGGCGGGATCGGCGACAATGACGCGTCCTGGACCAGAGCCGCTGCACATCCGGCGCGTCGGGCCCGCACTGCTCGCGGGAGTGGTGACGGGATGCAGCGCATCAGCCACAGCCACATGCGGCCCCACGTTGTGGCGTGCCATGAGCACGCGCGAGAAGTCGATGTCTGTGCCCAGCCAATCCATGCCCTGCGCTGTGACAGCGGGGGCTTCGGTGCCGATGGAACACGTCACGTCGTGCACCAACGAAGCCCCGGCGCGGGCGATGCGCTCAGCGCGCACCTGGGCGACAGTGTGCGGGGTGGCCTGCTGAGCCGCATCCGTATCGGTCAGCCAGGATGCTGCGTTGGCTGCGTCGGGGAGCTTTGAAGCGAGCGCGCGCTGGGCGGTCACCAGTTCCATGACGGCGCGGGAGTGCTCGCCGAAGACAGGCTGGAGCCTCTGGCGGTCAGCAAGGACGGACTTCTTCGTCAGCTCCAACTCCCCCGCTGCGTCGGCGATCGCGTCGAGCCGGCTGGCGAGGAAGCGGACCTCCTCGGGGTTAAAGCTCAAATTTCTTGCCCATCCGGTTGACCGGGTTGGACTCGAACAGCTCCCGGTAGCGGGGAATGTCGACGGGGTCGCCGACAACCGCTTCAATCTCTTTGCCCTTGACGTTGTCCATGATTTCGTCGACGGAGGCGAATTCGGAGATGTCGTACAGCTGCGCCCAGGTCGACGGGGCGAAGCGGACAAGGCCTTGGCGCCACCCGTCAATGAGCAAGCTCGGCGGGAACCAGTTCGCATCACTTGCCTCGCCCGTGGCTACGTCAGGCTCTTGACCGTGCGGAAGCTCCGCGACGAAGGTGAATGTGTCGAACCACGTGCCTTTCTCGCTCTTGCCCACCCAGCGGCCAGAAGGTTTGAGCAAGGTCGCATCGACATCCAGGCCGGTTTCTTCGAGCACTTCGGTGAAGGAGAGTTCGTGGCTTTCCAACCGCTTGCGGATTTGGTGGAAGGGGCGGGCGTCTTGGAGGAGTTTGTCGTTGTCGTCGACAAGCAACAGCGTGCCTGTTTCCTCGAAAAGCTCACGCACAGCGGCGAACATGAGCGCGTGGGCTTGGCGCGGCTTGACGTCGAGCTGTTTGGCCAAGTCGTGCACGCTACGGCCGGACCAGAGTTCTTTCGCGTCCTCCTTGTCGGCCGGGAAGTCGCGGATATCCACTCCACCGCCGGGAAAGACCGTCATACCGGGGTAATTGCGCATCGTGAGAACGCGCTCTTGCATCCAGACCTCTAAGCCTGCAATGCCGTCGCGCACGAGGATCACTGTGGCCGCCAAACGGCCGTAGTTGATCCCCTTCATGTCCTCCTCGTTGCGTGAGCCCATTATGCCCTCCGGTGCGCTCCAGCACGGCGGGTCCTGCGGGCGAAGAAACGGCCGTCTTCCTTCGTCAACGTGATCGGTTGGTGATAGGCCTTCGTCAGGTTCTCACTGGTGAGAACGTCATCGATCAGCCCTTGCGCAACGACATCGCCTTCGCTGAGCAGCATCGCGTGGGTGAAGCCGTAGGGAATCTCCTCGACGTGGTGAGTGATCATCACGATCGCCGGGGCATCAGGGTCGAGCGCGAGATCACCCAAATACGCCACGAGATCCTCGCGGCCACCCAGGTCAAGCCCCGCTCCCGGCTCATCCATGATGAGCAACTCGGGGTTGACCATGATCGCACGCGCAATGAGGACACGCTTCTTTTCACCGTCCGACAGTGTGCCCCAGCGGCGGCCAAGGAGGTGGAACGCGCCAACGTGGTCAAGGGCGTCGTGGACCTGCTCGTAGTCCACCTCGTCGTACTCTTCCCTCCAGCGCCCCACAACGGCGTAGCCGCCGGAGAGCACAAGATCTTCCACCAGTTCGTCAGCGGGAACACGATCCCCCAGTTCCGATGTGGTCATGCCGATCACGGCGCGCAGATCGCGCATGTCCGTCTTGCCCAGCTGCTCACCCAGCACAAACGCCGTGCCTGACGACGGATGCTCCTGGGCGGCCGCCATCCGGATCAACGACGTCTTTCCCGCGCCGTTGGGCCCGATGACGACCCACCGTTCATCCAGCTCAACTTTCCAGTCCACGGGCCCTACCAACACGTTGCCGCCGCGGCGGAAATCCACTCCGCGGAAGTCGATGAGCAGGTCTGGATCCGTCTGGGGTTCCTCTGGTCGATTCTGGGCAGTTTGATCAGTCACGCCCCCTATTGTGGCGCATTTTCTTGCCCGGTGGTGTGACCCTGACTTCGCTAGTGTGGGAGCCATGGCTATCGGACGCTTGGGTATCGACGATGTGAGGCCCCGCACCACCGACGGGGCACTACCGACGAAGGCAGTTGTTGGGGAGGTCGTGCCGATCTCCGCGCTGGTGTGGCGCGAGGGACACGACGCTATCGCGGCGACAGTGGTGATCACTGCCCCGGACGGTTCGTCCCGCTCCGTGCTCATGACACCGGAGGAAAACCGCCCCGACTACTGCCACGCGGTGTTCACTCCAGACATGGAAGGCCTGTGGCGCTTCCGGGTTGAGGCTTGGTCTGATCCGGTGGCAACGTGGCGCAACGCAGTGACCAAGAAGTCCGCAGCAGGCCAGTCCGCCGAAGAGATGTCGAACGACCTCATCCACGGCGCTGAACTTTTCGAGCGTGCAGCGGCCGAGGGCGATTCCTCCCGGCGCGAATTGCTCACCGCTGCCGCAACAGCCTTGTCGTCGGATGCCCCGTTGCGGGAGCGTCTTGCCCCGGCGCTCGCCGACGATGTTGCCCAGTCCCTCCACTCCCACCCCGTCCGCGACCTGATCACCCAGGGCCCGGAGTGCGAAATCCTCGTCGAGCGCAGCAAGGCCCTGTTCAGCTCCTGGTACGAGCTCTTTCCCCGCTCCACCGGCGGGTGGGATGAACAGGGCCGCCCCGTCCACGGCACCTTCGCCACTACTGCGGAGGCTCTGCCGCGTGTCGCCGCGATGGGTTTTGACACCGTCTACTTCCCGCCGATCCACCCCATCGGGGAAGTCAACCGTAAGGGCCCGAACAACACTCTGGTGGCTGAGGACGGCGACGTGGGCTCCCCGTGGGCGATCGGTTCCGTATTGGGCGGCCACGACGCGGTCCACCCGGAGCTGGGTACGACCGAGGATCTGCGCGCGCTGTTGGACCGAGCTGAAGAGCTGGGCTTGGAAGTCGCGCTCGACTTCGCTCTCCAGGCCGCGCCCGACCACCCGTGGGCCAAGGAGCACCCTGACTTCTTCACCGTGCTGGCGGACGGCACCATCGCGTTTGCCGAGAACCCGCCCAAGAAGTACCAGGACATCTACCCCATCAACTTCGACAACGCCTCTGATGTCATCTACGAAGAGATCTACCGCGCGTTGATGACGTGGGTGGACCTGGGCATCACCACCTTCCGCGTGGACAACCCGCACACGAAACCGGTTGACTTCTGGCACTGGTTAATCGCCAAAGTCCACGAGACACACCCTGAGGTGATCTTCCTGGCAGAGGCGTTCACCCGCCCACCGCGCCTGCTCGGCCTGGCCAAGGCTGGGTTCTCGCAGTCCTACACCTACTTCCCGTGGAAGACCACGAAAAAGGAGCTGACCGGCTTCGCACAAGACTGCGTTCGCTTCGCCGACATCTCTCGCCCGTCCTTCTGGGTGAACACCCCGGACATTCTCCAGGCCTTCATCCAGACCGGGAACCGGGCGGCATTTGCCATCCGTGCCACCCTGGCATCGACCTTGAGCCCGCTGTGGGGCATGTACTCCGGTTTCGAGCTGTACGAGCACGAGCCGGTCGCCCCGGGCAGCGAGGAGTACCTGGACTCCGAGAAGTACCAGCTCCGCCCGCGCGACTTCGCTGGTGCTGAGGAGCGCGGGGATTCGCTCGCCCCGTACATCACCTTGCTCAACCAGATCCGCAAGGACCACCCTGCTCTGCAGCAGTTGCGCAACCTGCACTTCCACACCGCAGACAACGACCAGGTCATTGCGTACTCCAAGTTCGATGCAGCCACCGGCGACTGCATCCTCGTCGTGGTCAACCTCGATCCGACCTACGCACAGGAATGCAACGTGACGCTGAACATGGAGGCCCTCGGTTTGGCCCCCAGTGCCACCTTCCCGGTGCACGACCTCGTCTCCGGCGCCGACTACGAATGGACCATGCGCAACTACGTGCGCTTGAGCCCGATGGAGAATGTCGCGCACATCTTCAGGCTCCCGCTTATCGACGCATCCCTGCGCGAGCGCCTCGCCTTCCGCGATCTCGCAGACGCTGACTACCGCCCCTAACGCTTTAGATAACCCGCAAAGGAACACCATGACCTCCCCTGACCCCCAGCTGCTCATCCCCGAGGCAGACCGTCAGCGCCTGATCGAGTGCAAGCACCACGCTCCCCACGACTTCTACGGCTGGCACTCGACACCATCCGGCTCCGTGATCCGTGCCCGCGTGCTCGGCGCGACCGCAGTGGACGTGCTCATCCACAACCAAGGCCTGCCCATGACCCCCATCGGGGACGACATCTGGGTACTCGGGCTCGAAGATGACCTCGCGCCGGATTACCGCCTGCAGATCACCTACCCGGAGGGCGACCCGGTGATCACGGCGGACCCGTACCACTTCCTGCCCACGCTCACGTCGTTCGACCTGCACCTTCTCGGTGAGGGCCGCCACGAGCGCCTGTGGGAAGTCCTCGGCGCGAACCAGCACACCTACCACACCCCGATGGGCGATGTTTCCGGTACCTCGTTCGCTGTATGGGCCCCGAACGCACAGGGCGTTGCCGTCGTCGGTGACTTCTGCAACTGGAACCCGAACCAGTACCCGATGCGCACCCTGGGCTCGACGGGCGTGTGGGAGATCTTCATTCCGGACCTCGCGCCGGGCACCCAGTACAAGTTCACTGTCCAGGGTGTGGATGGTGTCGCACGCGACAAGGCCGACCCGCTGGCCAAGCAGACAATGACCCCGCCGGAGACGGTGTCGGTCATCGCCGGCGAGAGCACCTACGAGTGGCGCGATCACGAGTGGATGGCGGCCCGTCCGGGCATTGACGCTACGAACGCCCCGATGAGCGTCTACGAGTGCCACGTCGGCTCCTGGCGCGTCGGTTACGGCTACCGCGAGCTGGCCAAGGAGCTTGTCCCCTACTTGGTCGAGAACGGTTTCACCCATGTGGAGTTCCTGCCTGTCGCCGAGCACCCCTTCGGTGGATCCTGGGGGTACCAGGTCACCGGCTACTACGCACCGACCGCGCGCTGGGGCACCCCGGATGACTTCCGCTATCTCGTAGACACCCTCCACCAGGCCGGCATCGGCGTGATCGTTGACTGGGTGCCCGCGCACTTCCCGAAGGACGATTGGGCCCTGGGTCGTTTCGACGGTACCGCCCTCTACGAGCACCCGGACTGGCGCCGCGGCGAGCAGAAAGACTGGGGCACCTACGTCTTCGACTTCGGCCGCAACGAGGTGCGCAACTTCCTCGTGGCCAACGCTCTGTACTGGTTCGAGGAGTTCCACCTCGACGGCATGCGTGTCGATGCGGTGGCCTCGATGCTGTACCTGGACTACTCCCGCGAGCCGGGCGAGTGGCTGCCCAATGAGTTCGGCGGCCGCGAGAACCTCGACGCAGTTCAGTTCCTCCAGGAGTTCAACGCCACCGTGCACCGTTCCCACCCCGGTGTGCTCACCATCGCCGAAGAGTCCACTGCGTGGCCGGGTGTCACGGCGCAGACCTCTGCCGACGGCCTAGGTTTCTCCCTGAAGTGGAACATGGGTTGGATGAATGACACCCTCGAGTACTTCTCCCTCGACCCGATACACCGCTCCTTCCACCACAACGAGGTCACGTTCTCCCTCGTCTATGCCTTCTCCGAGAGCTACGTGCTCCCCTTCTCCCACGACGAGGTGGTCCATGGAAAGGGATCCCTGTGGGAGCGCATGCCGGGTGATGAGTGGAACAAGGCCGCCGGTGTGCGCACCCTGTTCGGCTACATGTTCTCCCACCCGGGCAAGCAGCTGATGTTCATGGGCTGCGAGTTCGGCCAGCAGACCGAGTGGGCTGAAGCCGGCTCCGTCAACTGGGACAACTTGGAAGGCTGGGGCGCCGAATACCACGAGGGCATCCGCACACTCGTCCGCGACCTCAACCACCTGTACAAGGACACCCCGGCACTGTTCAGCCAGGACAATACCCCCATGGGTTTCCAGTGGATCAAGGGCGATGACGCTGACCACAACGTCCTGGCCTACATCCGCTGGGGCGTGGACTCTGTGCCGGTGCTGGCCGTGGTCAACCTGTCCGGCGCCCCGCAGACGGATTACCGCCTTGGTCTACCCCGCGCTGGCGAGTGGGAGCTCATCCTCAATACCGACGACGCCAAGTACCAGGGTGCTGGTAATGAGCTGCCGGACACTGTCGCCACCGAGGACCGTGAATGGGACACCTTCGAGCAGTCCGCAACCTTCCACATCCCGGCTATGAGCGTGCAGTACTACACGCTGCGGTAAGCGCGGGTGAGGTAGGCAGGGCGAGGGACGTGAGTTAACCCTCGCCCAAATGCTTTTCGACGCTAGCCACCTTGCCCTCAATCTGCCCCGTGTACCCAGGGCGGATGTCGGCCTTGATCACCAGCGACACGCGCGGAGACACTTCCTGCACGGCTTCAGTGGCGCGTTTGACCACGTCCATCACCTCGTCCCACTCTCCTTCGACGAGCGTGAACATCGCGTTCGTCTCATTAGGCAGACCCGAATCGCGCACGATTTTCACCGCGCGTGAGACCGCCTCAGACATCGCGGCAGTGTTGTCGGGAGTTTCGGTCGGGGCAACGGAGAACGCGAGAATCATGGCCCTAAGCTTAGCGGGATCGCTTATCTACGCTCCCAGCAATGGCGGTGCCAATGCCTCCGGTCATCCCCTTGCCTGCCGGTGTCGCGCGGCCATGCGACGATATGCGCCACCCCGGGCGGAATGTTCTGATTGCAGCGGGGGCACACGTAGAACTTCGTCGCCGAAGCAGATCCGATCTGGCGCACCAAGTAGATGTCCCCGTGCGGGCCTTCTTCCTCCCGCGTGCCCCAATAGGTGCCGCCGTCGCGAGGGAGGCTGCGGCCCGGCATGTACGCTCCCCTGTCGCGCCGATTTCTCCGTGGCATGGGCTGCTTTCTATCTCGCGGTCCTAGAACAGGCGCAGTTCGTTGGATTCGATGCCGCGCAGTTCGTCATAGTCGAGCGTGACGCACCGAATGCCGCGGTCCTCGGCGAGTGTCTTCGCTTGCGGCTTGATCTCTTGCGCGGCGAACACGCCCTTGACAGGCCCGACGAGGCTGTCGCGGCCGAGCATGTCCAAATAGCGGCTGAGCTGCTCGACGCCGTCGATGCCGCCGCGGCGTTTAACCTCCACGGCGACCGCTATCCCCTCGCCGTCGCGGGCCATGATGTCCACCGGACCGAGCGGGGTTGGGTACTCGCGGCGGACCAGGGTGAAACCGTCGCCCAGTGTAGTGATGTGCTCTGCCAAAAGCTCCTGGAGATGCGCCTCCACGCCGTCCTTGACCAACCCCGGATCGGTGCCCAAGTCGTAGGACAAGTCCTCGTGGATCTCTTCGAGAGTCACGCGCAGCTGCTCGCCCTTCGGGTTCTCCACCACCCACAACTGGGCCCCCGTGTCCTCGTCGTCGACGTCGAGAATCGGCTCTTCTGTAATCGTGCACGGCGGAGTCATCCAGTTCAGCGGCTTGTAGGCACGGTCGTCCGCGTGCACCGACAACGACCCGTCAGCTTTGATCATGATCAACCGGTCCGCCAAGGGCAAGTGTGCGTCGAGGCGGCCGACGTAGTCCACAGAGCAACGGGCAATAACGAGACGCATGGGTTCCAGCCTAGCGGGCTTAGGTCTGCGCCTTGAAAGCGCGGTTGCGCAGGTGCTCGATATCAGCACGCACATGGCGTTTATCCGGGGCAGACTCCAGCCATGAGATCAGCGCCATCGACGCATGGCACTCCGTGGCGAACTCGTAGTCGTTGCCATCCGCAGAAAAAAGAACAACCACCTCGACCCCGGGCATGAAATCCCGCTCGGTCTCAGTGGCTTTTCTGCGTCCCGTAATGGAAATGTCGCTGCGCGTGAGTACCTCATCCGCCCCGAAAGACAGGGAGCGCAGCTTGTAAAAGCGCATGTGGTCGCCGGAGTACGTGATCACGCCGTGGCGCCAACCGTGCGTCCCCTGCGCCGGTAGCACCCGGATCAGCGCCTGAGTGCCGTTGTTGCGCACCGTCAGAAACCGCCACACCGCCGCGCAGACGGCGATGACCGCCACCACGATAAGCAGGTACCCGACGATCTTCATAAAGAGCCAGTGTAACCGCCAGATTGTTCACAGTGAATAGACGAAAGTTTGACCACCCCCGCACGCAAAGGGTGAACCCCCGTCCAGACTGACCTGGACGGGGGTTCAACCCGATAAATCGCGAGTGCGCGTACTACGCGCTGCCAATGCGGCGAAGAGCAGCCTGCTCAGAATCGCGGCGCGCCTTCTGGGCCGGATCCTCGTCGTCGAACTGCTCGTTGCTGTCCACCTCAGAGGCGAACTTCGCGGAGTCAGCCAAGACGGTGACCTTGTTTCCCACCACGGAAACGAACCCGCCCTGGACAGCGGCGACGACTTTGTCGCCGTCGGCCGGGCTGATGGTCACTACACCATCTTCTTTGAGCTGGCCAAGGAAAGGCTCGTGGCCGGGCATGAAGCCGATCTCACCATCGGTGGTCTGGACGGTGACAATGGATGCCTCGCCGGACCACAGCATGCGATCAACGGAGACCAGTTCTGCGGTGATTTCAGCCATGAGCTTCTCCTACTTCTCTTGCAGCTTCTTGTACTGAGCTTCGACGTCCTCGAGGCCACCAAGGTTGTTGAAGGCCTGCTCCGGGTAGTGGTCGAACTCGCCCTCAGCCAGCTTGTCAAAGGCCTCGATGGTCTCCTCGAGCGGGACGTACGAGCCCTCGTCGCCGGTGAACTTCTTCGCAACGAAGAAGTTCTGGCCGAGGAAGCGCTGGATCTTACGAGCGCGCATAACGGTGATCTTGTCCTCTTCGGACAGCTCGTCCATACCGAGGATGGCGATGATGTCCTGCAGCTCCTTGTTCTTCTGCAGGATGTTGATCACCTTCTGAGCGACACCGTAGTGGCGCTCGCCGACAATACCCGGCTCCAGGATGCGGGAGGTCGAGGTCAGCGGGTCCACAGCCGGGTAAATACCCTTCGAGGCGATGGAACGCGACAGCTCGGTCGTCGCATCCAGGTGGGCGAAGGTCGTCGCCGGGGCCGGGTCGGTGTAGTCATCCGCAGGCACGTAAACGGCCTGCAGGGACGTAATCGAACGGCCCTTGGTGGAGGTAATGCGCTCCTGGAGGACACCCATCTCGTCGGCAAGCGTCGGCTGGTAGCCCACAGCGGACGGCATGCGGCCGAGCAGCGTGGACACCTCAGAACCTGCCTGGGTGAAACGGAAGATGTTGTCGATGAACAGCAGCACGTCCTGGTTCTGCACATCGCGGAAGTACTCCGCCATGGTCAGGCCGGACAGGGCCACGCGCATACGAACCCCCGGCGGCTCATCCATCTGGCCGAAGACAAGGGCGGTATCCGGAAGGACGCCCATGTCCTCCATTTCCAGGAAGAGGTCCGTACCCTCACGGGTGCGCTCGCCGACACCGGCGAAGACCGACGTACCCGAGAACTCGCGAGCGATACGGGTAATCATCTCCTGGATCAGAACGGTCTTACCCACACCGGCACCGCCGAACAGGCCGATCTTTCCGCCCTTGACGTACGGGGTGAGCAGGTCGATGACCTTAATACCGGTCTCCAGGATCTCGGTCTTACCCTCGAGGTCCTTGAACTCCGGCGGCTCACGGTGGATACCCCAACGATCGCCGTCCTTGCCCACAGAAGGATCATCCAAGCACTCGCCGAGCGCGTTGAAGACGTGGCCCTTAACCTGGTCACCAACCGGAACCGAAATCGGGTTACCGGAGTCGCGGACCTGCGCGCCACGGACGAGGCCATCGGTCGGAGCCATGGCGATCGTGCGGACAAGGCCGTCGTTGAGGAACTGTGCCACCTCGAGGATGACAGTCTTAGCCACTGCATCGAGCTCAATGTCGACCTCGAGTGCGTTGTAGAGTTCAGGCAGCTCGCCGCGCGGGAACTCCACGTCGACGACTGCACCGATGACGCGGACGACGCGGCCGTTATCCGAACCAGCCGGCTTGCGCTCATCAGCGGAAGCCTGGTTGGCGGCACCGGAGGCTGCGACGTTGTCCTCAGCCCCGGTCGGCTCGTCGTTACGCTCATCGTGAGATAGAGCTGTAGTCATGATTTAGTCACTTTCTCCGCTACCGGACAACGCTCCAGCGCCGCCGATAATCTCGGTGATTTCCTGAGTAATTTTTGCCTGACGCAACTGGTTGGCTTCACGGGACAGCCCGTTAGCCAACTCCGTCGCGTTGTCCGTCGCATTCTTCATCGCGGTACGGCGCGATGCAGACTCCGCCGCCGACGCCTCCAGGAAGATCGAGTAGAGCGTCCTGGACACGTACGCTGGGAGAAGGCTCTCCATGAGCGTCTCAGCGTCCGGCTCGAACTCCATGTCCGGCATGGTCTCGCCTGACGTGGTGAACAAGTCCTCTTGCTCGAACTCGACGTCCTCGAAGACGGGCTCGATGGGCAGCAGCTGGTGAGCCGTTGCCTCTTGCGACAGCATGGAGACGAACTTGGTGTAAACCACGTGGACCTGGTCGAAGCCTCGAATGGCCTGGCCTTCCGGCGCGCGGATGCCCTCGCGCCACTTGACCTCACCTTCCGAGGTGGCTTCAAAACCGCCGACCATGTGGTGGCGCACGTCGTGCGTACCCTCCCACGTCGGGTCCTGGGACCAACCAGTCCACTCCCCCGCGATCTCCTGATCACGGAAGTCGTAGTGGGTCACACCCTTGCCGCCGGTGACGTAGCGGACAACCTCGTAGCCGGCGTCGCGGAGCATGCGCTCCAGCTCGCCAGCCTTCTTGAGCACGTTGTGGTTGTAACCGCCGGCCATACCGCGGTCAGAGGTGACCACCAGCATTGCGGCGACCTTGGCGTTTTCGCGCTGGCGAAGCATCGGGTGGTCCAGGTTGGTCGCAGCGACAAGCCGCTCCATGACATCCTGCATCTCGTTGGCGTACGGCTGAGCCGCCTCCACGCGACGCTGGGCCTTGGTAATGCGCGATGTTGCGATCAGTTCCTGGGCTTTGGTGATCTTCTTTGTCGAGTTGACCGACTTGATGCGGTCACGCAGTTCGCGAAGTGTTGCCATAGTGTGTGCTCCTCCTCTCTCTTAAGTCGTGTTTCTCTAGGTTCTTTAGCCCAGAACAGCGCGAGTCTGAACTAATCCTTCTTCTGCGACTTGTGAGAGACGTTGAGCTGCTGCTTCGAGATGTCGCTCTCGTCCATAGCATCAGCCTCCGGCTCGCGCACGACACGCTCGCCGCCGGAGGTCTGGAAGTTCTGGGCGAAGCTCTCGTTGACGCGGGCCAGGGTCTCCTTCGACTCGTCGGACAGGGCTGCGCCGCCGTCGACCTGCTCGTAGACCTCAGGGGCCTCAGCGCGGATCGTCTCGTGCAGCTCTGCCTCATAACGGCGGACATCTTCGACGGGAACGGAGTCGAATGCGCCCTCGTTAGCGAGGTGGATGGAGATGATCTGGAACTCGACCGGCTGGGGGGAGTTCTCCGGCTGCTTCAGCAGCTCGACGAGGCGCTGGCCGCGCTCGAGCTGGCGCTTGGAAGCGTCATCCAGGTCGGACGCGAACGCTGCGAAAGACTCGAGGTCGCGGTATGCGGCCAAGTCCAGACGGAGGTTACCCGCGACCTTCTTCATGCCCTTGGTCTGTGCGGCACCACCGACACGGGAGACGGAAATACCGACGTCAATGGCCGGGCGGACACCCTGGTTGAACAGGTCGGACTGCAGGAAGCACTGACCGTCCGTAATTGAGATGACGTTGGTCGGAATGAAGGCACCGACATCGTTCGCCTTGGTCTCGATGATCGGAAGGGCCGTCAGAGAGCCGGCGCCGAGCTCGTCGTTAAGCTTGGCAGCGCGCTCCAGCAGACGGGAGTGCAGGTAGAAGACGTCACCCGGGTATGCCTCGCGGCCCGGCGGGCGGCGCAGCAGCAGCGAGATGGCGCGGTAGGCCTCAGCCTGCTTGGTCAGGTCATCGTAGACCACCAGAACGTGGTTGCCCTGGTACATCCAGTGCTGGCCCAGAGCAGCACCGGCGAACGGTGCCAGCCACTTGAAGCCTGCGGAGTCGGATGCCGGAGCGGCAACGATGGTGGTGTACTCGAGTGCGCCGTGCTCCTCGAGGGTGCGGCGCACACCAGCAATGGTCGAGCCCTTCTGGCCGATGGCAACGTAGATGCAGCGGACCTGCTTCGTCTTATCACCGGACTCCCAGTAGGCCTTCTGGTTGAGGATGGTGTCGATGCAGACCGCAGTCTTACCGGTCTTACGGTCACCAATGATCAGCTGGCGCTGTCCGCGGCCGATCGGCGTCATGGCGTCAATCGCCTTGATGCCGGTCTGCATCGGCTCCTCAACCGGCTGACGGTCGAGCACGCCTGCTGCCTGAAGCTCGAGCACACGCTCTTCGTCAGCCTCAATCGGACCCAGGCCGTCAATCGGCTGGCCCAGGGGGTTGATCACGCGGCCGAGGAATGCCTCCCCGACCGGGATGGACAGGACCTCACCGGTCCTGGAAACTTTGTCGCCTTCGTAGATCGTCTCGAAGTCACCCAGGACCACCACGCCGACGGTGTCGGTGTCGAGGTTCTGTGCGACGCCGATGACGCCGTTGGAGAACTCAAGCAGCTCGTTGGTCATGCAGCTCGGCAGCCCGGAAACCTGGGCAATACCATCTGCAGCCGACGTCACCACGCCGACCTCCTCACGGGAGGCCTCCGCGGAGTAGCTCGAGGTGTAGTTCGCTATCGCGCTACGGATCTCATCGGAGGAGATCGTCAGCTCCGCCATAATCTTTCCTGCTCTCGGTAGATTCTTCCAGCAATTTCGTTTTAGTAAGCCGTGTTGGCTGCCATGTCGGCACGCATGCGCTCAAGTTTTCCGCGCGTGGAGCCGTCAATGAGTTCATCGCCAACGCGGATGGTCACACCACCGAGGAGGCTGGGGTCAACCTCAGTGTGAATGGCCATCTCGCGGCCGTAAATCTGTCCAAGCTTTTCTGCCAGTGCCTCGCGCTGAGAATCAGTCAGCTCAGTTGCAGCGGTCACTGCCGCAAACTCCCGACCTGTCAGTTCGGCCGACTCGCGTGCGATGCCTGCGATGTCGTCGACCGGATTGTCCTCTGGGCGGCCGACCACCTGCAGCGCCAACGCCTCGGTGTACATAGACACCTTGCCGTAGAGCACGCTGGCCAAAAGCTGACGCTTCTGGTCCGTGGTGGCGGTGCGGTCAGACAGCAGCTGGGTGAGTTCGCTCTCGCGCTCAAAGAGACGAGACAGCTGGAAGAGCTCGGATTCGACCTCGCCCAACTTGTTCTCGCTCTCTGCGCCGCGCAGGAGTGCCCTGCGGCCCAAGTGCACGAGTCCCTCACGGAATTCGCGCGGGGCGGACCACTCGCGTGCGCTTGCCTCGCGCAGCACCTCAAGCGTTGCTTCAGCGACCTTGCCGCTGAAGATCTCGCTCATGATGCCAACACGCTGCTCTTCGGCGAGCGAAGAGTCAGCCACGGCGATGCGCAGCGCACGGTTCTTGTCCAGCTGGTCCACAACAAGGAACAGCTCGGTGCCCACCTGGGCTGCGACGGATACGGACTCGCCTGCGTCGGCTTTGTCGCGGATGATCGCGTCCAGTTTCTCTGCGACGGCCGACTGTGCTTCGCGGCTAGCTGCTCTCATCGACGCCTCACTTTCCGGATGCCGAGCGTGCGGACACGGTGTCCAGCTGGCTCAAGAAACTGTCGATGGTGTTGGAACGGCGGGTGGAATCCGACAGTTCCTCGCCGAGGAGCTCCTCTGCGAGGTTGATGGAGTTCTGGCCGATCTCGTTGCGCAGCTCAGCAATGACCTGCTCACGGGAGGCCATCAGCTGCTTCTCACCAGCTTCGACAATGCGACGGGACTCAGCCTCAGCGTTGGCGCGTGCCTGTGCTTCGATTTCCTTGCCCTTTTCGCGGGCAGCTTCGCGGATCTCGTTAGCTTCGGCGCGTGCCTGTGCCAGCTGAGCGTTGTTCTTCTCCAGAGCAGCCTTTGCCTGTGCCTGAGCGGACTCAGCCCGCTCGATACCGCCCTTGATCCTGTCTTCGCGCTCAGCCAGAACTTCCTGGAACTTCGGCAGAACGAATTTCCAGAAGAGGATGAAGACGATAATGAAGACGACGAGGGACCAGACGATGTCGTACGGCGCGGGGAGCAGAATGCTCGGAGAAGCACCAGCGGGATCTCCCTCGAGGTTCAGCTTCTCGCCGCCCTCAGCCGCAAGTAGGTGAATGACGTTCGTCATTGGTTACTCCTGATCTAAAAGGTCTTACAAACTTCTTTTGTGCGAAGTGTTCTTTTAGAACAGGAAGCCGGCGACCAGGCCGATCAGGGCCAGTGCCTCGACGAAGGCGATACCCAGGAACATCGTGGTGCGCAGCTGGCCAGCCATCTCCGGCTGACGTGCCATGCCCTCGACGGTCTTGCCGACGAGGATGCCGATGCCGAGGCCCGGGCCGATGGTGGCAATGCCGTAGCCGATGGTGCCGAGACCGGTCACGGTCTGCTCGTTTGCCTGGGCGAGGATGATGTCGTTCATGGAAAGTCGTTCCCTTTCTTGATGTCCGGCCCGTTGCTGGCCCGGACGGTGACGAAATGTGTGGGGTTATTCAGTTGGCCTGTCAGTCAGTTCGCGCCTGACTAGTGCGAATCTGCGTGCAGCGACAGCTCGATGTACACCGCGACCAGAAGGGCGAAGATGTACGCCTGCAGGAAGATGATGATCAGCTCGTACAGGGTGAACAACAGCGCTGCGATCACAGTCAGACCACTCACTGCCGTCCATGCGTTGAGCTGCCAGAAGAAGAAGTTCGTGGCGGAGTACAACAGGACGAGAATGATGTGGCCCGCAAGGAAGTTCGCCATGAGACGAAGAGCCAGCGTGACCGGACGCAGAATGAACGTCGAGAAGAACTCGATCGGCACCACCAGAAGGTGAAGAGCCGGCGGCAAGTTCGGAATCACAAGGGAGTGCTTCACGTACTTGCCAAAGCCGTGGCGGGCGGCACCCGCGTAGATCATGGCGATGTATCCCACCAGCGCCAGCACAATCGGCATGCCAATGCGAGAGTTCGGCGAGATGTTCAACCCCGGAATGATCGTGGCTACGTTCATGAATAGGACCGTGAAGAAGATGGTGGCGATAACCGGCAGGAACCGCTTCCCCTCCTTCTTGCCCAAGATGTCTTCGGCGATTTGCACGCGGACGAAGTCCACGGCGATCTCACCAAGGTTTTGCAGGCCCGACGGAACCAATTTGGGGTTCCGGAAGGCGACAGCAAAAAGGACCACAAGCACGAGCGCCATCAGAAGACGGACGATCATGATGCGGTCCAGCGCGAACCAACCACCGAGGAAGTTTTCCCCGATGATGTGTAGGCCCTCATTGTATGTTTGCCCCGGGAAAAATTCTGGGCCAAGTTCAGGCGCGTGGAAGCTACCCTTCATGGCCAAAGTTGTAACGCTCAGCGTTCTCTCCCGTTCTCGGGCCGCGAACCTGTCGGGATTCGCGGTGCGATGGACGTCTTGAAGTTCTGCCTACCGCGGCGGACTCCGTCGCACATCAGCTACCGCGGGACAGGGGTGAGACCCGCGATTAGCCTATCAGCAGGACCCCCAAAACGTGCATGTTGGGGGGAGGTAGTCTTCGCCGATTTACCTGCTGGCTCACAGCCGTCACATTATGGCAGGTGTAGGCGATTTTCATGCGCCTGTTACGTCAGTCACAGACGGAGCACAGGGGGCAGAACAGCTCCCCCGCGCGCTTGTCGACGCCCCGTGCGTCACCCCACATACGTCACGTTCGTCGTCATCACGCCCCATACTTCGGTGGCGAGAACGACGATGAGCGCGAGGATGACAGTCACACCGAGCGCGGTAGTGTCATAGAAGTCCATGGTGCGCAGCCACATGAGCGCCAGGATCAAGACGATGAGCTTGACCAACCAGCTGCCCAGGACGACCGCCATGGTTGTTGAGGGGGATGTACCCGACGTCGCCAGAACTGACGCGACGGTCAATAGGACGAACCCGCCGCCGATCGCCGCACCGATGAGCACGCCCCAAATGCCCGGCAGGTCCCGGATGCTCCCCCAGATCGCCAAAGAGATGATGGTCATCGCAATGAGCGCCCATCCGCCTGCTTTGAAAGCACGGATGAGCGGGCGGCGGTGGTCCTGGAACTCAGAAGTATCGTTCACGGCGTGGCCGGATGTTCGGGCGTCGGAAGTGTTCACGGACCCTGATACTACAGAAGGCCCAGTTGCTTCTCGACGCTCCGCTGCTAACGCCAGATAATCGGCTCCACGGTATTACCGGCATCGGCAACACCGGGAAGACCGTAGTCAAACGGGTACATCAACGTCGCCGGCCGCGCTGCATCTTTGCCGCCCAGTTCGACGGCGGCTACAGCAGCGCGCGCGTATGGGTAGTTCATAACCAAACCCGCTTGGGCCACCGGCACCCGCGATGCCGGGGGGATGCCGCAAGCGTCGTCCGCACCGCCGACAAGTCGCATTGTCGTTTCGCCTTCGGTGGTGCCGGGCAACAGTTCCGGGGGCACGACAGCCGCCCCGCTGATGTCACCCACTCCGGGGACGACATCATCGCGACCAGAAGCCTTGGCGACCGCGCCGAGGTACGCAATGTCGTAGGCGAAGCACACGTACTCCTTGTTGCCTTCGGCGGCCGTGGCCGGGGCCAGTGCGACCTGCTCAGGGGCAAGGTCAATTCCCTGGTACGGGGTCACGGACCAGACCAGCAGACGGCCTTCAGCATCAGCGCTCGCAACAATCGCGGGCTCACCGAAGGGCAATTCTGTCCCCGGTGGAGTCAGTCTCGTTTCCACACCGTTCGGGTAAAGAACCTCGGGGATCTTTGGCGCGGGCTCGTTCGACTGCTCAGCGCTGTCGCTCAACTCACCCTCGTTGTCGACGGGGCTTTCCTCAGATTGAGCTTCTCCACTCTTGCTACCGATGGGCTTCAGCGATTCTTTTCCGTCCCGCGCGGTCATGGGCTCTGGGTGTGCCCCGCTGCTACAGGCGGCAGCACTTAGCCCCACCCCGACGGCGGTGATCACCGAGAGGATAGCTCGTTGCGCCACGTGTCGTACGCGGCCCATTTCTTTAGTTTTCTTCATGTCACGGGTACCTCAATGTTGAAGGTTTATTCTCTAGGGTCGCTTTGCTCCGCATCTGTTGGGGTGTGGGTGTTCTCACCTGCAGCAGCCGGCGCCGCGGTGGAGCGGTCTTCGCTGACTGGCGCATTCTTCGGCACCAGTCGCTTACTCACGCCCTTGCACGTCTTAGAGATGATGCGCTCCAAGGGCCCCTGGCCGAATGCAAGATGCCAGAAGCTGGCGAAGATGAGGAAGAATATTACTTGGCCCAGGAACCATTCCGTCCGGTAGGCCTTGATCGAGTCGGTGAAGTAGGCGAATGAGACCAGGTGGGTGACATAAATGGTCAGCGTCATCGATCCAGCCGCGATCAGCGGGAACAGCACGTGGCGCAGTGCCTGCGAGATAACCAACGTGAGCCCGAGGAACAGCACCGCGAAGCCGAGTGATTTCACCAGCGAGAAAGGCGTGTTCGTGTGCGGGCCGTCAATGGCTAGCCACCATAACGTGTCGGTAGGAAGATGCTTCGAGGGACCGTAATCGATCGTGTCGATGATGTCTTCCGCGTCATAACCGTCGGTGTAGTAGTAGAGCGCCTCAAAGCCGCCAAGGTAGTCGATGAGAAACCACGACGTGATCGAACCAATGGCGATGAGCACAAGGCCCCAGAGAATGAGCCGCGCCTCAGTCAGCAACCAGCGCAGGTTCATCCGTCCTAGCGCCATGCCGACGCAGATGTAGGCCATCCACGTGATCACGGGATAAGTGCCTCCGGCAAGGAGTGTCAGAAGGGTTTCTACTGGCTGCGTGAACAAGGACGTGAAGTTCGGGTTTGCGGGGCCCTTGTAATCAACGAAGGAGTTCAACGCGAAAATCGCGAGCGGCCCGAGAACGATGAAGCCTCCGGCGGTGATCAAGAGACTGCGGATCCGCATCCCGGTGAGCAACACCGCTACCAAGAACATCAGACCGTAGTACGGCAAGATGTTGAAGACACGCAGGGGCAGCTCGCTGATGGCCAAGCCCAACAGCAAGATCAGGATCGCACGGGTAACAAGGGAAACCCTGCTACGCGTCATCCGCCGGCCCTGATGCGGGTTATTCGCGCCAGTAATCAGCGCTACGGAGATTCCCGCCAAGAGAGCGAACAGCGCAGCGGCATTACCCGCTAGGAGCTGCCAGACCACGGTCGGCCGCCCCGTATAGGGGCTGTACGCGGGCAGAATGTGCACCGCGATCATGCCAAGCAGCGCGAACCCGCGCGCGACATCGAGGCCGACGATGCGCTTCGGGTTGCCACTGGGCCCGAACGCCCGATCAGAGGTCCAACGTACCCTGGACGGCCCCAAAACTTCGGGGCTCGGACCATCCTCCGGTGGAGGTAGCGTCTCCTTTTGTCCATCCCAAATGGGCCGGACTCCCGCTGGTCCTGGGGTGGGGCGAGCTACGGATTCCTCAGTTGAGGGATTCACTGATGATGACATACTGCTGTTTTCCTACTTCATCAACTGCATCAAACGGCGGAATAGTGCGCATCTGAGAGAGTGACCTTGCCTGATTGATCGTCTGCCGGCGCTTCGTCTGCTGGCGCTTCTACGTGCGCGACCGGGTTGCCGGACCAGACAGTATCCGCGGGGATACCGTCGTTGCGCAAGACCAGGGAGCCCGGTTCGATCGTCGTTCGATCGCCTAGGGACGATCCTGGCAACATGAAGCTGTTCGGGCCGAGGGTGGCTCCCATGCCCAACTCGACGGTCTCCAAGGCCATCACTCTGTCGTGGAACAGGTGGGTCTGCAACACGGTTCCGCGGTTGACCGTGGAACGGTCGCCGAGCCTGATCAAGTCGAATTCAGGCAGCCACCACGATTCACACCAAACGTGCTTGCCAATATGGCAGCCCATCATGCGCAGCCACCAGTTGTGCATAGGGGAACCCAGCGACATCCGGATCAAAGACGGGACAGCGAGCAACTCGGCGAAGTTATCGACGAGCTCACCGCGCCACACAAATGTGGAGAACAGGGTATGGTCGCCTGATTTGAACCTTCCGACCAGCAGCCACTTCGCGACGATGGGAACAGTACTTGCGATGATTCCGGCGGCGAGCACAACCGGGAACACCCACAACAAGACGGCGTTGAATCCAGCCTGACCCATGCCTGCACGCATGTAGATCTCGGTGAGCACCCACACGATGAACAGATCGAGGTACGCCGTCACCATGATCGGCACGATGCGGAACGCCTCGACGACTGCGCGGGCCACCTTGAGATAACGCGGTGGCTTGAACGTGTGAGCCACGTCGGCTTCGACGTGGGCGCGGGGAATCTCACGGATGGAACGTCCGAGCCACGAGGTGCCTCGGCCCGGCCGGTAAGGGGAAGAAGACAACACTGCGATGAGGGCGTCTTCGGGAAGATCGTGATCAGCACCGACAATTCCGGAATTACCGACGAAGGAGCCGTCACTCACCACCGTCGTTCCGAGGTGGACCCATCCGTTGCCTTGTCGTGCAGCACTGCACAGTGAGTGGTCCGCAAGGAAGCATCGGTCGCCGATGGAGGTCAGGTGCGGAATGGTCTCGACGGTTGAGATCTCGGTGTCCTCGCCAACACGAGCACCAAGGATGCGCAGGAATGCCGGGGGCAACCACCCTGCGTACATGAAGTAGGTGGAGGTCAATGTCTTCTGCAGGAGAGTGTGGGTCATCCACACCGCCCAGCCAGTAGTGCTTCGCTGCGGGAAGTACCCGGGCTGGATGAACACAGAGCAGAACCGCACGCTGAGCACGACCAAAGCGAGCCATGTCACCATGACCAGAAGAATGAAGACTGGTGTCCATGCTGCGAGAATCGGAAACACATCTTGGTACCGGTCGCGGGACCACACTGTCGGATAGATCAGCAAGATGCCTGGCAGACTTGCCAGTACGGGCAGCAGCGTCATCCACGCCATTCCTGCACCGAAGTAGATACCGCGCTCGAAACGGTTCACCAGTGTCACAGAGCCGCGGCGTGCAGCTTCCTCCGGAGAAAGCTCCGGCCACGTCAATCCGGCTTCGCCGCGGTCTGCCAGTGGTGATCCACCGTAAAGGCGACCCGGAGCGACCTCACCGGAAACACACGAGCCCGAGAGGATTTCGGCGTTGGCGCCGATGCGGGAGTTAGGCGTGACAAAGGTGCGAAGGCCGACACGGACCCCATCTTCGATATCGATGCTGCCAAGGATGAACGTGTCCCCTTCAATCCAGTGGCCCAAGATATCGACCTCTTGTTCCAGCGACACTCGGTCGCCGATTGTGGCCAAACCGGTGACAGGAGGCATGGTCGCCAGTTCTCCGTCGCGTCCGACCGAATTACCCAAGAGACGGAAGAACAGTGGAGCCATCGGGGTGCCCAGAAGTGTCTCGAGCTTCAAGTACGTGACGTACCGCTCAGCAGCCCACACTCGCATGTGAGTCCACCCGCCGCGGAGATACTCACCTGGTCGAATACCGATGGTGAGCAAACGTGA
The DNA here is from genome assembly GCF_000143825.1 of Corynebacterium genitalium ATCC 33030. Classification (NCBI taxonomy): domain Bacteria; kingdom Bacillati; phylum Actinomycetota; class Actinomycetes; order Mycobacteriales; family Corynebacteriaceae; genus Corynebacterium; species Corynebacterium genitalium. Next base: position 1,953,473 of record NZ_CM000961.1, read on the forward strand.
GACAAGCGTGGCTTGTGCCACCTTGCCGGGTAGCGAGAACAGGACGATCCAGCCAATGAGCAGCGGCCAGAAAGGAAGTGCCGGGACCCACGGGGCATCCAGGAATACGTCGAGGGCCCATACGACCAGTAACGCACCGACCACGTAGCGCGCCGCGTTGACAAGGTAGATTCCGCACACCCAAAGGAACTGGAAGATGCCCGTCCACCAAGGAATCTTCTTCGGCGTCGGCCGAGGTTCCAGCGTCGCATTCAAGGTCTCAAGGTAGGCGGCCATGTCCTCGAGAGTCGGGTTGTCGTACAACGCGCCGATATCGAGTGCTGGGTAGTCCGCTCGCAAGTCGACGGCGAGCTTGGCCAATGCGACCGACGACCCGCCATTCTCAAAGAAGTTGGCATCTGCTTCGAGCGGAACAGGACCCAGCTGGTCTGCCCACTTGCCTGCGAGCCAGTGCAGCTCAGGGGACAATCCAGCGGTCACTTCTCCGGAGTCTGGCAGCGGCCATGGCAAGGCACCCCTGTCCACCTTTCCCGACGTTTTCATCGGGAGCGAATCCATGACGCAGATCGACGGTGCGATGCCGCCCGGCAGCACTGTGGAAAGGTGAGCGCGAACCTCCTGGAGGTCAAGCTCACCCTCAGCAACGACGTAGCCGACGATGATGTCCGATCCGGCCGCAGTAGTCTTTTTCGCGGCCGCGGCAGCCGAAATGCCCGGCGTGCTGGCCAGGGCTCGGTCAATCTCACCGAGCTCCATTCGTCGACCACCGAACTTGATCTGATCATCGGTGCGCCCGGCGAAGATCAATCCGTCTCGCTCGGCGACGACAAGATCTCCTGTGCGGTACGCACGGTCCCACCCAAGGGCAGGGATGGGAGCATACTTCTCTGCGTCCTTAGCAGGGTCGAGGTACCTACCAAGGCCGACTCCTGCGACAACCAGCTCGCCCGATTGTCCCCACTCGACCGGCTGCTCGGTTTCAGGGTCGATCACCGCGAGTTCCCACCCGGGTGTAGCTCGGCCGATGCGGACCGGTTCGTCGTTTTCAAGTCGTTCCATCTTGTGGCCCGAACAGATGACTGTCGTTTCGGTCGGCCCGTAGGTGTTCCACAATTCGCGCCCTGGCGCGACAAGGCGGTTCACAAGTTCCTTGGGTAGTGCTTCTCCACCGAAAATGAGAAGGCGTACTGCGCTAAGGGACTCGGTGGGCCAGAAAGACGCGAGCGTAGGCACAGTAGACACCGCAGTGATTTCGTGCTCAGTGATCCACTGCCCCAGGGCGTCTGCCGAGCGGACAATGTCGCGCGGAGCAGCGACCAGGGTCGCACCGTAGCGCCATGCCAGCCACATTTCCTCGCACGAGGCATCGAAGGCAACGGACAGTCCGGCCATGACGCGATCTTGCGGTCCAAGCGGAGCATCCACAAGGTACATCCGGGCTTCTGCGTCAACCAGGGCAGCTGCAGAGCGGTGGCTCACCGCAACGCCTTTCGGTTTACCGGTGGAACCGGAGGTGAAGATGATCCATGCGTCATCGCTGAGACCCGGGCGTCCGGGTTCTACCTGTGCGCCGACTTCACGGTGCATGGTGAGCATCAGGCGCGCGCCGTACACCGCCGCAACATTGGCTTCTTCCCACACAGTCGTGGCGCGTGAATCTGGGTCATCCCAGTCCACAGGCACGTAAGCAGCCCCGGCACAAATGGTTGCCAGAATTGCCACGTAGAGGTCGGTCGTTCCCGACGGCACGCGGATTCCAATTCGATCACCGACACCGATTCCGTAGCTTGCAAGAATCTCGACCTGTTCATCGATTCGCTCGGCAAGCTCCCGGTATGTCAGCGTTCCATCTGAACCGGACAGTGCCGGGGCATCTGGAAACTGATTGACAGTTTCCATAAAGATGTCGACCAATGTCCTGGGTTCAGGGACTTCCTCGACACCGTAGATAGCTAGTGACGGATCATCGAACTCGTCCGATGTCCGATTGTCCTCTGTATGCACCGCAAACCTCCTAGTGCAAGTTTCGATCGGCAGCAGTAGGCATCACAGTTGACTTCAAGCTAGGAAACGCTGAACCGTAACGGATGACTGCTACCTGATACATCAATTATTCAGCTCTTAGACTTCATTTAAGGAGTGCCCATTAAAGCAGTTTAATGTTGCGTTTATCAACTCATTGAGCATCGAGGGACCTTGCATGTCCACAAGATACCTCGAAATCATTAAAACTGCTTGGAAGAACCTTAGGCGAATGCCAGTTATTGATAAGATGCAGGTCCCTCGAGCGCACTATCCCTCAGATTGCGGGCCGATCTTTCCGCGCATCCACGGTACTGAGGTCGCCGCGATTGCTAGCACGAGCGCGATTGCCGTGAATGCCGCCGCGTAGCGCGCAGGCACGATGGAGAAGCTCACGGTACCGAACGCGATAGCAGTCACCCACATATACAGGACGAGAACAGTGCGCCGGTGGGTGTGGCCGAGGGCGAGGAGTCGGTGGTGAATGTGCTGCCGGTCCGCCGAGAAAGGGCTCTTCCCTTGAGATACGCGGCGGATCACGGCCATGACTAGGTCGATGACAGGTAGCGCAATCGCGGCCACGACGACAATGAACGGGCTGATCAGTGCCACGAAGTCCGCGGTGCCATACAGAGACATGTTGATCTTGCCGGACGCGGAGATCGACGCTGCCGCCAACAGCAGGCCGATGAGCATTGCTCCGGTGTCCCCCATGAAGATCCGGGCAGGTTCAAAGTTGTGCGGAAGAATGCCGCCGCAGATGCCCACGAGACCGGCACAGATGATTGCCGGCGGGTATGCGGACACGGCGCCGCCTTGGTCGTGCAGGACAGTCAGGGAGAACACCAGAATCGCTGCCCCGGCGATGAGCCCCAGCCCAGCGGAGAGGCCGTCGATGCCGTCGACAAAGTTGAAGGCATTGATCAAAGTCACAGTGATTAGCGTGGACACAATGATGCCTTGCGTCTGGTCGAGGATGAGCGTGGTCCCACCGTCGAAAGGTAAGTAGATGACATTGAACGACAGCCCCAATACCGCCATGGTCACGGCGGCGAGCACCTGGCCGGCGAACTTCGGCAAAGCCGCGAGCTCGTATAGGTCATCGATGACGCCTACCACGACGATGAGGAATGCGCCGATGACCACAGCCGTCATCTCCGGCGTGACCGGAGCGAATCCGCGGGTCAGAGCTGGCAGCTGCATGGCCAGGAATACCGCGGACAAGAAACCGGTGAACATCGCCACTCCCCCGAGGCTCGGAGTGGGTTGGGTATGCACGTCGCGCTCGCGGATCTCGGCCACTCGTCCGGTGCGCACGAGCATGGAGCGCACGGGGCCTGTAGCCAGGTAGGTGATCACCGCGGCCACGAGGATCACCAGACCCAGCTCGCGGAGCGGGACGCCAGCGCCTGACATTTAGCGATCTTTCCGCCGGAGTTGTTCAGGCGTCATTCCCAGAACCCCGCCGATGCGTTCCGGCGAGATCGCGCCTTCGCGCAGAATGATTGGGCTCGGCCCTGAGATGTCGATGATGGTGGACGGCTCCCCCACCTCTGCCTTGCCGCCGTCCAAGTAGACCTGAACAGCTTCGCCGAACTGGTTGCGCGCACCCAGCGCTGTCACGGGCGGTGCTTCACCGGAAATGTTCGCACTGGACACCGCCATGGGGCCGGTCTCGCGCAGCAACTCGATTGCGACTGGTTGAAGCGGCATGCGCAGCAGCACAGTGCCGCGCGTGTCGCCCAGGTTCCACGGCAAGGAGGGCGCTTCCGGCACAACGATGGATAGGCCACCGGGCCAGAAAGCTTCCACAAGGGTCTTCGCGGTGTCGGTGAACTCGCGCACGAGGCCCTGAATCGTGGTCCACGACCCGACAAGCACAGGCACCGGCATGTCCGGTCCGCGGCGCTTGGTGGCCAGCAGTTTCGCGCAGGCATCCGGATTGAAGGCGTCGGCACCGATGCCGTAGACCGTGTCGGTAGGAATGACCACGCACTGCCCCGCGCGCGCAGCGTTCGTCGCGGCCTCAATGCCTTCCTTCCGGCCCTGCGGGTCGAGGCAGTCGTAGACTCTGCTCGGCATGTGCGAATCCCTTCTAGTCGATTTCTCGTAGTTTACTCGCCGTGACAAACCGATCCCTGCCGGTTAAGTCCGCAAGGTTCTCGACGCGCTCAAACGCCCCGTGCTTATCGACGAGCTCACGCGTGCGGCCCGCCGTCGAGTCGTCATGCTCAATCCCGAGCTTTCCCCCCGGTGCCAATAAACGCGCCGCCACGGGGATGAGACCCCGGATAGCGTCCATTCCGTCAGCACCAGAGAAGACGGCTTCAGGAGGGTCGTGATAGATCTCCGGCTGCAAAGCGCCGGACTCTTCGGGTTCAAACGGCACGTACGGCGGGTTCGCCACCACAAGGCCGACCTTGCCGGAGTACTCCTCCAGCAAGTGCGGGTCGGTCATGTCACCGGAGATGATCTGGATCTCAGCACCGCGACCACCATGCTCGTCTGCGTTGGCTCGGGCCGCGGCAAGCGCTACGGGAGATTTCTCCACTCCGATGACCAAATCCGCATCGACACGTTGCGCAATATAGATTGCCAACGCACCCGAGCCGGTACCTAAATCTACGACGACCGGCTGAAAATCAGGGGCGTCAATCTCATCGTCGGAGAGACTGTCGAGGTACTCCGCGAACGCCGCCACCGCCCATTCCGCGAGGACTTCAGTCTCTGGCCGCGGAATGAACACCCCTGGGCCCACTTTCAGATCATGGATCCCGAACGGTGCGGTGCCGATGATGCGCTGCAGCGGCTCATGTTTCTCTCGGCGCGAAACGGCTTCCTCGAATCGGGCGAAGAACCCGTCGGGGATCTCCGTGGGAGAGGTGAATGGTAAGGAGATGTGGCTGGATACGTCGAGAAGCGATGCGGCAATGAACCGCGCATCGTAGGACGGCGAGGCGACCCCTGCCTCGGTGAACCTGCGCTCAGCTGCCGACACTGCATTGGCGAGCTCTGACGAGTTCCAGCGCACCTTGCGTCTCCTTACTGCTCTGCTTCGAGGCGCTCCTGGCGCTCGTGGGTCTGCAGCGCGGTGATGATGTCGTCCATGTTGCCGTCGAGCACCGCGTCCAAGTTGTTCGACTTGTAGTTGATGCGGTGGTCCGAGATGCGGTTCTCCGGCCAGTTGTAGGTGCGGATGCGCTCAGACCGGTCCATGGTGCGGACCTGGGATGCGCGACCTTCTGCCGCTTCGGCTTCCGCCTTCTCACGCTCAAGCTGATCCAGGCGGGCCTGGAGCACCTGCATCGCGCGAGCGCGGTTCTGGATCTGGGAACGCTCTTTCTGGCACGTCACCACAATGCCCGTGGGTAGGTGAGTGATGCGCACAGCGGAGTCAGTCGTGTTGACTCCCTGGCCGCCCTTACCGGAAGAACGGTAGACGTCAACGCGGAGGTCCTTCTCGTCGATGTCGACAGCTTCGACCTCTTCCGGCTCCGGGTACACCAGCACGCCGGCTGCCGACGTCTGAATGCGTCCCTGTGACTCCGTCACCGGAATACGCTGCACGCGGTGGACACCGCCTTCGAACTTCAGCATCGACCATGCACCGTCGCGGGAGGGGTTCTTCGCCTTCACGGCGACAGTCATGTCCTTGACGCCGCCGAGATCGGACTCGGACAGGTCTAAAACGTCCCAGGACAAACCAGCTTTCTCCGCGTACTTCTGGTACATGCGCGCCAGATCGCCAGCAAACAACGCGGCTTCCTCGCCGCCGGCGCCGGCTTTGATCTCCATGATCACGTCATCGGCGTCATGCTCGTCGCGGGGCGCGAGCAGGTCAGCCAGCTCCTCTTCGAGGCGGACAATCTCGCCCTCAAGGCGCGTGGCCTCCTCGGCGAACTCCTTGTCCTCGGCCGCCATCTCTTGAGCTGCCTCAAGGTCCTCGCGGGCCTGCGTCAGCTCGTTATTGACGTTGATAATCGGCTGGAGCTGCGCGTAGCGCTTCGACAGCTTGCGGAAGAGATCCTGGTCGCCGACAACGTCCGGGTCACCCATTTGGGCCTGGATGCCCTGGTATTCGGAAACGTAGTCGTCGACAAGCGAAACCTGCGTGTTAGCTGCCATTTACTGGTACTCCTCGGTTTCCGTGTCGGCGGCCATCGGCGCGGACTGCGCCACGCCGACGAGGAACTCGCCGTTGTTCTTCGTCTTCTTCAGCTGCTTGATCATAAGGTCGATCGCCGCTTGCGGGTCCAGCGCAGAAAGAATGCGGCGCAGCTTGTGCATGACGCGCGCTTCCTCCGGTGCGAGCAGCAGCTCGTCCTTGCGGGTGCCGGACGGGTTGACATCGACCGCTGGGAACACGCGGCGCTCGGCGATCTTGCGGTCGAGCTTGAGCTCAGCGTTGCCGGTGCCCTTGAACTCCTCGAAGATCACGGTGTCACCAGCGGACCCGGTCTCCACCATGGCGGTAGCGATGATGGTCAGCGAACCGCCGTCCTCGATGTTGCGCGCTGCACCCAGGAATCGCTTCGGCGGGTAAAGCGCGTTGGAGTCCACACCGCCAGAAAGGATGCGGCCCGACGCCGGCGACGAGTTGTTGTACGCGCGACCCAGGCGGGTGATGGAATCCAGCAGGACCACAACGTCCTGGCCCATCTCCACCAGGCGCTTTGCACGCTCGATGGCCAGCTCGGCGACAGCGGTGTGCTCGCTTGGCGGACGGTCGAAGGTCGATGCGATGACCTCGCCCTTGACGGAGCGTTGCATGTCCGTGACTTCCTCCGGGCGCTCATCCACAAGCACGACCATGAGGTAGCACTCAGGGTTGTTGTGCGCGATCGCGTTCGCGATGTTCTGCAGAATCGTCGTCTTACCGGCCTTCGGCGGGGACACGATCAAGGCGCGCTGCCCCTTACCAATCGGCATGACCAGGTCGATCACGCGGGTGGTCAGGATATTCGGCTCCGTCTCAAGGCGCAGACGCTGGTTCGGGTACAGCGGGGTGAGCTTGTGGAACTCAGCACGCTGCTTCGCGTCGTCCACTTTCATCCCGTTGACCGTGTCCACGCGCACCAGCTGGTTGTAGCGCTGACGGTTACGGCCAGAACCGTGCGTGTGGCCTTGGCCGTTAGCCCGGACCTGACCGATCACAGCGTCGCCCGAGCGCAGGCCGCAGCGGCGGACCAAGTTGTTGTTGATGAAGACATCAGCCTGGCTAGCGCGGTAACCCGTGGTGCGGACAAACGCGGCATTGTTGTCGACGATGTCGACGATACCCGCGATCTCCTGCAGATCCTCCGGATCGAAGTCCTGGTTGTTGTTGCCGCCGCCCTGGTTGTTGTTACCGTCGCGGTTTCGGCGGTTCCGGCGGTTGCGGCGGCCCCGGCGGCCGCCACCCTCACCGTCGCGGTTGTTATCGCGGTTATTGTTCTGGCGGTTGTTGCCGCCCTGATTGTCACGGTTGTCACGATTGTCGCGGTTGTCGCGGTTATCACCGTTGTCGCGGTTGTCACGCTGGCCGTGATCGTCGGACTGCTGCTCGTCCTGCTGGTCGTTGCGGTCGCCGCGCTGCTCGGCACGGTGCTCGTGCTTGGCGCGGTTGCGGCGTGCACGGCGCGCTGCGGAGCGGGATTCGTAGCGCTGCTCATCGGAATCTGCGCCATCGTTGTCAGAACCAGACTTTTCGGAGCCAGACTTCTCCCCCTGCTCCGGGTTGTTCTGCTCGTTCTGCTCGTTCCGCCCGGTCGGCTGCTCACCGGATGCCTCTGCGGCTGCCTGCTCGGAAGCGCGCTGCTTGGCGCGCTGCGGCACGGTGCCGGTGGTGATGGCTTCAATCAGTTCGCCCTTGCGCAGGGCGGAGGTCCCCCGAAGGCCTTTGTCAGCAGCGATCTTGCGTAGCTCAGGCAGCTTCAGCGAAGCAAGGTCTTGGCGGTCCTGGCCCGCTGCGTTGTCCGTATCGGTCACGGATGTCCTTTCGTCTTATTGTTCACCGCGTCGCATCACGCGGTGTGGACGTGGCTCGTTTTTCCGGGGGCTTCAAACGTCGATAAGCATTTGAAGGCGCACTTTGAAGTGACAGCCCAGAAAAGGATTGATCGGACGCACGGCCAAAAATGGCGGTATGGGGAGCGCAGAAAATGCCGCTCGGGTCGCGATCTGCCGTTTAGTGTAACCCACGCCCACCACAATCGGGCAACGTGGTCGCGCTAGAGTGTACAACATGCTCTCCACGATGCAGGAAGTGCCTTTTTCCATCGGACGGATCCTCGACTTTGGAGCGTCCGTGCACGGTGGCACCAAGGTGACCACATGGCGCTCAGGCGAAGCGGAGGAAACGACCTTCGAGCTCATTGGAGCACGCGCCGCTGCGTTCGCGCACGCGTTGGAAGACAAGCTGGGCATTGACGGGGATCAGCGCGTAGGCACGCTGATGTACAACTGCGCTGAGCACCTCGAAGTGATGTACTCCGTTGCCGCGAAAGGCTCGGTGTTCGTGCCGCTCAACCTGCAGCTTCTCGAGGATCAGATCGCCTACATCATCAACCACTCCGAGATAGAAGTCATCGTCGCCGACCCGCGTTTGGCAGGCAAGTTGGGGCGCATTTTGCCGTCGTGCCCGACGGTGCGCGCGGTCTGCTTCACTGGCTTGGGCGACATCCCCGAACTCGACGGGGTCGAGGTGCACGCATACGAGGCGCTTCTCGACGGCTCGTCCACCATCTACACCTGGCCCTCCCTCCCCGAGAACACCGCGGCAGCTATTTGCTATTCGACGGCGACATCCGGCGCCCCGAAAGGCATCGCCTACTCGCACCGTTCTATCTGGCTGACCGCTACCAGTCTTCGGTCGACCGACTCGATGGGGATCGCGAACGGTGAGTCCTTCCTATGCTGCATCCCGATCTACCACGTACTCAGCTGGAGCGTGCCGTTCACCGCGTTCCTGGCCGGCACTCCCCTGGTCTTGCCTGACTCGGACGTGTCCGCGCCGACATTGGCGAAGCTCATCGCCGGCACCCACCCGCGTGTCGCCCACGGCGTGCCCACCCTGTGGATCCAGCTCATGGTCCACTACCTGCACAACCCGCCGGAGCGCATGTCCTTGACTGAGCTCTTCGTGGGCGGCTCCCCTGCCCCGCCCGCGCTGATCAAGGTGTGGGAGGAGCGCTACGGTGTGGACGTCATCCACGTCTGGGGCATGACCGAAACCTCCACTGTGGGCACGGTAGCCCGCCCACCGTCAGGCGTCGGTGGCGAGCGCCGCTGGGCCTACCGCATCTCCCAAGGCCGGTTCGCCCCCTGGCTGGAATACCGAGTGGTCAACGAAGGAAAGATCGTTTCCCGCACCGACCGCAACAACGGTGAAATCCAGGTCCGCGGCAACATGGTCGCCGCCTCCTACTACCAGCCCGCCAACCCGGAGGCGCTCGAGCGGGCACAGTCCTTCCGCGGTAAAGACGCCAACGACGATGAGGAGCACTTTACCGCGGACGGCTGGATGCGCACCGGTGACGTGGGCACGGTGACCTCCGACGGGTTCATGACCCTCTATGACCGTTCCCGCGACGTCATCCGCTCCGGCGGCGAGTGGATCTACTCCGCCCAGTTGGAAAACCTCATCATGGAGGCCGACGAAGTCGTCGAGTGCGCCGTCATCGGCTACCCCGACAAGAAATGGGGCGAGCGCCCCTTGGCCGTGACAGTCCTGCACGCCGACGTGACCCCGTCCGTCGACTTGGCCAAGAAGCTGCGCAAGGAACTCCACCAAGAGCTGCCGACGTGGATGGCGCCGGAGTACTGGACGTTCGTGGGCTCCATCGACAAGACCTCGGTGGGCAAATTCGACAAGGTGGATCTACGCGGCCACCTCTCACGTGACGAATTCGACATTATCGCTCTACCTGGGCCGGGAACCCGCAGTGCCGAAAGTACTGAACAATCCGAAAACACGACCTTATAAATCTGCGTAGCCTGGAGGCATGGCTACTACACCGGATATTTTCTCCAGCCCATCCCGCTACATCCAAGGCAAAGGTGCCATCCACGAACTGGGCACCCACCTGAAAAAGCTCGGCGATAACCCGCTGCTCGTCTCTGACGACACGGTGTGGGGCATCGTCGAAAAGCAGCTCACCGACGGCTTCAAAGAAGCAGACCTGCCGCTGACCCGCGTCGGGTTCAAGCGTTTCGCCACCGCCAAGGCGGTCGACGAACTGACCGAAAAGATCAAAGAGAACAATCACGACATCATCGTCGGTGTCGGCGGCGGTTCCACTATCGACGCCGCGAAGGCCGCCGGCTACCTGGCCGACATCAAGTGGGCATCCGTTCCCACCGCCGCATCTTCCGACGCACCGACCTCGACACTGGCCGTGATCTACACCGAGGACGGCGCCTTCGACGAGTACCGCTTCTACCCGAAGAACCCGGACCTCGTTCTCATCGATACCCAGATCGTTGCTGGCGCACCCGTGGAATTCCTCATCGCCGGCATCGGCGACGCACTGGCCACCTGGGTCGAGGCCCGCGCCGCCGCCCGCGGCAACGGCACCACCATGAACGGCGGCCACCCGACCCGCGCTGGTGGCGCATTGGCAAAACTGTGCTGGGACATTCTCTGGGAGCACTCTTTCGCAGCAATCGACTCCGTCAAAGCTGGCGTGGTCACCCCCGCCCTCGACGCAGTCGTCGAAGCCAACACCCTGCTCTCCGGCCTGGGCTTCGAGTCCGGCGGTCTCGCCGCAGCGCACGCCATCCACGACGGCCTGACCGCGGCCGATCAGACCCACGGTCTCACCCACGGCCAGAAGGTCAACGTGGGCACCTGCGCCCAGCTCATCATGGAGGGCGCTGATGCCGAGGAGATCGAGGACTTCATCGCCTTCACCACCAAGGTGGGCCTGCCGAACTCCCTGACCGAAGTCGGCCTCTCCCCCGACGACACCGAAGAGCTCGAGGCAGTGGCCAAGGCCGCCACCGCCGAGGACGAGACCATCCACAACATGCCATTCCCGGTCACCCCAGAACTGGTCGTCGATGCGCTCGTTTCCCTCGAGTCCATCTCCCGTCGCGTCCGCGAGGACCGCGGCCTGCCGGAGCCGGTCAAGTACGTGGCTGAGCACTAAAGCTGCTCGCCCCCGTTCATGGGTCGGGCATGAGTAAAGGGCCAAGGGCGTGATGCCCTCGGCCCTTTGGCATTCCCGGGTTTTTCGATCCGTGCACGAAGCGGTGCGGCCGGTGCGCGCGGCCGGTGCGGAAAAGTTGACAAACCGGATTTCCGCCTAGAACTGTCCACGCAGGTCAGAGAGTTGTTGGCCGTTTAGGCCGGATCGCGGATGTCAACTTTTCCGCAGCCTACGCGGACCCTGCGGGCCCACGCGGCCCTGCGCGCCTACGCTCGGGAGAGCTCGGCCGTTACCGGCCCGGCGATCTCGAGGTCGAGGACGCGCAAACCGTCCGACTTCGCGGACTCGATAATTTTCGGGTCGATCGGGTCGCGGTGGAGCACCATAGCGGTCGGACCGGCGCCGGACAGGTACGCGGCGTAACCGCGGTTGCGCAGACGGTTGACCCACTCAGCCGTGACCGGCAGAACGTCGGCGCGGTAGGGCTGGTGGAGGCGGTCGCGGGTGCCTTCCCACAGCAGCTCCGGGTGGTGCTGGACCGCCACCGTCATCACGGCGGTACGGGAAACGTTGAACCGCGCATCCGTATGGGTGACATGCGACGGGAGCACTTTGCGCACCGCGTTGGTGGACGCGTGGAAGCTCGGGACCAGCGCAGTCGCCTTGATGTCAGGGTGGACTGGAAGCTGAACGGCGCGGTAGACGGGATGCGATACACCATCGACAGGGATGTCGGTCCAGCTCACCACGGCCTGGCCCAACACACTGGCCGCGGCGTTATCCGGGTGCCCCTCAAACGAGGAGCTGATCTGGACGATTTCCTCGGTGTCCAGCACGTCGCCGGCGAGAGTATTGGCGGCAACCACACCAGCCACAGCCGCCGAGGCAGACGAACCAAGCCCGCGCGACTGCGGAATATTGTTCGTGCAGGTCACCTTCAACCCGGGCGCGTCGACATCGGCGGCCTTCAGCGCCTGCCGGATCGCCTTGACCACCAGGTGGGAGCCGTCGCGGGGCAAGTCGTCTGCACCTTCACCGAAGATCTCCACCTCAAGGCCGGAGGAGGTGACTTCCACCTCGACGGTGTCGTAGATCCCCAAAGCCAAACCGAGTGTGTCAAAGCCGGGACCCAGGTTCGCCGAGCTACCGGGCACGGTCACGCGGGCGCGCAAGCCCACCTCAAGATCGGTGCTCATGACTACTCGGCAGCGTCGGCGTCGAGGCGGATGACGGAGTTGACAACCTTGACGTCGTCAAGCGTGGCCAGTTCTTCGACGATCGCCGCAAGCTTGCGCTCAATCGACATGTGCGTGACGACGATCAGGCGCGACGCATCACCGTGCTCTTCCTGACGAACAGCCGAAATGGAAATGCCTGCATCAGCGAAGCGGCGAGAAATATCCGCAAGGACACCTGCGCGGTCCACGACCGACATGTCGATGTGGTAGCGCGTCGGCACATCGCCGAAGTCTGCGACCGGGTAGTGAGCGTAGGGGTTGTCCGCCGGGGCGCGGCCGCCGTGAATCTTGTTGCGGGCAGCGCCGACAAGGTCACCGAGCACAGCGGAAGCGGTGGGCGCGCCACCCGCGCCGTTACCGTAGAACATGAGACGGCCAGCGGCTTCGGCCTCAACGAAGACAGCGTTGTAGGACTTGTCGACGCTCGCCAGTGGGTGCTCGTTCGGCACCAGCGTCGGGTGGACGCGGGCGGCGACGGAAGTGGTGTTGCCGGCATCGTCGAAAAGCCGCTCGCAGATCGCCAGCAGCTTGATGGTGAAGCCGGCGTCCTTAGCTGCCTCGATGTCCTCGGCAGTGATGTTGGTGATGCCCTCCGCGTGCACGTCGTCGTAGGTCACGCGGGAGTGGAAGCCCATCGATGCCAAGATGGCGGCCTTAGAGGCGGCATCGTGGCCCTCGACGTCGGCGGTCGGGTCCGCCTCGGCGTACCCCAGGCGGGTGGCTTCCGCCAGTGCCTCGTCGTAGCTCATACCGGTCGACGCCATCGCGTCGAGGACGTAGTTGGTCGTGCCGTTGACAATGCCGGAGATGCGCTGGATCTGGTCGCCGGCGAGCGAACGGCGCAGCGTTCCCACGACGGGGATTGCGGCGGCAACGGCTGCTTCGTAGTAGAGGTCAACACCGGCCTCATTAGCGGCGTCGGAAAGCTCGTCGGCGTGCGCCGCGATGAGAGCCTTGTTCGCAGTGACCACGGACTTGCCGGCCTTGAGCGCGGCGAGAACGCACTGGCGCGGGTACTCGATGCCGCCAATGACCTCGACCACGACATCGATGTCGTCGCGGTCGATCAGCTCCAAGGCGTTGTCCGTGAGCGCGATGTCCGGGAAGAGATCGAGCACTTCGCGGCGCTTGCCCAAGTCAGACACAGCGACACCACGAACATCAATGGGGCCGCCGATGCGCTGCTCCAAATTGGAGGAGAACTCGCTAATCAGGCGGAGCACCTCAGTGCCCACCGTGCCCATTCCCAGAACAGCGACACCGACCGGCTGGCCGATGCCCTTGCCCGGGTAATTACCGTTGTGTCCCTCAGCGCTGTGAGTGGTCTGTGAAGTCATGGTTCTCGAGTCTACAAAACCTCTCGAGCGAGGATGTCCTCTACCGTCTCCCTACGCACCATCGGAGTGACTACGCCATCTTTGACGCTGACGACGGCCGGCCGGCCGAAGCAGTTGTAGTTCGATGCCATGGAGTAGCAGTAGGCACCCGTCGCGGCGAGCGCGATAAGGTCGCCGGAGGCAATGTCGTCCGGCCACAGGGCGTTGTTGATGAGGATGTCGCCGGACTCGCAGTGCGCACCGACCATGCGCGTGGCCTGCGGGGTGCCGTCGGTGAGCCGGTTGACCACGCGTGCGTCATAATCCGCGCCGTACAGGGCGGTGCGGATGTTGTCGCTCATACCGCCGTCGACGGCGATGTAGCGGCGCGTCGCCTCATCAGTCACGTGCACGTCCTTGACCGTGCCCACCGAGTACACAGTCACAGCGGCGGGGCCGGCAATGGCGCGACCCGGCTCCACAATGACCTCCGGCGGGGTGATGCCAAGCTCGTCCGCCTTCTCGGCTACGGCTTTGAGCAAGTCCTTCGCCACGTCATCAACGGCGAGCGGCTGCTCCTCGTTGGTGTAGGCGATGCCGTAACCGCCGCCGAGGTCGAGGTAGCCGAGCTCCAGGCCCAGCTCGCGGTAGATCTGCGCGTACAGCCCCAGTACACGCGCGGCGGCGAGCTTGAAGCCCTCTGCGTCAAACACCTGGGAACCGACGTGGCAGTGCAGACCGGTCAGCTGGATGTTGTCAGCCTCACTGGCGGCCACGGCGGCGCGGTAGGCGGAGCCAGATACCAGCGACAAACCGAACTTCTGGTCTTCGTGGCTGGTGGCGATGAACTCGTGCGTATGCGCCTCCACACCGGGTTTGACGCGGATGAACACCTCCTGCACCGTGCCTTCCTCACCCGCGATGCGCTCAAGCTCCTCGAGCTCCTGGTGGGAGTCGATGACCACTTCGCCGACACCTTCGCGCACGCAGCGGCGCAGGAACGAATCGGGCTTGTTGTTGCCGTGCACGGTGATGCGCTCTGCCGGGAATCCCGCGTGTAGGGCAATGAGAAGCTCGTTCTCGCTCGCCACGTCGAGCGACAGTCCCTCCTCGTTGACCCAGCGGGCAATGTGAGTGGTCAGGAATGCCTTGGAGGCGTAGTGCACGTTCTCCGGTTTGCCGTAAGCGCGAACCATGTCGCGGCAGCGGGACCGGAAATCGTCCTCGTCGACAACCATCACAGGGGTGCCGTACTCAGCTGCAATGTCCGGCAGCGGCACGCCGGCGATAGTGACTGTACCGTCGTCAAGCCGCTGCGCGCTTCGTGGCCACACATGGGCGGGCAGGTCATTGAAACACCCGGCCTCATTGTGGCGCATGCGCAACAGGTCATCGCGCGACAAATTGGCAGTGTTCAGAACGGGATCGAGCATCGGTCTACATCCTCTCCGGAGCGGTCACGCCGAGCAGGCGCAGAGCATTGGCCAGCACCTGGCGCGAGGCCGAGGCGAGCGTGAGACGGGCGGCGTGAATCGGCTGCGGGTCCTCCCCTGCCTTGGGCAGGATCTGGCAGGCGTCATAGAACTTGTGGAAGACGCTGGCCAGTTCCTCGGCGTAGCGTGCGATACGGTGCGGTTCGCGCAGCTCAGCCGCTGCCTTGACGACGGCAGGGAACTCGCCCAGCGTACGAATCAGGTCGCCTTCCTTCTCGTGGGTGAGCAAGGACAGATCAACTTCTTCATCGTCGTCCGAGCGTGCGAGGACGACACCGGCCTCGGCAGCCTTACGTTCGATCGACGCCAGGCGCGTGTGGCCGTACTGCACGTAGTAGACGGGGTTGTCGTTGGACTGCTTCTCCCACAGGTCCAGGTCGATGTCCAGAGTGGAGTCGACCGAGGAGCGCACCATCGAATAACGCGCGGCATCCACACCAATGACATCCACCAAGTCGTCGAGGGTGATCACTGTCCCGGCGCGCTTGGACATCTTCACCGGCTGGCCGTCGCGGACCAGGTTGACCATTTGGCCGATGAGGACCTCGACTGCCTCCGGGTTGTATCCCAGCGCCTGGGCGGCTGCGCGCAGGCGGGCGATGTAACCGTGGTGGTCCGCACCCAGCATGTAGATGGCCAGAGTGTGTCCGCGGTCGAACTTGTCTGCTACATACGCGATGTCGCCAGCTATGTATGCGGCATCACCGTCGGACTTGAGCACGACGCGGTCTTTGTCATCGCCGAAGTCGGTCGAGCGCAGCCACCACGCTCCATCGTTTTCATAGAGGTTGCCGTTGTCCTTCAGCGTCTGGATCGCACGGTCCACAGCTCCGGACTCGAACAGGGAGTTCTCGTGGAAGAAGACATCGAAGTCGGTGCCGAAGTCGTGCAGGGACTGTTTGATCTGCGCGAACATCTTCTCGACGCCCTCGCGCCGAAAAGCTTCTTGCACTACCGCTGCATCGCCCTCCAGGATGCCCGGGTTCTCCGCGACAACCGCGCTGGCAATGTCGGCGATGTACTCCCCGCCATAACCGTCCTCGGGGGTCGGCTCATTCTTGGCTGCAGCTACCAGGGAGCGGGCAAAGCGGTCGATCTGGCCGCCGTGGTCGTTGAAGTAGTACTCGCGGGTCACCTCCGCGCCGGAGAATTCCAGCACACGGCCCAACGAGTCACCGACGGCTGCCCATCGGGTGCCGCCCAGGTGGATCGGGCCAGTCGGGTTGGCGGAGACGAACTCCAGGTTGATTTTCTCCCCGTCGTAGATGTCCGAGCTGCCGTAGGCCTCCCCCTTCGCCAGGATGTCGGCCACAATGCCACCGGTGGCAGCAGCCCCAAGGCGCAGATTAATGAAGCCGGGGCCGGCAACATCTGCGGAATCGATCTCGGGGAGGGCGACAAGAGCGTCGATAAGCCAGCCGGCGAGCTCCCGCGGGTTCGTCCCTGCTTTCTTGGCCACCTGAAGTGCGACATTGGTGGCGTAATCACCGTGCTCCGGGTTGCGGGGCCTCTCGACGGTGACCGTCTCCGGGACGACGGAGGAATCAAGCCCGTGGGCATCGAGCGTTTCGGTAGTAATGGCGCGGACAGTCGCGGCGAGGTCAGCAGGGGTCATGGGCAGCAAGTCTAGATCAGGGGCCGGACACCGGCAGAACTGGCAGGTGCGCTGCTCATCCTTTAATGAAACTGGGTGAAAATCTCCGTTTTCCTCCGGACACACGCGGCTACTGGAATACTTTGACTGCATTATTTTTGCCCGTGCAAAGTATTCGCAGAGGAGATGGTCAATGGGGACCTTTCAGATTCACACCGACGCAGTAGCGGGAAGCGTAGGACTATCCGCACTTGTGTCGGTCTTGCCGCTGTTGGCGTTTTTCGTCATGCTGCTGGGTTTCAAAGCGCGCGCTCACACGTCCGGTCTGGTTGCGCTGGGCGTGGCGCTGCTTGTTGCTGTGCTCGGCTTCAATATGCCGGTCGGCATGGCAGTATCGTCCGCGTTCCGCGGCGGGCTCTACGGACTCTTCCCTATTGTCTGGGTGATCCTCACCGCGATCTGGTTCTACCAGATCACCGTGGCAGCCGGCCGGTTCGAAGACCTTCGCAGGGTGTTCGACAAAATGGGCAACGGAGATGTGCGCATCCAGACGATGCTCATCGCCTTTTGTTTCGGTGGCCTGCTTGAAGCGCTCGCAGGATTCGGCGCACCGGTGGCCATCACCGCGACGATGATTCTCGCCCTCGGCATCCCCCCGCTGAAGGCGGCATCGATTGTGCTGATCGCCAACACCGCCCCCGTTGCGTTCGGCGCGGTGTCCATCCCGATCACCACTGCCGGTGAGGTCGGTGGCCGCACTCTCGAGCAGACAGAGAACATCGCTGCGATTGTCGGCCACCAAACCCCGTTCCTGGCGTTCTTCGTGCCGTTCATCATCGCCTTCCTGGTAGACGGCGGACGCGGCGTCCGCGAGACCATCCCCGCCGCCGTCACCATCGGCCTGTCCTTCGGTATTGCACAGTGGTGGACCTCCAACTACTTCGCTTACCAGCTCACCGACGTCATCGCCTGCATCGTCGCCCTTGGCGCGGCGTTTGTTCTGCTGCAGTTCTGGAAACCGGTCGGTGTGCCGGAGCTGCGTGAGCGCCTTGGCCTTGACCAGCCGGACGCAGACGTAGCACCGAACGCGGGGACAGGAACCCACGGCGACGATGCCGAGACCGAGGTAGCTGGTTCCACCGCGATCAAGACGCGCGCTGAAGCAGCAGATGAGAGCCTTCCCGGCAACCGCGTCTGGATGGCACTGATGCCCTATGCCGTCGTGGTGTTCATCTTCGGCATTGCCAACTTGGGCACGACGATC
The DNA here is from genome assembly GCF_000143825.1 of Corynebacterium genitalium ATCC 33030. NCBI lineage: Bacteria > Bacillati > Actinomycetota > Actinomycetes > Mycobacteriales > Corynebacteriaceae > Corynebacterium > Corynebacterium genitalium. The sequence continues at coordinate 1,971,528 of NZ_CM000961.1, forward strand.
CCTGAATGGCTGAAGTCGTTCAAACTGGCCATTCCGTGGCCGGGGATTGAGACAGGCAGCATCCTCAGCTCCACCGGCACCGACGTCAAGACCGACTACACCTTCGCCTACCTGCACAACCCGGGCACCCTGCTGGTCATCTCCGGGCTCATCGTCGCGTTGGTCTACATCATCTTCGACGAGAACGGCCGCTACCAGCTCAACTGGGCCCAGGTGGGCAAAGAATTCGTGGACACGGCCTACCGCATGCGCTGGTCCGCGCTGACCATCGTGGTGGTTCTCGCGCTTGCGTACGTGATGAACTACTCCGGCCAGACGGTGACCATTGGTTATTGGTTCGCAGGCCTCGGCGCCGCGTTTGCCTTTCTCGCTCCGATGCTGGGGTGGATCGGCGTGGCGGTCACCGGCTCGGACACGTCCGCGAACGCGCTGTTCGCCAACCTTCAGGTCACGGCCGCCGAGCGCCTGGACCTCAACCCGGATCTCATGCTGGCGGCCAACACCACCGGTGGTGTCGTGGGCAAGATGATCTCCCCGCAGTCCCTCGCCATCGCCGCCACGGCGGTGAACATGGAGGGCAAAGAGTCGGAGCTTTTCAAGAAAGTCGTCGGCTGGTCCTTCGTCTTCTTGCTGGCTGTGTGCACCATGGTCTTCCTGCAGACGAACGTGCTCAGTGCCCTAGCGCCCGCTGTGGGCTAAAGGGGAGTAACCTCTACGCTGACTGGCCGGCAACCCACCCAGAAAGGAGCCACCAGTGCGTGTAGCCCTATTTTCCACCTGCATCGGGGACGCCCTGTTCCCCGATGCCCACAAGGCGTCTGCCTTGGTTTTGTCCCGCCTCGGATGCGAAGTCGTCTTCCCGAAAGAGCAGACCTGCTGCGGACAGATGCACATCAATACCGGGTACCAGAAGGAAGTGGTGCCCATTATTGAGAACTACGTTGACGCGTTCGCGGACGATTCGATCGATTACGTTGTCACCCCGTCCGGCTCCTGCACTGGTGCCGTCCGCGAGCAGCACGTGCGCATCGCTGACCGTTACGGTTCCAAGGGGCTTGTCGACGGTGCAACGCGCGCCGCTAACAAGACCTTGGACCTGTCCGAGTTCATCGTGGATGTCATGGGCACCACCGATGTGGGAGCGTTCTTCCCTCACCGCGTGACCTACCACTCCACCTGCCACTCGCGCCGCATGATCAAGGTCGGCAGCCGCCCGACGGATCTGCTGAAGAACGTCGAGGGCATCGACTTCGTCGAGCTGGACAACGTCGAAGAGTGCTGCGGTTTCGGCGGCACCTTCGCGGTGAAGAACGCCGACGTTTCGGCGGCGATGGTCAGCGACAAGGTGCGCCACATTAAGGACACGGAGGCCGAGTACGTCACCGCTGGCGACTCGTCCTGCCTGATGAACATCGGCGGTGCTATGTCCCGCCAGCACTCCGGCATCCGCGCGATCCACATCGCGGAGATTCTCGCATCCACCCGCTCGCACCCGTGGACGCCGACGTCGGCTGCATACTCGAAGGAGAAGATGCTGTGAAGGTCTCACTCGGTACCCCCACTACCCCGCCGCATGCCCCGCTCGAGCCGGGTCACTTCCGCGAGTACGAGAAGTTCCAGAAGAACGCGAAGCACGAGCTGAACAACTCTACGCAGCGCCGGAATCTGCACCACGCGACTACTCAGATCCGTCTCAAGCGCCAGGGTGTTGTCGATGAGCTGGATGACTGGCAGCAGCTGCGTGAGGCAGGCTCGACCATCAAGCGCAACACGTTGGCTCGCCTGCCGGAGCTGCTCGAGCAGTTCGAGGAGAACGTCACCGCCCGCGGCGGCCACGTCCACTGGGCGCGCGACGCCCGCGAGGCTAACCAGATTGTCGCCGACCTGGTCAAAGCCACCGGTGAGACTGAAGTGGTCAAGGTCAAGTCCATGGCGACTGCAGAGATCGCGCTGAATGAGGTCCTCGCCGAAGACGGCATCCACGTTCAGGAGACCGACTTGGCGGAGCTCATCGTCCAGCTGGGCGAGGACTTCCCCTCCCACATCGTTGTGCCGGCCATCCACCGCAACCGCGCAGAGATCCGTGACATCTTCACCGAGAAGATGCCTGGCGCGCGCCAGGACCTCACTGAGGACCCTTCGGAGCTGGCGGACGCTGCGCGTTCCTTCCTGCGCGACCAGTTCATGAAGGCCAAGGTGGCTATCTCCGGCTGCAACTTCGGCATCGCCGAGACCGGTTCGGTGTCCATCGTGGAGTCTGAGGGCAACGGCCGCATGTGCGTGACCCTGCCGGAAACTCTGATCACGGTGATGGGCGTCGAAAAGCTCCTGCCTTCCTTCGACGACCTCGGCGTGTTCATGCAGCTGCTCCCCCGTTCTTCGACCGGTGAGCGCATGAACCCGTACACCTCGATTTGGTCGGGCGTGACCGCGGAAGATGGCCCGCAGGAGTTCCACATTGTCCTCATGGACAACGGCCGCACTGCCGCACTGTCCAACGAGATCGGCCGTGAGGCTCTCAAGTGCATCCGCTGCTCTGCATGCCTGAACGTGTGCCCGGTCTACGAGCGCGCTGGCGGCCACTCCTACGGTTCGGTCTACCCCGGCCCGATCGGCGCAATCCTCACCCCGCAGCTGGCGGGCATGGATTCGACGGATGACGTCACCGCGTCGCTGCCATACGCGTCCTCGCTGTGCGGCCGCTGCGACGAGGTCTGCCCCGTTAAGATCCCGATCACCGATGTGCTGCTGGAGATGCGCCACCAGAAGGTGAAGAACCACCGTCCGGCACTCGAGGGTTCGATGTTCTCCTCCATTGGCTTTGTCATGGGCAACCAGAAGCTGTGGAACCAGGCGGTGCGCATGGCCGCCGCCGGCCGCATCCTCGGCGGTTTCAACGGCGTGATTGATTCGCTGCCGCTGTTCATGTCTGGCTGGTCCGACTACCGCGACACCGCGGTGCCGCCGAAGAAGTCCTTCCGTGAGTGGTTTGAGTCGGATGAGGCGCAGCAGTTGCTCGCGGATGCCCGCGCACAGGGTGCTGCCCGCAACACTGACCCGAATTCTGACTCCGTCGCAGCTGACACCATCGAGGACAATGCCTCGACCAACCAAGGGGAGGCCCGCAATGACGAGCGCTAAAGAGGAAATTCTCTCCCGCATCCGCGACGCGCAGAAGCTCGCAGACGCGTCTGCGAGCGTCGAGCACTCCCACGAGTACCGCACTGAGTCGTCGCTGGGCCGCGACGAGCTGCGTGAAATCCTCGTCGACAGGCTCGTGGACTACAAGGCCGATGTGATCCAGTGCTCCGCGGACGAGCTGCCGGGCAAGATCGTCGAGGTACTCCACGACCGCGAGTGCGACGACGTGCGCTACGCGCCGGGCCTGGAGAAGTCGCTTTTCGACGGTTTCTCCGGCACTGCTGCCCCGGACGAGTCTTCTGTGGACCCGCGCACCCTTGGGGACGCTGATGCGGTGGTCACCAGCTCTGTCGTGTCCGCTGCACAGACCGGCACGATCGTGCTGCAGTCCGACGTTCTAGAGGACGGCCCCGCCGTCTGCGGCCGCCGCTCCCTGTCCCTGGTGCCCGACCGCCACTTGTGCATCGTGCCCATGGACACCGTGGTCTACGGCGTGCCCGAGATGTTCGGCAAGATCGACCCGTACAAACCGGCCACGCTCATCTCTGGTCCGTCGGCAACGTCCGACATTGAGCTCGTGCGTGTGGAAGGCGTTCACGGCCCGCGCGACTTGATCGTGTTCGTGGTGGATTAATTACCGGCTGCAACCGCAGCCAGAACACAAATCGGCCCGCACCCTCCGAGTGGAAAGTGCGGGCCGATCTGCTGTCATTTCCCGTGCCGCGCTTTTCTCGCGCGCAAGATTTATTATGGGCGACATAGTTTTGAAAAGGATTCTTCTTACCTGGGAGGTATCGCAGTGTTCACCGTATTTTCCTTGAAGCGGGCGGCAACTGTCGTTGCGACAGTTGCCACAGCCGCGACGATGGCCGTCATTCCGGCGGCCGGAGCTCAGTCCGCACCGAAGATTACGTGGGAAGACTGCCCCGCCACCGTTGACGTCGACGGCGCTCAGTGCGGCCGGATTGATGTTCCGATGCGCTACGACCAGCCGGACGGCCGCAAGATCTCGCTCGGCTTCCTGCAGATCAAGGCGCAGCAGCCGGCAGCGAAGCGCGGTGTGCTCTTTGGTAACTCGGGCGGCCCTGGCGGCGATGCCTACACCTACTTCGGGTCGAAGAACGTCGGGTACAACTGGCCGCAAGAGATCCGCAACGAGTGGGACTTGGTCGCCGTGCAACCCCGCGGCTTGGCGCACTCCACTCCCCTAGAATGCCAAGACCCGGCGACCGGACAAGATCCGCTGGCGGTGGTGCGCGACACGGTCGACTCCGTGACCAACATGGGCGGATACGTCCGCCGCAGCTGCCAGACCGGCGGCCCCGGTTACCCGGAGTCCATCACCACGGACAACAACGCGCGCGACTGGAACATGGTCCGCCAGGCCCTGGGGTACGACAGGATCTCCATCATGGGCTTGTCGTACGGTACGTTTCTCGGGTCTGTGTACGCCACGATGTACCCGGCCAACACTGACAAGGTCGTCCTGGATTCCGCAATGGATCCGAACATGGCGTGGAACGACGTCATGGCGTCCCAGCAGGGAGGCTACGAGACGGTGTTGCACGAGTACTTCACCTGGCTGTCTATGAACGACCACAAGTACAAGATGGGCGACACACCGCTCAAGGCCTACCAGTACTGGTCCCGCCAGATCGTCGCCGAGACCGGCACGAACCCGACGCTCGTTCCCCCGCCGGCGCGCGTGGGTGACCTGCCTCCGGGGCTTGCAAGCTCCGGCCAAGCTGGCGCAGACCTTATGACCGCCACCGGCAAGGCCCGCGTGGAGGGCGAGAACGTGGTCAACATGATTCTCAACCCCGGAGCGAACCAGGCCAACTCCCAGTTGCTGCTCATGACCCGCCTGCTCATTCCGCAGCCGAGCCAGTGGCACCTGCTGGCCACCATGACCAACGGCACTGCCGACCAGGTCGGTGAGGTTCCTCCGCCAGCAGTCGCTGAAGAGCTCAAGCTGTCACAAATGCACACCCAGCAGTTGCTCTCTGTGCAGACCTGCAACGAGAACATCACCCCGCCGGACTACACGCTCATCCCGCAGGCTTTGTACACCAATTACATCTCCGGGGACATCTTCACCGCCATCAACGCCATGTACAAGAGCGGATTGATGTGCAACGGAGCTGCACCGGTCGTTGGACGCCCGCATCTCGACGGTTCCAAGCTGGCCGTGCGTCCCCTGCAGATCAACGCCACGCGCGATCCGCAGACTGTGTACGCTGGCCGCGGCACCCTGCACTCCACGATGGGCACGCAGTTGGTGACCGTGCACGGCCCGGGCCATGGCCACGTGGCGTTCGGCAACCCCGTTGTTGATCGCCTCGTGGTGGATTACCTGCGCACCGGCCAGGCAACCACCCTCAACGCGCCCGGCTACTTCGAAGCACAAGGACAATAGAATGAAGTTTCTCGCACTGTCGACCAGCGTCCACCGCTACCAGAGCTCCGGTATTCACACCGGCATGTGGCTCGGCGAATTCACGCACTTTTACGACGTGCTGACCAAGGCCGGCCACGAGGTCGACCTTGCCAGCGTCGATGGCGGCGCTGTCCCTATTGACCCGGTGAGCCTGAAAACCCCGGTGATCCAGATGGGCGGCACGAACAAGCGCTACAAAGACCCGGAGTTCATGGCGCTTCTCGACGACACCCCCGCCATCACCGACGTCGACCTCGACTCCTATGACGGGATCTACTTGATCGGCGGCCACGGCACGATGTTCGACTTCACTAACGAGGAAGTCACCGCCGCTGTGGCCCACTTCGCCGACGCCGACAAGATTGTCTCGGCTGTGTGCCACGGTCCGGTCGGTTTGCTCGACGTCACCCTCGCAGACGGTTCTTCGCTTCTCGACGGCCGCAACGTCACCGGCTACTCCTGGGCCGAAGAGAAACTGGCTCAGCGCACAGCCGAAGTCCCTTTCAGCCTCGAGGAGAAGCTGAAGGAGCAAGCCGGCGAGTACACCACCGCTAAGCTGCCCATGACGAAGCATGTCGTCGTGGACGGCAAGCTGGTCACCGGGCAGAACCCGATGAGCGCAGCCGGTGTCGGCGAGGCTGTGCTGGAGCTGCTGGACTCCTAAATCCCGCCTACAGGCGGTCGAGGATCATGCCCAGTGTTTCCTCGGCCGCCTTGATGTTTTCCTCGCTGGGATCATTGACGCTCAAGCTGACGAGCGTGCCGTTTTTCTCGGCCACAGTGTTGTAAGTGGACATCTGCTCCATTTCGGAGTCGGTCCGCTGGATGACGGCGTAGCCCCCATCCGCATCTGCAGTGAAGGGGAGCTCCTCAGCCGCGACGCTCATTACGCCTGCGGGCGACGTGAACGAGTAGTTTCCGCACTTTTCTGAGTCCGGCGTCGTTCTATCGCGCTCCGGATCCTTGGTCACGCTTAGGTCATAGGCAACCACTGCGAAACCGTCGGTTTGAACGTCACCCGCAGTGAAGGTCTCCGGCGAAACGTCTTCATCGTTGAAGTCGTCTTGGTTCCTCTGGAACTCCTCGCCGCACTCAGGGGGATCGAACTCGAACATATCCGCCGCTTGCACGTCCTTCATCACCTGGAGCAAGTCCTTGATCTGCTCCGGTGATTGCGTGACCACCTGCTCGCTCTTGAAGGTGACGCCATCGAACAACTGGGAGAGATCTTTCACCTCGGCCGACTCGGAGTTCTCAGCCGCCGTTTCTTCGGACGGGGCTGCTTCAGCACTCTCCCCCTGGGTTTCCGTGGCCGGCCCTTCTGCATTGCCCTGCTCGTCCGAGCTGCACCCGGCCACTAGCAGCAGCGTGGACGCAGCGACGGACGCCCCAATCGTTTTCAGTGCGCGTGATGTCAACATGGTGCTTCCTTTTCGTGTGATTCGGTGTTCTTACAGCTCTGCGGGACGGGTAGTTCTCAATCTTAGATTGAGGCAAGCTTTTACAAAGAAGATTCCATTTAGCTACGCCGTTCTGGCACCGCTGGCCCCACTCACCCTAGGAGCACAGCCAGCGTGGTGAGCTGGATCAACGCATTATTTGCAACGTGCGCGATCAAGCCAGCCCATAAGGTGCCGTGCCAGCGGGTGACAAGGGCGCACCCGAGACCAAAGAAGGTCGTGTACAGAATTGCCGGTGGGCTTACGTGGGCGATCCCGAAGATCACCGAACTGAGGATCACGCTCAGCGCGGCAGGCATGAGCGTATCGAAGTACCCCATGAGAACCCGGCGGAAGACCAGCTCTTCCAGGAACGGCCCTACGAGCAAGTAGGCCGCCAAAGTGACAATGATGGGAAGAGCACGCCCGACACCCACTTCTTCCAAGACCGACGTGTCCTCTGCATTGTTCAGCCCAAGGAGCGGCCCCAAGATCGAAGTCACAATGCCGGCGCTGATGATGATGGCCGGCACCTGCCACAGGAGGTGCCAACCGCGCTTGCCCAGTGGGAGATACCCCGCTTCGATCCCGCGGTTGCGCATGTAGCGCAGTAACAACCAGGCGGGAAGACCAAGCGCTATCACCATCATGAACGGCATAGCAACGATGAGGACACTTCTGTCGACGTCTAGTTTCCACAGCCCGACAGCCTGACCGATGAGCAGCGCGTACATCGAGACAATAGCTAACGCCGCAACGAGTGCGTCTTTGGCCCGCGGAGGCGTGAGAGTTTGCCAGTTCACCGAAAGCCCCTTAGTTCGAACTGGTTTCTAGTGCGCGTGTGCGACCTGCACCCTGGGATTGCCAGTGGGAGTTCCAGGGCCTTGCAGCATCGCCATGAATAGCGCGACTGTAACGACGAACAACCCGACAGGAATGAGAAAGACCAGCAGATTGATCGTCGGCAGTTCCTTACCTGCGGCTACTTCCTCCCAGGCGTAGAACGCGGTCGAGCCGAAGCCGAGCACAAGCAGAATTGCCCCGGTGACAGCGGTCTGCATAGCCGCGCCCTTGCCCTGTGAGATCTCCGGCCGATTGACGAGGTAGTACGTCAAGCCGATGATCCACAGCGTCGCTACAGTGTTGCCTAGCGCGATGATCGCTGAGGTAGTAGCTTGATTGGCCCCGTCCGGATCTGCCGCGGAAAGCGCAGCTAGAACCGCGATTATGGGAAAGCTCACGGCGCCGAAAAGCAGTCCGCCGAGGACAGTGCATTGCTTCATAACCTGATAGTAGACCGTGAACTCTGTGATTTTACTGAACCCCGGCGTGTTTCCCTGACTTTTTCTGGCCGCTTCCGCATCACCCGCCCTGCGCGATGCGGTTGAGCGTTTCCAGGTGGTGGCTGAGCGCCTCTCGCCCAGCCCTGGTGATCACGAACCGGGTCTGCGGCAACTTACCGACAAAGCCTTTCTTGGCTCGGACATACCCAGCGTATTCCAGTGCAGTCGCATGCTTCGACAATGTGGAGTCCGTCGTGTCCAGATGGTCCCGCAGATCCTTGAACGTCATTTCAACGACGTTGGAAAGAGAAGCGAGCAAGGAAAAGCGCAGCGGATTCGCCAGTACCGGGTCAAGCTCGTTTCGCAGGTGCGCCATGGATTATTTCATCCTCTGAACGCGCAGCGAGGCATAGTCCCACACCGGCCCTGCAAGGGCGAGACCAAGGTAAACGTAACTTTGCAGGACGAGTTGTCCGGAAGTGATGCTCGGACCCAAGAGGCTGAACCCCCACATGATTCCCCACAGTCCGATCATGACACCCCACCGAGCGCCAAAGCCTTTCGGTGCCGGGCCCGAAAGCGCCCCGAAGATAGCGGACGAGTTCATCCCAAAGAACACCCATGCCCCAATCACCGCCCACACGATCGGTGGTGGCGGGCCACCGCCATTGAAGTAGGAAGCGATGAGATACAGCGGCCCGGCTGCACAGAGCATGATGTAGCCGATCCAGCTTAATGGGAATCGGGCGGCATTGCGGGACAGGGTATTTGCGCGAGCGAGCATCTCGCGCGCTTCAGAAGCTGACGGGTTCATGGTCATCTCTCCAGGGTCGTGAAGTACTTTCCAGTTTGGAAAGTACTGTCTCGGACGCTGACCGTCAAGAGTCATCTTCAGAAAGAGCGAAACCTGCCGGCACGCACAAAAGGCCCGCCACGAAAGTGGCGGGCGGAGGGCGGACGCTCGTCGATAAGCTACTGCTTGATCGCAGAACCCTCGATTTCGATGCCGACCTTCTCGCTCAGCATCATGCCGCCGGAGTTCAACGGAGCCTGGAAGTCGATGCCAAACTCGCTGCGATTGATCGTGGTGCGCGCCTCAAAGCCCATGCGGATGTTGCCGAACGGGTCTTCTTCCACACCGAACGTCTCAACCTCGAACGTGACGGGCTTCGTGGTGCCCTTGATGGTCAGGTCACCGGTGACGGTGCCGTTGCCGTTTGCGTCGACGTCGAAGCTGGTGGCGTTGAACGTCATCTCCGGGTACTGCTCGACTGCGAAGAAGTCCTCGCCGCGGACGTGGGCGTCGCGGTCTTCGTTGCGGGTGTCGATGCTCTCCGTGCGCACAGTGCCGGTAGCAGTGCTTGCCGACGGGTCCTCCGCCACGGTAATGGACGCTTCGTAATCAGTGAACTCGCCACGGACCTTCGTCACCATTGCGTGGCGCACGGTGAAGCCGACGGAAGAGTGGGCGGGGTCTAGGTTGTAGGTGCCAGTGAGTGTGCTCATGGGATCTCCTTTGGGAACAATGTTGACTCGTCCACTAAGTTGGACAAGGCCGACTGTAGCCACATGTGTAGCCGGCGGCAACGAACCTTTAACAGCGAAACTTCATCGCGATATTCATAACGCATCTAACAGCACGTTCACGAAAGCCCCACCGGACACTAGTGGTGCCGTCGAGCGTCGGTCATCTTTCCTTCACTGGCCCCTCAAGTGGCCGGCCGCGAAGGTTGCCGCTCCCCCGCTGCGGCCCAACTTTCCACGTTTACTAATTCTCTGAGTCTGGTTGTGAATATCAGAAAAAAGGGAAAAGAAACTAACCCTGTCTGCTGCCTTCGCTTTCGCCCTAAGCCTCGCCGCTTGCGCCCAGGAGAGCAAAGAACAACCCGAAGAGGAACCCGGAGCTCAAGGGGAAGCACCCGAGGAGTCTGGCACTGAACTCGGCGATCGTTTCACTGGCACAGTCGGCGATTTCACCATTCGTGTCACAAACTTGGCCGATCCCTCGACGATCGTTGAGGTCGAAATGCCCGATTTTCGAGGGCAGGAAGCAGGTTTCGGTCGCCGCGGACGTGACCAATAACGGAACCCGCGAAATCGACTTAGCGTGCGGACTCGAGCTTGACGTGAACATTCTCGCGAACGGTTCTTCTTGGGGAAACGTAGGCTACCTGGAGCGCGTCCCGGGAAACCCAGCGTGCGGTGAAATGCTCAAGCCGGGCGAGACTAAGCAGATGATCTGGGTGTCCCCCATGCCTGCGGACCAGCAGCCCACCAATCTGAGCATTGAGGACACAGCTCACCCAGACGACTACCTTCAGCTCAAAGTCCGCTAGCGTTCCGTACTTCCCATAAGAGGTACACAGGATAATCGAGGCAGCAAACTGGCTTGAGAGACCGGAGCGGGATTATTTGATCGGTAGAACGATTCGCGCACAACTTGGATCTCGAGCGGGCGACGCTGTTTTCGCAACTTTGCCGGAATCTCTGCCACTTCCACTGTCTCCTGAGCAGCACACGCGGCTACGCCACTACCTCGGACTTGACATGTTCAGTGCTCGCTGTATAGTTCAGTACATGCTGACTATCGTTTCGCGTCTCGACGTGATGAACCGCCTGGGTCGTGCACTGGCCGACCCCACTCGATCCCGGATCATCTTGACCCTGCTCGACCATCCCGCTTACCCGGCGGAACTGGCTCGAGATCTGGACCTGACACGCCCGAACGTGTCCAACCACCTGGCATGCCTGCGCGATTGCGGGATCGTCGTCTCCGAGCCAGAGGGTCGTCGGACACGATACGAGATCGCCGATCCGCACCTGACGCAGGCGCTGACGACACTGGTCGATGCCACTCTGGCAGTAGACGAAGGCGCCCCGTGCATCGATCCCGCCTGCTCGCTTCCCGGATGTTACGCAGCTGGGGAGGACGCATGATCCTCACCACGGTCTTGCAGGCGATAGGCCTGTTCGCAGCTACCAACATCGACGACATCATCGTGCTCTCCCTCTTCTTCGCGCGAGGGGCAGGCCAGCGCGGCACTACCGCCCGCATTCTGGCCGGCCAGTACCTCGGATTCGCCGGCATCCTCGGTGCCGCGATCCTGGTGACCATCGGCGCCGGAGCATTCCTGCCCTCGGCAGCCATCCCGTACTTTGGTCTCATCCCTCTGGGCCTCGGCCTCTGGGCCGCATGGCAGGCCTGGAGCGGAGACGATGACGACGATGACGACGAGGCCAAGGTTGCCGGCAAGAAAGTCAGCGTGGGGACAGTCGCAGGCGTCACCTTTGCCAACGGCGGCGACAACATCGGTGTCTACACCCCTGTCTTCCTCAGCGTGGAACCTCTCGCAGTAGTCGCTTACTGCATCATCTTCCTCGCGCTTGTCGCGGTCCTGGTGGCCCTGGCAAAGTTCGTCGCCACCCGCCCCCCGATCGCGGAAGTGCTCGAACGCTGGGAGCACATCCTCTTCCCCATTGTTCTCATCGGCCTCGGCATCGTGATCCTCGTCAGCCGCGGAGCCTTCGGACTCTGACGTAGCGGCAGCGATCTAAACGGCCCCGGCCGGGCGCACCCCTCTCGGTTCAGTCCGCGACACCTACCTGCAGCCAGTCCTGCGTGATCGCAGCAACAAGACCGCCATGGAGCGCTGCAAAACCGCGCCATCGAGCGAACGAAGCCACAGCCTTAGAGTGCACGCGCCCCCGCTGTACCCGTCATTGACGCCCCTGATACTCCGGTTATTCCGGGTGCTTTCTCCGGCACCGTGGTGTGGGATGAGGACCGCTCCAAGCACGTCAACGACGGCGACGAGCGCATTCCGGGCCTGGCGGTGCGGGCGCCGATGGGGCGGCGAACCCATCACAATGCTCTGCGTTGACAACCACGTCGACATCAAAATCACCGCCACTGGGGAACATATCGCGGCCTACACAATGAGCGACGACAAGATCTACTACAACCAAAAAGACAACGAACTCAACCCACTATGGGGCACCCACAAATGACGAAATCTCGAAACTCGACCGGAACGATGTCTCGAGACAACACATGGTGTCCCCGACAGTGTCTGAAGTCATGACATAGTTGACACGGCGTGCCTGGGACAGCATTCCTGATGGTTGACAGGTCAGTCGCGACATTGTTGACACTTAGGGGGTAGAAACAATCTGGGGTGATGGTTGACACCTCAGTCGCGACATCATTGACACCTCCCGCCACCCCCGCGTGTTTAGTGACGGTGCTGGTATCAGTCGGGACATCGTTGACAGATGAACAGCCCGAACCGAAATCTCGCCATCGTCAAAGCCGTCCGCGATCAAGGCGAACCAGTCACCAAAGTCGCCAAACGATTCGGCATCTCCCGCCAACGCATCTACAAGATCCTCTCCGAGTTCGACGCCGGAGGCGAACAAGCCATCGCCCCCAAATCGCGCGCGCCGCACACCCACCCCAATGCCGTGCCGGAGACCCTGCGCAACCACATCATCGACATGCGCAAAGAACTCACCAAAGCAGGTTTCGACGCAGGGCCCGACACCATCGCTTTCCACTTAGGACAACAAGGCCTGCGTGTGCCGTCAACATCGACGATCCGCCGGATCATCACTGAAGCCGGACTTGTTGCCCCGCAACCGCAAAAGAAACCACGCAGCTCCTACATCAGGTTTGAAGCGGCCATGCCCAACGAATGCTGGCAGGCCGACATCACCTACCTCTTCCTCATCGACGGCAGGCGCGTAGAAGTCCTCGACTTCATCGACGACCACTCCCGCTACCTGCTATCGATCACCGCCCGGCCAGCATTTACAGGGCCAGCTGTCGCAGCAGAACTACAGCGCCTCATCGACACCTACGGCCCACCGGCATCCACACTCACTGACAACGGGCTGGTGTTCACCGCCCGACTAGCCGGACGCAAAGGCGGCAGAAACGCATTCGAGAAAACACTTAACGACAACCGTATCCAGCAGAAAAACGGCCGGCCAGGCCACCCACAAACCCAAGGCAAAATCGAACGCTTCCACCAAACACTCAAACGCTGGATCAACGCACAACCACCAGCAGAAACCATCCCCCAACTACAACGGCAGCTCAACGAATTCACCGCCTACTACAACACCGAACGCCCCCACCGATCACTCGGACGCCGTACCCCACACCAGGCCTACACAACAGGACCTAAAGCTGAACCAACCTTCACCCCGAAAGAAGAATGGCGCACCCGCAACGACGTCGTCGCCGCCAGCGGCAAAGTCACCATCCGCTACGCCGGCAGGCTCTACAGCCTAGGAATCGGCCGAGCCCACAGCGGCGAAGAAGTCCTGATGATCATCACCGACAACCACATCACGACATCACTAAAAGAAACCGGCGAACCCATCACCGAGCACTACATCGACACATCCCGCAACTACCAAAAACCATACTGGCGAAAAGGCCAACCCCCACTGACCTGAAAACCACAACCGGCGCCTTGGAAAAAATAAACACCAAGACGCCGGTTTGTCCACCATGTCGCGACTCATCTGTCAACAATGTCGCGACTGATGACACATGGTGTCCCCGACAGGATTCGAACCTGCGACCTTCGGTACCGGAAACCGATGCTCTAATCCGCTGAGCTACGGAGACGTACTGCTTGAAGCAGCGCACCTGACTTTATCACCGCCGGTGATGAGAGACTTAATCGGGCATGAGCCTCACGCGCTCCCGCTAGATTAAAGAAGACAGACGCGAGTCCTACCTTCTCGGGAGAGACAATGAACCGGTTGTTGCCTGCAATCCTCGCGGGTGTTCTATGCGTGAGCGGGTGCAGCTCGGAGCAGAGCGAACCAGTCCAGGTCACCGCGACGGTCACCGCAACGCACACGACCACCACAAGTGAGACGGTTAGCTCTACAAGCTCTGCATCGGTGGCCGCAGAACCCGATACCGTCACCAGCGAAACCGAACCCTACGTAGTCGAGTGCCTCGTAGGAACGCCAGGCCCCGCATTATGGTCGGACGGAACGATCGAACACTCCGAGTACTGCTTCTACGCCAACGACGGGCCCGCCTATCTCGAGCAAGAAAGCCAGTCTGGTTTGCTCCCAGGAGGGGCAGCCGTGAACGGTTACGGGTACGACGAATACGGCAACCCCAACCCATCCAGCGGCGAATTGCAGGCTGAATGGGGCTGCCAACAGGGATACATCACAGACCCTGAGATCTGCTCGTACTTCGAATAGGACTGACTATGCAGGAATCCCCTACCCGTCCCAGCACCGGCAAGCTCGTCTTTTCCGCGCTCTTCACCGTCGCCGGGTTACTCCTGTGCGTACTCGCGTTCCTTCCGGCTGCGGGCATTTCGCAATGGCTCAGCACTCGGGTCGTGGTGGCTCAGGCTGTCTCCTTCCCCATTGCTTTCGGCATCGGGCTCGCGGTCATTGCGGCGGTGCTTGGGGCCTTCCGGTTTGTCGTGGCGCCGCTTGTCTGGGCTGTGGCCGCCGCCTGCTTCATCGCTGCGCCCGTGCCGCCGCTTCTGCCGGGCTCTCTTCACGCGCAGGAGATGTCCTCTGACAGTGGGGCGTCGGAAAGCTTTTCGACGCTCCGGGTGGTCACCTACAACAGCCAAAACACCCTGACTGCCGCAGACGTGCAGGACATCGTCGACCGTTTTGACCCGCACGTGGTAGTTCTTCCGGAGGCGAGCAATGACAAGGTGGTAGCGGCATTCGCCGGGACGTCCTTCGCGGAGCGTGTCTTCACCTCGGAGCAGGGTGGCGGGATCGCACCAACGAGCATGGCGGTGCACCCTGACCTCGGAGAACTAGAACACATCGATGCCCCGCCCACGACGTGGGGTTCGCTGGCGTTCCGAATCGCAGCCGGGCCAACAATCGTGGCCGTGCACACGACTGCCCCACTGCCCAGCATCATGGATCAATGGCGCGGGGACCTGCACAGTATCGCGGGCTGGGTCGATGTCAACGTCGATGAAAAGGCGATCATCGCCGGCGACTTCAACGCAACCATGCGCCACGGCCCCATGGCAGATTTGGGGCCGATGCAGGACTCGGCACGAATGTGCTCCCGCTACCCGGAGGGCACATGGCCCACGGACGGCATCGTGGGTCTGCGCTCGCACATCGACCACGTGTTAGTCCCCGCAGCCGGGGTGGACGGCTGCGCAACCGTCCGCGTCGGCAACGGGGACCACTTGGCGTATTTCGCTGAGATTAGTACAGCTCAGCGTTAGGGATGACGATCCAGCAGATGATGTAGATGAGCAGACCAGACATGCCCGCGAGGAACAGCGCGACGAACACGAGGCGCACGAGCGTCGGGTCAATGTTGTAGGTCTCGGCGATGCCGCCGCACACGCCAGCGATGTAACGGTCGTTCATGGAGCGCACGAGCTTCTTGTTGTTACGCGGCTGGGGGCTGGGCTGGTAGGTCATGATGGCGGTTCCTTTCTCGGGTGGGGGTGGATGTTGTTGTTAACTGCTGTTCACGCTGACAACACCCATTCAACCCATTCGCGGCACCTGCGACAACGGGGATTGCCCTGATATTGACCCTGGGTTTTACCCTGAGGTCAGCTCCGGCCCGTCCGGGACCTGGCGCTTACCGCCGGGCACGTTCTCGACGTCCATGACTCCCTGGAAGAACCGCTCGAGTGCGGGGACATCGTCGGTGTTGAGGTGGTCGAATACCACGCGCCGGACGCTTTCCACGTGGTCCGGCACTGCCCGGTAGAGCGCATCCCGGCCGGTCTCCGTCAGGCGCACCAAGACACCACGCGCGTCACCCGGGCTCTTTTCCTTCGACACCAATTCGCGGCGCTCCATGCGCGTGATCTGGTGGGACGTGCGCGAGCGGTCCCAATCCAACTCGGTGCACAAGTCGCGCAGGCGCAGACTCTCCCCCTCAGCTTCGCTGAGAGCGACGAGGACTGCATACTCGGACGTCGACAGCTGCGCACTGCAGAGCAGCGTGTCCTCCATG
This sequence comes from Corynebacterium genitalium ATCC 33030, assembly GCF_000143825.1. Taxonomy (NCBI): domain Bacteria; kingdom Bacillati; phylum Actinomycetota; class Actinomycetes; order Mycobacteriales; family Corynebacteriaceae; genus Corynebacterium; species Corynebacterium genitalium. Next base: position 1,987,818 of record NZ_CM000961.1, read on the forward strand.
ACACGGGAGACCTTGCGGGCGGCCTGCAGCATGAGACGCCACAGAACCTGTTCCTCGTCGGTAAGCCAACGCTGTTCTGCCTTCATGGCGTTCTACATTAATACGAAAAACTATAAACTGTGATCCGGTTAAGAATTTCCCTTTGCGAACCTTTTCAATTCCTGGATGGACGCGGTCTTCGCCGCCGAGACGCGATCGAAGCGGTGCGGGAAACACGTGAGAACGAAGACCTGGGCTGTTTCGCCCGCCTTGGTGAACACAGCGTTCATGGACTCCAGGCGTTTCGGGTCGGTCGCGCCGAGGGCATCGTCGATGACCACCGGCACAGGCGTTGTCCCCTGCTCCCCTGCGGCCACCAGGTCAGCGATGGCAAAGCGGGTGAGCAGTGCCATCTGCTCTTTGGCGCCGCCGGACAGTTCCGACAGATCCACTGTCGTGCCGTCGACGGTGCGGGCCTGCACCCGGAGCTGATCATCGAGGGTGAACTCGGTGCCGGGGCCGAACACGCGGCTCGCATGACGCTGCAGCGCCTGAGCGAACGGAGCGGCGTACTTCGCGCGCGCAGAGTCACGGTGAAAGACCATCGTGTCACGCAGCAGCTTCGCCGCGTTCGCTTTGCGGTGCAGCGCATCTCGGCGCACGGTCGCGGTCTCCAGTTCAGCGCGGGCGCGGTCGAGGTTCTCTGCTTCACCGTCGGCGCTGTTGACAGTGCTCAGCAGCTGCAGACGACTTTCGTGGGCATGGCGGTGGCGCCGGTTCAGATTGTCCAAACGGTTGCGTTCACCCTGGAGGCGCTCCTCAGCATGTTCTGGGTCGACCAGTTCGACTTGCTTCTTCAACTCGTTAGCCTCTGCCGCCGCGGCGGTCTGCGCAGCTGTCGCGGTATCGCGGTTGGTGGCCAACTGCTCGTCGGAAAGCTTCTCGCGTGCGGCGGCGAGCTGGGCGCGTGCGGCTTCGACATTGCCGCGCTGCACTTCAATGCGGGTCTCCAGTTCCGTCAGCGCAAGCGTGTGCGGTTTCGCGCGCAACGGGGTCATCTTCGCGTCAAGGTCCGCCACGGTGTCGCGGGCTTCGGCATCGGCACGGCGGGCCGCGTCGAGTGCTTCTTGCGCTTCGTTGACAGGGGGGATCTCGCCGTCGTGCGTCGCGACGGCTTCGCGCAGCCGGGTCAGCTCCTCGCGCAGCTCGTCAGCCTCGGCGCCGCGCAGGATGTCAGCGCGACGGGAACGGGCGGCCTCTAGAGCTGCCGCCAACTCGCGGTGCTCATCCCGCAGGCGGCGGGCACCGTCTAGGTCCTCGCAGCCGATCGTAGCGAGCAGGCGGTTGACGTCCGCTTCCGCGTTGTCCAGATCCGTGGTGGCGGTCTCTGTCCCGGCGGCGGCGCGGAAGGTCAGGGTGATGTCGGAGATGCGGATCTCAGTGCCGTCGAAAAGCGCGATGGAGTCTGTGCCTCCGCACGAGACCTCGTCACCGTTGACCGTGAATGCGGCGCCAGCCGGCCCGGCAATATCAAGCCGTGCTGCTGTCGACTCCACGATTCTGCGCTGCACGGTCAGGGTACTCGTGGCGTCCTCAAGCGCGCGGACGTCAGCATCTGTGACCCGGCGCTCCGGCTGCGCCTTGACCAAGCGGGCGATCTCTTTCTCGACAGCGTCCAGACGGGTGACAACTCCGTTGAGTTCCTCCACCCGTGCCCGTGCATTGGCCGCGGCAAGCGCTTGCTCAGCGGACCCGAGGTTGTCCCGCGCGGTGACTGCGTGCGCACGGGCCTGCTCGTGCGCTTTCTCTGCCTCGGCCAGTGCCTTCCTTTCGGCATCAGCCTTCTCACGGGCCGGCTCGTGCTGCTCCTTGAGGGTGTTGAGGGCAGCTTCGGCGTGTTCGACACCGGCGATGACAGCCTGGCGGGATTCGATGTCGTCGTTGGCGCGTGTGAGATCCTTTTCGGCACGGTCAGCCTTGTCCTGTGCAGCGGCGAGTGTGGCGGCGAGTTCGCGCGCAGCTTCCGCTTCGGCAGCACGGCGGGACAGCGCCTGCTCCGCCTCGGGAAGTTCAGCCTCAATGGCGGCCATGTCAGCGCCGTGCTGGGCATACGCGTCGACCGCGGTCTCGTAGGCCCGCATGGACTGCTCGGCGGCAGTGACCTTCTGCTCGGCGGCTTCAACCGCCGTCTCGGATTCCTTGAGGTCTTTGGTCGGCTTGCCGGATTTGGTGAAGTACCGCAGGTACTCCTCCTCCACGCGGCGCATGAGCCCGGAATCTTCCGCTTCTTGCGCAGACTGGCCACCGGCACCCTGCGACGTTCCCAGCGCACGGGTGAAGGTGGGGATCCCGGCGGCTTCGATCGCATCCGGCAGTGACCCTTGACGTAGGAACAAGGTGTCCATCAGCTGCTGGTCCACATGGTTCGCCAAGATCTCGTTCAGACGGTTATGCGCCTGCTCGCCGGTAAGGTTCTCGGGCCGCGGGGAGAAGATCTTCAGCTCGGCTTTTCCCTTTGCCCCTTTGGCGAAGCGTTTGTAGATCTCGAACGTGTACGGGCCGACTGTCGCGTTGAGACGCACCTCCGGCAGCTCGTCACGCCCGACCGGGTTGAGTTTCCGGATCTTCGTGGAGGTGTGCTTGATGTTCAGCACCGCGTCGAGCGCGTCCAGGATGGTCGACTTACCGGCCTCGTTGTCGCCGTGGATGAGGATGACGCCGGTATCTGGGATGTCAGTCAGCTCGAGGTGCTCCACGGCGCGCACATTGTCAATGATCAGGGAGTGAATGCGCATTATTTCGGCTCCTTGCTCAGACGGAACAGCAGGTTGACGGCATCACGGGCGGTCTGGGGATCGCTCGTCTCGGCAGCGCCGAGCAATGCGGACATGGCATCCCGGGCGTAACCGGCAAGCGGCAGATTGGCTAGTTCCTCATCATTCGGCTCGAGGTGGAGGTCCATGAGCCGTTCGCGCTCATACAGTGCCCCGAACACATTGCGCTGCGCGGCCAGGCCTTCCTCGAGTTCCCGCGTCGCCTCCAAGCCGAGCGTGCCCGCCAAGGAATACTTCACCGCAGTGCGACTCTTGTGCGGGTACGCCTCCAACTCCGCAATGACGCGGCGCACGTCCTCACCGTCGCTGACCTCCCAGTGCAGCGCATCAAAGGTCCATTCGCCGACGGCATGCTCGTTGACATCGACGTCGACATCGGTCGCCGCTCGCTTATCGACGCTCACCACCAACGCCTTCCCCGAGTTCACCTCATTCCCGGCCACATTGTCGCGCCGGTCGTGAAAGTCCGTGGTCTCCGGGGAACCGGAAAACCAGATCCGGCCGCTGGCACCCACTGGCTGGGCCGAATGGGTGTCGCCCAGTGCGACGTAGTCGACCACTCCGTTCGCCAGGGCTTGCTCCAGACCGGTCAGTGAGATCAGGGCTGGGTCATCCTCTCCCCTGCCTTCGGCCTGGCCGTGAGCCACGAGGATGCGGACACTGTCAGTCGGTTCGAGCTGGGCAAGAGCTCGGGCGGCCAAGTCCTCGTTGGCGTAACGAGCCAGCAGCGGTGCGCCGACGATCTCCACGCCCGGGCGGGCCTCGACAGGCGTGCTATCTGCCAGAACGGTGACATTGCTGAGCTGAGCGGCGTGTTCCAGCGCAGCGCCAGGCAGCAGCGGGTCATGGTTGCCCGGGAGCAGGAACACCGGCACGGGCAGCGAGCCGAGTGCTTCGAGGGCGCGGCCCATCGTGCGTTCACTCAACGCGTTCGCGTCGAAGACGTCACCCGCAACGACGATGAACTCCGCACCGTGCTCCCGGGCCAGGTTTCCGAGTTTCTCCACCGCGCGCAGGCGGGAATCCTCAAAACGCGATTGAGCGTCGCTGTCTTCACCGTCGAGGAACCAGCGCGTCATTCCCCATTGAAAGTCCGAGGTGTGAATGAAGGTTACGTGTGTGGAGTCCTGTGCCGAGCCCATGCTTTAACAACTACCAAACGACCCGGACACCGCCACCACAACCCCGAACATCCGTTCGATCACGCTGGTGAGAGACGCGTTCACCTGCGCGTCAGCTCGTCGTACAGATCCTCCAGATCAGACACCGCCCGCAGCTGGTCGATGTTGGTGAAAGAAATCGTCTGCATCGCCTTGTGCAGCAGATCCAAGTCCGAATCCTCGATCATCGGGGCGGTCTTCGGTTGCGGCAGATCCGGCAACTCGTGGCCCGTCCAGAATTGCTCAGAGCCTTCAGCCGCAGATTGCTTTGCCCGCTCACCAGCTGTTGTGCGCAGCTGCTGTTCCAAGGTGTTCAAGTCGAGGTTGCGCAGGCGGAAGATCAGGGTGGGATCAGCGTCGATAAGCTCCGCGGCTTTGATGGCCACCGCAACCCCGTGCTTGCACACGTCGTAGTTGTCCGGGCAGTCGCAGCGGAAGCGGATCTTCTCCCCGTCGGCGGCAACAAGTGCGTTGAGTAGCTCCTTGTGGAATCGTCCCGTGCGGGCGGCCTTGAGCGCGTTCGCATTGTGCGCCATGAGTTCCAGGGCTTGTTGGATCGCGTCCGCATCGCGGTACGGCAGCAAGATCATCGTCGTGAACGGCTCGTTTTGGCTGCCGGCGACAGAGCCGGTGAAGCGGCCGATCTCAGTCCGGACCTCGAGGACATTGCCCTCATCGGCGTACTTGCGTCCGCGGCCGTAGCGCCCCTGGTCGGCACCGCGCTGAGCGGCTTGCAGAATGATCTCCGCGGCAGGGTTGAGCCGCAGCGAGCGTGCAGTGCGCTTGAAGGGGAGCTCGACGGCTTCAGCACCGGCTTCAGCCTGTTCGCTGCGCGCTTCTTCCGCACTGGTCACCTTTTTGCGCTGCGCGAAGTTGACCCAGGTGACGTTTCCTTCTTGCGGGTGCGCCATGGTTTAGTCCTCCCCTGCTGTGCGGTAACTCATCAACGTGGCCAGCTCTTCGGTACCCAGCTCGGTGATCCAGCCTTCGCCTTCGCCCACGACAGCGCCGGCGAGTTTCAGCTTGCCGTCCAAGATGTCCTGGATCGATTCCTCCATGGTTCCGCGGGTGATCATCTTGTACACCTGCACGTTCCGGTTCTGCCCGATGCGGTAGGCGCGGTCGGTCGCCTGGTTCTCCACGGCCGGGTTCCACCAGCGGTCCATGTGGATCACCATCGACGCTGCGGTGAGGTTCAGGCCGGTGCCGCCGGCGCGCAAAGACAGGATCATCGCGCGCGGCCCGTTCGGGTCCTGGAAGCGCTCCACCATCGTGTCGCGCTGCGTCTTGCTCAAGCCCCCGTGGAGGAAGGGGATCTCGTGGCCCAGCCGGTCGCTCAAGTACGGCTGGAGAATGTCGCCGAACGCCTTGTACTGGGTGAACACGAGCACACGCTGGTCTGTCTCAATCGCCTGGTCGAGCAGTTCCATGAGCATGGCTACCTTGCCGGAGCGGTGCTTGCCCTTGTCCGTCACGGGCGAGCCGTCCGCCTGGTAGTGCGCCGGATGGTTGCAGATCTGCTTGATCCGCGTGATCGTGGACAGCACCAACCCCTTGCGCGCCATACCGGTGCGGCTTTCCAGCTCCTTCTGCATCGCGTTGACCAGCGCGGTGTACAGCGCGGCCTGCTCGGGAGTCATGTCGACGGTGACCACTTGCTCGGTCTTTTCCGGCAAGTCCTCAATGATCGCCGGATCCGTCTTCAGCCTTCGTAGCACAAACGGCCCGGTGAGCCGCTGCAGGCGCTCCTGCATATTGTCAGCCAACGCTTCATCCCGGCGCGACTCGATGACTTTGGAGAAGTGGTTCCGGAAGAACGCCTGCGAACCCAGAATCCCGGGATTGACAAAGTCGAGGATGCTGCGCAGTTCCGCCAGCCGGTTCTCCACCGGGGTGCCGGTCAGCGCAATGCGGTGGCGCGCTCCAATTGCCCGCACGCTTTTCGACGCCTGCGTCCCCGTATTCTTAATCGCCTGCGCCTCATCGAGCACAACGTGGTCCCATTCGACCAATCCGAGCGTCTTGTAGTCCCGCCCGGCAATGCCGTAGGAGGTGATCAGCACGTCGAGCTCACCGATCGCGTCCACGAGCTCCTGTCCTTTGAGGCGGCCAGAGCCGTGGTGAACGCCGACGCGCATGCCTGGCACGAAGCGCTCTGCCTCCCTGGCCCAGTTGCCCACCACTGAGGTCGGAGCGACCACCAGCGTCGGGCCGGTCTTGCGGCCTTGGTCCGCCTCCACGGCGAGCAGGCTGAGCAGTTGGAGGGTTTTGCCGAGGCCCATGTCGTCGGCAAGCACCGCCCCCAGCTTGTTGCGCGACATGAAGTACAACCAGTCCACGCCACGGCGCTGGTAATCGCGCAGCTCCGCGTGCACGGTGTCCGGAATGGGCTGACGTTCCGGTGCGGGGCGGTCAGTGCCGCCGACGAGCGCGTGAAGCCAGCCCGGGGCGTCAACGTCGCCGGCGATCTCCAGCCCGCCGGCCTCCTGCTCTGCAGCAGACTCGAGGGCGAGCTGGCGCAGTTCGTCGGCAGTAATGAGGCCGTCTTCGACCTCCTGCTCCGTCAGCGACTCAATGTACTTGCGCGACTTGCGCAGGCTCGCCTGGTCCGCCAGCACCCATTGGCCCCGCAGACGGATCAACCCGGACTTGGAGGACACCAGCTGGGACATCTCCTCCGGGGTGAGCTCGGTGTCACCGAGCGAGAGTTTCCAGTCGTAGGCGACCAGCTGGTCGAAGCTGAACCGGCTGACTTCACCCGGCTCTGATTCCGCAGGCTCTGTCACCGAGAGCTTCGCGCTGGTCTCCATCCGCTGCCACGCCCGCGGCAGCATGACCTTGATCCCGCGCCCACCGAGGACGTAGGCGGTTTGGCCGACGAGGTTCATGATCTCGTCGGTGCTGAGGTAGCTGTCCCAGTCACCGTCTTGAGGTGTGCGCGGGGTCTCCGGGTGGCGCGGGTGCAGCTCTGGGTCGAGCAAAGGCGTCACTTCGACGGCCTTGCGCAGCTGGGTGCGCAGGCTGGCCATGGTGGACATGTCCAACTCATCCAGCCGGATCGGCCGGGGGGCATCTGTGCCGGACCGGACTTGAGCACGCACCGGCCACTGCACGGGGGCAGGCGTGCCGTCTCGTTCCCCGCCCAATCCGTCAACCATCATGGCGGCGTCATAACACTCCGGGTCCGCCGGTTCCTCAACGATGAACACCAGCTGCACGTTCACCGCAGTGATCGAGCCGTTCCAGTGCGCGATCTGTTTAGACACGCTCGCCCCACCCCGCCGCAGCGGGGAGGACTTCAACAGCGCGTCGGCAAAATCGTGCCACGGGTAGGCGCGTTGTTCGCCACGCACATGCTCCAACAAGCCGGAAGCAATCCAGTGCACCAGGTTCGTGGAAACGTCCTCCGCGACGTTCAAGTTGTTCACCGTGATCACGCCTGGGGCGGCGGCGATCATGTTCGCCAGCCAGCCGCGCTCCTCTAACCCGGTGCCCAACTGCCACTCGGGGAACCACATGCCGTCGTCAGGACGCACGCGGATGCTCACCCGCCCGGCGCGGACGAACCGGGTCAACCCGGTGTAGAGACGGATGATCCAGTACAGATCCGGGGCAATCGAGGCGCGCTGGGCCGCCGTCGCGGCCGGCGTCGGCTCATCCAGCATGGCCACCTGGCTCAAAAACCGCACCGTCTCCTCGGGCGAGAACGCAGCCGTGGGCACCTTCAATTGCACCTGCCGGCCCTTCGGTGTTTGCAAAGTGATCGGGTCGCGGCGGCGGAAACGTGAGTCGTCGATAAGCGACTCCACAACCTGGGGGAACGTGCCTTCCGGAACCTGCGAAGGCAAGAGAATCTTGTGCCCCTCCACACGCTCAACCCACAAGTTGAGCCCTGAGGCGGGAAGCCACAGGCCGTGGAGAAGGAATTTAGGCATAACCTCTTTTCTACCACCCTGGGTGACCAACAGAGCAGGCGCGAAAAGTTCAGGCACTCAGCTGTGTGTTATCCTATTCCAAGCTTTTTATCCGCTGCGAAACTTCATTCAAGGAGCGCACATGACTGAAAGTACGTGGATGATCATCGCTTTGGTGATCTACTTCGGCCTGATGCTCGCCATCGGTTACTACGGTTGGCGCCGCACCACCCAGTACGGCGACTACGTCATCGGCGGCCGCGACCTGCCGCCGTTCGTCGCCGGTATTTCTGCAGGCGCATCCGACATGTCCGGCTGGCTGCTCATGGGTCTGCCCGGTGCCTTGTTCGTCTCCGGCATGAGTGAGCTGTGGATCGTCATCGGCCTCTTTCTCGGGTCGTGGGCCAACTGGCAGTGGGTCGCTCCGCGCCTGCGCGCCTACTCGGAAGTGGCCAACAACTCGATCACCCTGCCGAGCTTCTTTGAAAACCGCACACACGATCAAACTCGCGCCCTGCGCGTCATCGCCGCGGTGATCATCATCTTCTTCTTCACGTTCTACGTCTCCTCCGGCATGGTCGCCGGCGGGCGTTACTTCGAGTCCACCTTCGACGGCGACTACATGACCGGCATGCTCATCGTCGGCGCCATCACGGTGATCTACACCTTCGTCGGCGGATTCTTCGCCGTGTCCTACACCGACGTCGCCCAGGGCCTGGTCATGTTCGCAGCACTGATCATCGTGCCGGTCATGGCCCTATTCGCCATCGACAACCCCGGCGGCATCTTCTCCTACCCGCTGGACAACCCCTACGGCCCGTGGGAAACCGGCAACCCGGACTACTTCAACTTTTTCACCGGTGTCTCCGCGGCCGCCATCATCGGCAACCTAGCGTGGAGTCTGGGTTACATGGGCCAGCCGCACATCATCACCCGCTTCATGGCGCTGCGCAGCCCGCACGAGGCACGATCAGGCCGCAACTCTGGCCTGATCTGGGTGGGCATCTGCTACATCGGCGCCGTTTTCACCGCGATCATCGGCGCATCCTTCTTCGGCCAAACGCAGCACTCCGTCACCGACCGCGAAGGCTTCGAGACGATCTTCCTGGACATGACCCGCGTGCTGTTCCACCCGCTGTTCGCCGGCCTGGTGCTCACCGCTGTCCTCGCCGCGATCATGTCCACCATGTCGTCCCAGCTACTGGTCACCTCCTCCGCCCTTGTCGAAGACCTGTTCCGCGGCTTCACCAAACGCGAACTGCCCCAGCGCACCTTGCTCATCGCCTCCCGCGTCATGGTGGTCATCGTCGCTTTGGTGGCCATTCTCATGGCCGCCAACCCGTCCGAGACCATCCTCGGACTGGTCGGCTTCGCGTGGGCCGGTTTCGGTTCCGCATTCGGCCCGGTCATCATTGCGTCCCTGTTCTGGCGCCGTCTCACCGCGCCGGGTGCCATGGCCGGCATGATCGTCGGTGCGCTGACCGTGTTCATCTGGGGTTCCATTCCGGCCACATCTGGCCTGATCTACGAAATGGTTCCGGGCTTCATCCTGGCCACTCTGGCCATGGTCATTGTCTCCCTGGCCACCAAGCCGGACCCCGCCGCTGAGGCCGAGTTCGACCGCGCCGGCGCCCTCACCGAGTACGCCATGGCGCACCCGGAAGTCCCCTTCGACCAGGCGTTGAAGGACACTCAGGTGCGTGGGACTGACAACGCGATGTCCGGCCACGAGCCGCGGTGATGTATCGGGCCCTGGGTTACAAGGTCGCGCCCCGGCATCCAGGCCCCCAGCCCCCTGGTCCATGAACCTCTGCCTATGAACTGAGTGGCCTCCCCCGGCCGCTGCCGTTTACTCAGTTCATAGGCAGAGGTTCATGGCGTCTGCGCCTCCCACGGAACCGATCGCCCCCGCCGCGCAGTCCAACAAGGTATGCCTTGGTTCCGCTTCTATCTCGCCATGCTCATCGCCGCCACAGTCGCGGTGGTCCCGTTCCCCACGCCGCGTTCGCTTATCGACGCCCCATCGACCCCCTCCCCTCGCCCCACCATCCTGGGTTATGACCGTGCCGCAGACTTCGGCGACTGGGGCATGCAGCCCACCGGGTGCACCACCCGCGAGGCCGTCATGGCCGATGCGTGGGACGTCGATTCATGCCGCACCCCTTACCGCCAGTGGGCTCCGTCCGATACGGTGCCTTTCACGGACCCCTACACCGGCGCCCCGCTCGACCCGGCCGACGTGGAAATCGACCACATTTTCCCGCTGCGCGCCGCCTGGGACATGGGCGCGCACGCGTGGCCGGCGGAGAAGCGCGTCGCCTTCGCCAACGACCCGATCAACCTCGTGGTCACATCCTCCAAGGCCAACCAGGCGAAGTCCGACATGCTGCCCAGTGAGTGGGTTCCTGACAACCGCCGCGTGCGTTGCGCCTACGGGGAACGTCTCGCCGCCATTGCGCGCGGCTACGAGCTTCCCCTCCCCCGCGCCGATCTACGTGCTATCCGCCGGCACTGTTCTGGCCTGCAGGGACTCGTGTCAAATGTAGAAATGCCTGTGCATTCCGTAGAGTGAGGTGCCATGACCACATTCCTCATTTTCCTGCACGTTGCCGCCGCGATCATTCTCATCGGTCCGGTCATGGTAGCCACCTCCGCGTTCCCCGGCGCCGCCGCCAAGGCGCAAGCTGGTGGCGAGGAGACCCTCGGACGCGCCTCCATCTACCACCGCATCTCTTCCACCTACGGCATGATCTCCCTGCTGGTTCCGTTGCTCGGCGCTGCCGTGCTGGCCTTCGACTGGGATTCCTACCGCTCTAACTACTGGTTCCACACCGCGATCGTGCTGTCCGTCCTGGCGTGGGGTTTCCTGTTCGGCATGGTGATCCCGCAGCAGCGCAAGATCATGGGTTCCCTCGGCGCCCTCAACCCGGCCGAGGCCGACTCTCGCGACGTCACCCCGGACTTCGAGTCCTCCCGCGTCAAGGCAGCTGCCGGCGCAGGCATTTTCAACCTGCTGTGGTTCCTGACGCTGATTCTGATGTTCCTGCCATCCCCGGCTTAAACCCCTCTGCCCTCCACGGGCCCAACGCAAAACCCAGCTACCAAGAACAAGAGATTCGCTTTTCGACGAATCCTCGCCTCTCAGTAGCTGGGTTTTCTCATGCCCAGGCGCGCAACCTTAGTCGCGCCAGTCGCGCTTGCCCCGGCCACCGCCACGGCCACCGTGGCCGCCGCGCCCCCGGCCGCGGTCGCGGTCGTCGTCACGCTTGCGGTAGCCGCCGCGTCCACCACGGCCGCCCCTGTCACCACGGTCGCGCGGCGGGGCACCGGTGTCGCGCTGAATGTTGATCAGCTGGCCGGAGATGCGGGTGTCGGACAGGCGGTCGAGCACGCTCTTATCCATGTTCTTCGGCAGCTCGACGAGGGTGAAGTCGCCGCCAATGGTGATGCGGCCGAAGTCGCGGTTGGTCAGACCGCCCTCATTCGCCAGCGCGCCGACGATGGCACCCGGGCGAACATTCTGACGCTTGCCCACGTCTAGGCGGTAGGTGTCAAAGTTGACGTCGTCGTTGTGGAACCGGCCCTTGCCCCCGCGGTTGCCACGGTCCCGGCCGCGGCCACGATCCCCGCGGTCACGGTCGCGACGATCCTCACGGTCGAAGCGCTCGCGCTCGCGGCGGTCGCGCTTGTCCTTCGGGGGCTCCTTCATCAGGAACTCATCACCCTGCTGCTGTGCGGCAAGCGCGGCGGCGATGTCCTCCATTGGCACGTCGTGGTCGACCGAGTAGCTGCGCACGAGTCCGCGGAAGAGTTCCATTTGGTCGTTTTCGAGGGACTCGGTAATGGAGTCGGCGAACTTGTTCATGCGGGAGACATTGACCTCATCCACAGTGGGCAGGTCCATCTCCTCGATCTTCGCGCCGGTGACCTTCTCAATGGAACGCAGCATGCGGCGCTCACGCGGGGTAACGAACAGCAGCGCTTCACCGGTGCGTCCAGCACGGCCGGTGCGGCCGATGCGGTGGACGTAGCTCTCCGTGTCGTTCGGGATGTCGTAGTTGAGCACGTGGGAGATTCGCTCCACATCCAGGCCGCGCGCGGCGACGTCGGTGGCCACGAGGATGTCCAAGCGCCCGTCGCGAAGCATGTCGACGGTACGCTCGCGCTGTTGCTGAGCGATGTCGCCGTTGATCGCAGCCGCGGAGAACCCGCGTGCTCGCAGCTTCTCGGCGATCTCCTCGGTCTCCTGCTTGGTGCGGACGAAGACGATCATCGCGTCGAACTCAGTCACCTCAAGCACGCGCGTGATGGCGTCGAGCTTGTTGCGGTGCGCGGTGAACAGGTAGCGCTGGGTGATGTTGGTGTTCGTGCGGGTCTTCGCCTTGACTGTGACCTCTTCAGGGTCGTTCAAGTAGTCATGCGAGATGCGGCGGATCGCGTTCGGCATCGTCGCGGAGAACAGCGCGACCTGCTTGTCTTCGGGGGTGTCCTCCAGAATGCGCTCCACGTCTTCCTGGAAGCCCATGTTGAGCATCTCGTCTGCCTCATCCAGCACGAGGAAGCGCAGGTTGGAGATGTCCAGCGAGCCCTTCTCCAGGTGGTCGATGACGCGGCCTGGCGTGCCGACGATGATCTGCGCGCCCCGGCGCAGGCCCGACAGCTGAATGCCGTAAGCCTGGCCGCCGTAGATCGGCAGAACGGAGATGCCACCGAGGTGGTCCGCGAAGGACTGGAAGGAGTCAGACACCTGCAGCGCCAGCTCGCGCGTCGGCGCGAGGATAAGGGCCTGCGGGTAGCGTGCCGACGTATCGATGCGCGCCAGAATCGGCAGCGCAAATGCCGCCGTCTTACCGGTACCGGTCTGGGCTAGGCCGACAACATCGCGGCCTTCCATCAACAGCGGGATCGTCTCAGCCTGGATCTGCGACGGCGATTCGAAGCCGACGCGCTTGATCGCGTCGAGCACCGGCGCTGGGAGCCCAAGGCCGTTGAAGCCCTCGGGCTTGGTCTCGGAAGTCTCGGCGTTCTCGCCGTCCTGGTTCGGCTCGGAGTTTTCAGCAGAGGTCTCGGCCGGAGCCTCAGCCGGAGTTTCGGTGTTCTCTTCAGTCTGGGTGTTGTGGGTGTCAGGCTGCGTATCAGCCTCTGTGCCGGCAACCTCGCCGGCGGTGTCGGCCTGGTCCTCGGCCGCGAAGTCATCTGTATTCATCACTGCCAAAGCCTACGTGAACACGCGATCTATAGCTATTTGCTGCGCTTTTGCTTTGCTTACCGTGCTCGAGCGCACCGGGCGCACAGTCCCCGCCGACTACTTCGCGCGTAGCGTGGTGTCATGACCGACAGGAATAGAAAGCCCATCCCCAAAGTCGCCTACGCCCCCATGCTGGGCCTTGAAACTTATGTCCGGGCACGGGTTGAGAAAGATTTCTCCCACCTTGTCCAACTCCGCGCGTCTGCGCTCAATCAGTGCGTCTACTGCCTGGCGATGCACCGTCGTGACGCACGCAAAGACGGTTGGTCTAAGGACAAGGTCTCCCAGGCTGAAGACTGGACGAACCACCGCGACGTCTTCTCGGACGCAGAACAAGCTGCGCTTGAACTGACTGATGCAGTGACGCAGATCCACGGCGAAGAGTCGGTGCCGGACGAGCTGTGGGATCGCGTTGAGGCGCACCACGGCGAGAAGGGCGCGCGCAATCTCCTCATGGCGATTGTCACTATCAACGCGTGGAACCGGATCGGCATCACCACTCGGTTGGATCCCCGTAGCCTCGCGAACGTGGATGCATTCGATCTCGGCGAGGAATAGCTGCCGCCGGTAGTGGTGAATCAGGCTTTCCGAGGGCTGTTCAGGTTCACGGCGCCCTCGGAAAACATCCAGGTTCCTAGGCCGATGAAGATCGATCCGGTGATCATGTCCACCGCGTGTCCGAAGCGTGACAAAAAACCGGCGAAAACGTCGACCAAGACCGCGAACCCGGCAGACATGACAAAACCGACCACGAATAGCGTGACGAGAATGATGAACATCCATTCCCATCCCATGCCCGGTTTAACAAATTGAGCAAAAACCGCGCCAAAGAAGAGAACTGACTTCGGGTTGGACAAATTCGTAGCCAACCCCACCACGAAGGCTCTCTGGGATACAGTTGACTGAGCAGCTCCGCTACTAGGCAGATCAGTAGCTATTCCAGACCGCCACGCTTTGAAGCCACTTCGCACTGCACTGAAGCCCATGTACAAAAGGTAGGCTCCACCCACTAACTGCAGTACCGAAAGCAGATGCGGTGCAGCTTGCATGAGGGCACTCAAACCCAGCAGAGAGGTGGCGATCCAGATCGCGTAACCCACCATGATTCCCGTGGCGCACGCGACACCAGCTGCACGTGATTTCACGCTAAACCGGATGATCTGCACGACATCCGGACCGGGTACGGCGACAGCAGCAACGAAAACCCCCATCAGGGCTAGAAAATCTCCGGTTGTCACAATTCTCCTTCGAAGTATGAGGCACGAATGGGAGCTGTCCTAGTCTCGGATAGCGGAACGTCGCTCTGGCCCCGTGGGATGCGGTTTAACGCGAGGAGTTTAGCGCAAACGCAACACCCCATGTGATGGAATGCACCACTTCGGCCCTTTAGCGGCCGCCATTCACTATCTTTAAAAGCATGAATTCACGCAGGTGGCGTTTAGGCGCTCTCATCATCGTTTCCACCGTGTCGCTCGCAGCATGCTCCGCCGAGGACACGAACGCAGCACCGGAAACCGAGGAAGCCACCGTGACAAGTGTGGCCACCGAAACTGCCGGCGAGAGCGCGACCACTCCCGCCGACGAGCGCCCCATCCCTGACGTGGTCCGCGAGGCCGTCGGCCCGCAATGCGGTGAGGCCACCCGCGACGGCGAGGCATACAACGTCATCGCCATCCAGGGCGGCGAGCGGTGCGACGAAGCAATGCAGGCCGTCACTGAGTTCACCTCCGAAGACTCCGAGGCTGTTGAGGAGTCTGAGGACACCTGGCAGGTCTCCAACGACTGGCGCTGCGGCCGCGGCACTCGCCTCGAGGGCGAACCCGAAGATGCCGAGGAATACACCGTGAACTGCTGGGACGCCGAGACGCGCGTGCTGCTATTACCCAAGCCGGAGTAACCCCATGGCAGCTTCACGACGCATCACCGCACTCCTCATCGCCTCCACCCTCACCCTCGTAGCGTGCGGCAGCGTGGAGCCCATCAAGGAACCGCCGATCGTTCAAAGCTCTGAGAGCACGTCGCTTGACGACGCCCCCACCTCCCCCTCCGACACCGTCCCAAGCGAGGAAGAACCCTCCACGTCGGACGAGCCTTCCGAGGATGAGACCTCCACCGAAGAAGAGCAAACTTCCGCTGCCGGGACGGTCTGCGGCGAGGTGACCAACGCGACGGGCGGGACGTTGAGTGTCGTCGCTATGCAGGACGAGTTGACCTGCGAGGAAGCAATGGAAGTCTTCACCGACTACTTCTCTGACTCGCCGTCCGGTATGCCGCCGCAGGGTTCCGGCGCGTTCTGGACCGCCCCCAACGGATGGGGTTGCAGCGGAAGCGCTTACCTCGTCCCGGGTGATGAGGACATTAAGTCCAACCACTACCCCGCCTGCGGCACGGAAGATACGAGGGGCATCGCGTTCGTCGCCGTCGATCCGGAGCGGGTGAGCGAACTTCCTGTTTAACTAGACGACCAGCTAGCTGCTAGTTCGGCAGCCCTGGTGCAGTGGGCGTCGGTATACGTGCGTTTCACTCCCACGCAAATGAAGATGCCCCCATCAACGGCGGAGCCGATCATTGCCAGCAGCCCGGGAGCCAGAAGCACTATCCCAGCTTTTTGCCTCGTGCTCGCCTTTCGTTTACTTTCGAGGTATCTGGCACTGGTAGCTATCTGCTTTTCCAGACGTGTGCTACGTCAACCATTACGATGAATCCATGGCCGAATCCAAGCCCGCAATTGAAGTCACCGGTGCCGTGATCATTCGTAACGGCACCGTCTTCGCCGCCCAGCGCGGCCCAGGCAAAGCACTCGCTGGCAAGTGGGAGTTCCCCGGCGGCAAAATCGAGCCCGGTGAGCCCCCCGAAGAATCCCTCGCGCGCGAGCTCAAAGAAGAATGGCTTATCGACGCCACCGTCGGCCCCCACATCACCACCACCAACCACAAGTACGACTTCGGCACCGTTCACTTATCGACGTTTCAATGCGCCCTGACCGGTGACCAAGAACCCACGCTCACTGAGCACGCTGAATCCCGCTGGGTGCCTATCGACGAGCTCGATTCCCTTGACTGGGCCCCGGCGGATGTGCCGGCGGTGGAGATGATTGTTCAAGCTTGGGAACAGCTTTAAATCAGCAAGGAAAGACTCTTGGCCCAGAACGAAAGCAAGAATCATGGTGGATGGCTAAACGTCCTCCGCTCCCAAGGCCTTGTTCAGCCGCCTTCCTCACTCGCTGAGAAGGAACAATTTCTTCTGAAACGAGTGAGATCCTTCTTGCATATCTATGACAACGAAAGAGCTCGAGCTTACATCCATCGGTCAAGTCCCGGGTAGTGGTGTGGCCGTTTCTGCTTTCGGCTCGGTATGAAGTTTGGGTTTGGTTAGGCGGTTAGCTGGTGTTGGTCTGAAGCGTCCTGGTTTTCGTTCCGCTTATTGAACGCCCAACGGCTGGGCGTGTGATTGTTGATAGTAGGTGTCTTCCATCTCTTGTGGGGTGATGTATCCCAATGACTCGTGCAGGCGGTGGTTGTTCCACCAGTGCACCCATCGAAGGGTCGCGATCTCGACTTCCCCAACCGATGCCCACGGCCGGTGGGGATAGATCAGCTCGGTCTTTCATCAACCGGGCGGTCTGATCACGACCGATGTCCCAGCCGGCGCGCTGCATGGCCTTCCACATCTTGCGTACCCCGTACACGCTGAAGTTGTCCTTGAAGACTTTCACCAATTCGGGGATAAGCAGCGCGTCTGACAAGCTCCTGGCCGACGGGGCTCGTGTTTTCGCTGCTCGGTAGCCACGAGAGGTGATAAACCCACATTCTGTCTCTTTCAATGTGCGACAGATGGCCTCGACCCCGAAGCGATCGCGATACGTGTCGATGTATTCGATCATCTTCTGGTGGGACGGTCGAGTTCCGCTGCGAAAAAAGCTGACGCGGTCTTCAAGATCTCATTAGCCCTGCGCAGCTCCTTAATCTCTTTCCGCAGACGCTTCAGTTCCTCGTCGACCGACTCGCCAGTGCTCCGCTGAACGTCGGGGGACACTTTGACAGGCTTCAACCAGTTGTTGAGCGTGTGCGCCGAGACGCCGAGCTTCTCACCGATCTCCTCCGCCGCCGCCCACTTCGAGCACCCCTCAAGCTCAACGAGCTCCTCGGCTAACCGCACCGCCTTGTCCTTGAACTCGTCACTGAACTTCCTAGGCATGATCCAATCCTCCTCTAGAAACGATCGGAACTAAACCCAGGACACTTCAGTCACCATGATCGTCTCGTGTGCGGTGCATGAGTTGTTTGGTTTGTTCGAGTGCGGAAAGTGACATGTAGCGTTTCTGTTGGATCCAGTCGTCATGCTGTTCGGCTAGGACCGCGCCGACAAGCCGGATGATGGATTCGCGGTTCGGGAAGATGCCAACAACGTCGGTGCGCCGGCGGATCTCCCGGTTTAACCGTTCGGTGGGGTTGTTCGACCAGATCTTCGTCCATACCGGTTTCGGGGCTGCGGTAAACGCCAAGATCTCATCGAGGGATTCTTCCAAGTAGGCCGCCACGGTCGGGAACTTCGGTTCCAGCAGATCGACGACTTCACGGGCTTGTGCCCAGGTGGATGTGGCATCAGGTTGCTGGAAGATGGTCTGGTACATCGCAGAGACCATCGGCCACTGTGTTTTCGGGACCTTTTCGTAGAGATTCTTCGCGAAGTGGGTGCGGCAGCGCTGCCAACCGGCAGCGGGCAGGACTTCAGATATGGCGTGTTGGATGCCCTCGTGCGCGTCACTGGTGATTAAGAACACCCCGGTAAGCCCGCGGGCTTTCAGGTCGGCGAAAAAGCCCTTCCACGACGCATTGGACTCCGTGGTGGCAACATGCATTCCGAGCATTTCCCGGTAGCCGTCGGCGTTGACACCGGTGGCGAGCAGGACTGCACATTTCACTACGCGCCCGCCTTCGCGCACTTTGATCGTCAAAGCGTCGCACGACAGATAGGCATACCCGCCGGGATCAAGGGGCCTGTTGCGGAAATCGGCGACCATATCGTCGAGTTCATCGGCCATGCGCGACACCTGGGATTTCGACAGGTTATTAATCCCCAATGTGGCCACCAGGTCGTTCATCCTGCGGGTGGAGACACCCTTGAGGTAGCAGGTGGCGATCACGGTCGATAGTGCGCGTTCTGCCCGCGTACGGCGCTCAAGCAGCCAGTCGGGGAAGAACGCGGGCGTGGCGCAGTTTCGGTACAGCCACATCGATTGTGCCCACACGTGTATCCAGGTCGCGGTGGCGGTAGCCGTTGCGGTGGTTGACGCACTGCTCAGAGGCGACACCGTAGTCGGCGCCGCAAACGGTGTCAGCTTGGGCAGACAAGATCTGGTTGATAAACCCTTGCAGCATCTGCCGCATCAGATCAGGGGATGCTTGAGCCAGCAGATCGTCCAGATAGGTTGTCGGGTCGATAGAATGCGGTGCAGCGGTCATCGTCCTGTGCCTTTCGGTGAGATGTGGTAGTTGAGTCGAAAGGTTAACTAGCGATGGCCGCCCCATCATTAGCTGGGCCCACCATCAGCAAGCGTTACACCACACTAAGGGACGCAACCGAAGTGCTCGCTTCTCTTTGTCACACTGGAGAAGGATAAACGCAATTTCAGCGCAGCGAGAAGATTCAAGGACTACCCAATTTCGCCGTCTAAATTTAGATGGGTTTCCCCAGCAAACTTGACACCCGATTCAAAACGCGGGAGTCGCCTGATCAACCACGACGATCTGAAAATCCGTGTTCTATTGGCTGCCCGTACCGCACGAGAGAACTCGATCGGCTATGCCCAGCCCTACTTACTGCTAGGTGATGTCAAACTAGAAAAATTCTGGGGCGAAAAACCTGTCCAAGTCGATTGGGACCTCCACCGGGCTATGCCTGCGAAATTCTTCGACGAACAGCGTGAGGCCCCCTAACTGACACTAGAAATCGTGTCTGCAATGCACTTCGCTATAAAATAACCGAGCAAGACCGGGACAGCATTCCCGATCATTTGCTCCTGGGTCGTTCTCGCCCCCAGCAAGCTAAATTCTTCCGGAAACGTTTGAATCTGTTTCCTTATCTCGATCGACAACGGACCGATTGATGGACGATCTGCGGCAGCTACGTCGAAACCAGGAACACAAGTGTCTTTAGGGTGCCATTGGTAAGTTTTCGGCATTGGGCGGTTCACTCCACGGATAGTGGGAGATGGCTCGCGGACACTGAACAAGCCTCTGCGATCATAGCTCCATGGGTGGCGATAGTATACGTCCGGCAAAATGCCCTCACCGAACCAATCAAGAAGAGTGACAGGCCCTTCAGCGGCTCTACTTCTAGCGAATGACTCCTCTTTTCGAACTATTGCTTCAAGAATGGCGTTGGTGATTCGGCCATCCTGAGTACCGATAGCGAACAGTCGCTTTCGACGTTGCGGTGTACCAATCACCGATGCATCGAGTACTCGAGTAAACAAATGATAACCAGCACGTTCCATCGACTGGAGGGCACGATTGTAAATTCCAAAATTTTTTGCGTTGGGCACGTTTTCCATCACAAAGAAAAACGGTTGAAATAAGCCCACTAATGCCGCAAACTGACTTGTCAAATCAGCGTTCGCATCCTCTAGCCTTTTCCCCGCGGTGGAAAAATCTTGACACGGCGGCCCACCAATAATCGCCGGGAACTCGCTGAGGGCTGAAAACTCCCCCAGACGACCCGCCGACTTATCGAAGTTTGCGAGATCCAGCATTTCGGCATGATGGCCGAAGTTAGAGTTGTAAGTCTCGATTGCCGGTTCCCAATGATCGAAGCCAGCCAAAACGTCAAAGCCTGCAGCCTGAAAACCTAGAGAGAGCCCTCCGCATCCCGAGAACAAGTCGACCACCCGGGAGCCTTGCCCGTCCAAGCGGTTAGCCGCAACACCCGCCGCCAATACGGACTCCCACTCGCGGCGAATCCCACCCTTCGATTTCAACCGGTGTGAATTGTCACTTCCAGCTAACGAAGGCGAAGGATCGCCACCAACGTAATTTTCGATCACCCTTCACCACTTTCAGTCGGCTCCTGATGTTATCACCGCTCAAAAGATGGCTGAAAAGTCCGTATCGCGGTCAGCCTAGGCGCTTACGAGTTTCAGCGATGAAGCTATCGACCAGAGCGCGAGTTTCCGTCTCGTCTAGTGCAGCATCGTCCACATACGCCAAGTTTCTAAGCATCCTACGAGCGGAGTCCTCGAAGACTTCCCTCCGGTTCACCGCACCGGCATCCCTCAACTCGTTACTAATTGCAAGTAGCTCTCGGCCAAAGGCCGATACCAAAAAGGGGTTGGCACCTATGGTGTCCGCGCGTTCCAGAAGATGGTTGAAATCGTGCTCATTCAATCCATCAATAAGATTAGGGTCTGCTTCGAATTGCACGGAGCGCCACCAATACCTAGCCCAGGTATGTCTTGTTAAGTCAGACCCAATCCAGCGCGGCTTGTACCACTCCCCTTCCCGAGACCCGCGTTTTCGAGCTACTGCATGTTTCCACCTCCAGTGAGTGAGATCCGGCAATAGTGCTAATGAGAACCAGCTCCAGACTTCCCGACTTCCAGACTCAGCCCAACGCATGGGTGTCAAGTCTCTAAATGATGCCATGAACTCGCGGTCCAAAACTTTCGCAGCTGCTCGGTCCAAGAGTACTTCTTGCGAATATCCGTACCGCGGATTAAAACCGTACCTGCTGGCGATTCCAGTGAGTTCATCGCGGACATGAAGAAGGTCGTCTTGACGGACGCGCGAGCCTACGCCATCGAAGTCGAACGCACCTAGACTTAGGTCGATTTTCGGGCCTGCCGCGAGCCCCAGTTCTCCGAATCGCTCTTCCGCACCCGTACGTCCCATCCGAGGCCAAATTAGGAATTCGCTCATTGCATCAACCGTCCAACACCAAGCTCCCTGACTAAAGCTTCAAATTGCGTCCTAATCAATGGCAATCGTCCGGCCTCGGAAGAGATATCCACTGGAACATCTCCCGTTCGCTTAACAAGATTGGCCAGAACCTCACCAACCGACCCATATTCGTGCCCTTCGAGTTCGAGTTCTCCACTGCACCTCAAGGCGTAAGCAATTCGTAATGTCTCTGCTAAGACCTCGGAAATCAAGTTGTCTAAGAGCAGCGATTGCACTTTGTTAGGCTTATCTGCTTCGAGAGCAGCGATTAATGCTTTATCTTTTTCGTTTATTAGAACTTGGAAACTAGAGCTAAATCTAGAATCAAGTACCGTAGAGGACTCTAAGTGCCACGACGCTGCTGCGGGTAAGTGCGTAACCGAAAAATCCACAACCGCCATAGGAAAACCTGACGCGGCGCGATCAAGAGTAAACCTGAACCTTTCATCAAGAAGGACACTCCCTACTCTATTTGCAACCCAAGGAGCGCAATCTGCAACATCCCGATTGACTATCAGCGATGTCCGCAGCTCGATGCCGGCACTTATCTCGTCTCCGTTGAGATTGGCTACAACGTTAAGTGGGTGATCGTGGATTGGAGCGCGAAACACCCGACGCCGAATTTTCGTTGCGTCACTAAACCAGCTAACTACTATTGCAAGCTCCGCGTTTTCGGGCAACCCTGTCTGTTCGATGATCGTGTTTCGGTCTATTTCGATGTTCCTGGTTAACCGCAGAGGTGTACCCTGCGTCCAATTATCGAATTGTTTTGGAAGTCGGTGTCGCTCATCTCCCATTACGTAATGCCAGGCTTCAGCTGTAATCGTAGTAGGTTCCGGGGTTAGAAACGGAACGGTTTTTTGTCTAAACATGAACAATCTCGACTATCGTCTTGACTGCGGTGTCGGGAAGGAAATCAAATCTTGCCGCTATTTCACCGGTTCGTAGATCGAGCAGGGAAATTTTAGGTTCGGAACTAATGAGCTCTTCGTCATCTACCCGATACCACCCTCTGAAACTTGGGGTCTGCGCGCCGCTTGGGCGATTGTTAGGGTCTTCCCGGGCCCCGTTTGCCAGTAGAACGTAGGCTACAGCCCTGATATGAACATCTTCGTTCGCCATCACTTGAACACAGTGCTCTACGCAGGCTCGACCATCCACCAGGCGTAAAGGTGATTGACCAAGATCAATGAAAGTTTTCGTGCTTCGGGAAGCGCGAGCCGTTTGTCCTGCTTCCCGGGAATCTTCGTTGCCTACTAAAGCAGTGGGAGCCAAGTAACTGCCCAGTTCACTCGATACCTTCCCGAGCCCTTGAACCAAGCGCGAACGAGCCCCTGATTTCGCTGCCACCAGAGCATTTGTTTCGGACTCAATGAATCCTTTCGCACCGCGAACGATGCCTAGATTGGTTCCGGTTAATCCTGCTGTCGCCCAGACATCGTGCGTAGGAGGTTCGGATTCGGCGAAGGCCTCATCAGCGAAGGCACTAGCCCGAAACACCCCTACGTACCCAACGTCAGTGGTTTGCATAGGCGCAGTTGGCACATAGTCAACGACGAGCTCTGCTTGACGCATTCGAGCAACGTGACGGTACGGAGGATGGATGACCGCGTGATCAAGAATGCTCCGAATATTATCGTTCAGCGTGTGCGATGCCGCAGAAACAACATAATCTACAGCAAACTCGCCTAGCGAATTAGGACGATACTTTTTCAACTCATAGTCAATGCCTTCGCGCTTTGCAATATTGTCTAAGGCTCGAGCAAAATTTCTGATGACAGGCACTGAAGAAATCTTCGGGATTTCTAGCTCAGTTCCATTCACTGAGATTGAGAAGTCTATTCCACGAGGCCGCTGAGGGGTCATAAACTTCGGCCAAAGATGCCAATAGACATGACTGCGAATTCGGGTAGCGAGCGACAAGAGCGTTTCTGACTCATCCTCTAGCGTCAAGTCTGGGGCAAGTACGATAATGTCGGTCCCAGTTTCGTTGCGTTCAAAACCTGGGAGCCCTAGTGATGTAGCGAGCTGCTGCGCTTCTTCGTTCAGTAATGGATCAGGGATACCGTCATTGACCACGCCCCACCAATGCCGGCCGGTAAATCGCCGACCGTCCGGTGAGTTGAAAGCTTCTCCGAGCGCAGCCCCCATAAGGCGCCGTTGCGTATCCCCAGCCCCATTATTCTGGGAGTCGACAAGAATCATCGAAGCTTTACTAATCCTATAAAAGATTCCCTTCCCGTAACCGTACGTACCGCCTCCTAGTTCGGAATCCCGGGCTTCTCCAACATTCCTCATGAACTGCACGAAATTGGCTATCTCATCCGTCGTATTCACTCGATCCGACCTTATAGGGCCGCCTAACCCAGTAGTACCTCGATCTGAAATCACAAGAATGACAGTCTCTGGACCCAGAGTGTTCAGCACTGCTGCTTGTTCCTCTGGAAGATTGTCATCTTTAAGTACGCGCGACCACTCGACGCTATTCTCACCTAGCGTGCGAAGCTCTACACGAAACTTAACTCCAAGATCACTTAATCGCGCATCCCACGAGTTCTGAACCGCTTCGCGAATCAAAACTTCATACTCACCGAGCTGAGTGGGCTTTCCAAGTTGTTTCTTGATTCCGGATCCGGTGTTGTCTCCCTCCGGACGCATCGGCTGGGACCACCATCGAGCATCATTCATTGAAAACTCCACCCAAATCCTGGGGTTCGACTGCCGACATGAAGGGGAGCACTGCGTTCAATGAAATGTCGTAATGCACGTTTGTAATCCCCTTACATTCGATTGCCGAACCAGTGATTCGGGGAAACGGATCCTCCACCCAGCAAGTCATGGCACCTTTTACCACAAAGCGATCACTGTCCTCAGAACTGCCGAAAACCCCAGACATGGCGGCTCTTTGTCGTAATGCGTGTTCATCTACCCGCCCCGAAATCACACGATCGAGCAATTCACCGATTGCGAAACCGTCATCGTGAGCTTCGACAGTGATCATCACTAGAAGGAGCGGTTTGGAATCTGTCTGGTCTAACTGCCTTAAGCCATTGATACGGACACGGTTCTTGTCTTGCGAGAAGCCCTTGACTTCAATTGACAAATTAGAGAGTTCGAAATCGTGTGGCTCCCGTTGGGGACCGGTCCAACTTTCGGGTGAAAAATCCTCTCGGCTTCGAATGACACTCTCGAGCACAAAGATCTCAGCGAAAGCCCCAATCTTTTCTTCAACCGTAAGCTTGGATGCTTTTGCCAAGGTAGCGAAAAGAGTCCTCCACTTTGCCACCTCGAGTACAGCCTCTTCGGCACCATCAAGGCTTCCGTCCAGTCGCTCAAGTACAGCTAGCACCAAATGGTCAAACTGATCATTTAGATTTGGGTTCAAGCATGCAATGTCTACATAACGGCCATACTCAGTTGTATCGTCAAAGAACTTGAACGCTCTCTGCCCTACCTCGACGTTTAATTCGCCATTTGCTCTAAGAGAGTAGCGCTTCGTTTTCGCTGGAACCAATAAGTGTCGGAGTCCATGCACGTCAAGAGCCAGCAGAACCTGGTTCCCGTTTGCTGTCAAGCCGAGCCGGACCGCATTCCATTCATCCGAATTGGGCAACCCTGCAGCAAGGTTCCACGCTCGGTGCAGGTCAAAACGAGTTAGATTCATGGCGCTTCTTTGTAGAGTTCCCTGGACGTATCAACCTGCTCGGGAGATTCTGCAAGTTCTACTTCTACTTCGTTGGCCTCTACTGCTCCCAGATCAACATGCATGTGGGTAGTTTGCTTCTTGGTTCGCTCGCTCTCTGAGTAGTTGGCCCTTGGAAAGACAATCGCGACTCCCAGCACGTGGAGTGCGCTATTCATATCGGCACGCCTGCCGGCTTTTCTAGTGTCTGTACTCTCCCGGTCAATCGGGTAGAGAACCAAAAGCCCCTTGTCCTTCACCTCAGGAGATTCCCATCTCTTTTCTTTCATTCCGGATTCCTTGAGCCTTCGTGCCTCGGAATTCGGAATATCAAGGTCAATAACCAAATCTTGCGGGACCATCAATGTACCGATGTCAGCGCGTCCGCTCTTTGAATCCTTAAGAGGGGCGCGGTTGACTAATCTCACTTCGTGACCGGCGAAGTCTGTGACTTTTTCTTCCCGATCGCCACCGCGGATCGCCACGTTCCAGAGGCCCATTTGGGGATTATCGGCAGCTAGACGCCCTTGAATATAGCGTTTGATAGCATCAGTATCCACATCCGGTTGATCCGAAGAGACATGATATCTATCAAGAAACTCCAGCACAGGCTCAACCGGAACATCACGGTATACGATGTGTGTGCTTTGCACTTCTTCCGGAGTTGACCGCCGCTTGGCTGCATTTATTAGTGCTTCACCGGCATTCCAGTTCTTTTCAAGCGTCTCAGTATCGATTTCGTAATCACGAATTTGAAGTCGAGCACCATTGAATGATGTCTGAGCCGCTACTGCTGCACCCATCTTGGCCGTAATTCTCAAAGTTGGGTGAGTCCTAATCCGCACGGCTGCTTCCCTAGGTGTTAAAGATTGCCTTTCGTACACTTCCATATCCGACCTCATCTCTTGTTCAACCAAGGCGAGATGGCGGAAGGATCTTCGCAGTTGATCGGTCGTCCAGATTCGTGGGAGTTCCTCGTACCCTTCACGAAACCCAAACCATCGCCCCATCTGCATCAATGTGTCATAAGTGTTACTCGGTCGAATGAAGACACTGGAAACAAGGCCGAGAAGAGTGATGCCGCGGGACAGTGTGTTTCCGCCGACTGCAACGATCGTGTTATCTTGCTTTTTCTTATAGTCGAGTCTTTCTGCGCTGCCGCTATTTTCGATTACTACCCGTACATCTTTAAGGACGGCAGGCAGTTGAGCTAAAACTTCGTGGAAGGTTTCAATCTCCCGACCAAAGATCGACGAATCGACGGCAGCGGTTTCTCGAAGCCACTGTTCTCTAAGTTCATCCAGAACAGTTTCGTCTAAAGAAGTTACACTTTCGCTCAGTTGAGTAATTTCCTCTTTGAGCATTTCTTCGTAGCTCTGATGCACTTCGATCTGGTAAGATGTGTGGATCAACATAGAGCTGTTCACGAACTCATCGGGATGCTCCCGGTTCCACCGGGCAGCTGTGGCTAAGCAGAACCACCTCACCGCTTCTCGCAGTTCAGGTGTCATTGTCGGATTGAAGCTGGACACCTCGTTGCGCTTCCTAGGTCTGTAGAGGAACTCATCTTCCTCGGGAATCTCACGGATCATGTCATACCCGTCAAAATCTTCTCCACCGTCAAGCACGTCTCGGCCAAAAAGCTTCTCCGGTCCGAAGTATCCTTCGGGGCGAGGTAGCGGGTATATGAAATCCTCCGGGTATAGATCGTCAGAGACATGCGGGTTAATAAATACGTTTGCGAACGGTGTCGCCGTGTACCCGATGTAGGTGCTCAATGGCATGAGCTGAAGGATCTCACGGATAAGAGGATTGATTGTATTTGTTTCAACGGAGGCTTGATCCGCCTCATCGTCGATTACGAGAACGTGATTCTCCTGGAGCTGCTTCTGGGCCGCATCTGTAGAGAGCCAGTCACGGAGCTTTCTCAGAACGACGTGATTCTTTTTAACAACAACGAGCAGAGTCTTTCCTGGGTTGTTGAGCAGAGATTCCGCATTGAAGGCGCTACCCTCCTCCTTAGCTTCCTCATCCAATCTCACGAGATCGAAATCCTGATTGCGTCTGGTGATTGGCTGCCATCGGCCGCGGTTCTCTTCTGGAGACAGGATCTCTTCCAAACGCGTTTGGGTCTGGCGGCGTAACGAATTATGAATTCCCGCGAGTACGATGACCATCCGATAATCCAAATCAGATGCTTTCGCGGCGACAGCCGTGAAGTTTGTTGTCTTACCGCTCTGAACAAAACCGACTACAAGACCCTTCCCCCTTCTCTTTCCTTCTCCTGCCTTAGTGTTAGGTGTCAACCCGATAATTTTATCGCTTGCCAGGTGAACTTCTTGGACCTGGTTTCCCCTGTTTTCCCTTTCCATTGACTTGACAAACTGACTCCAACTGGGATCAGTGGCCTGGGCACCCGCATACCAGCTTTCCTGCGCCCTTGCCATAACGGGCCCGCCGATACCTGCAACTCGCGCGATTCCAGTTGTGTACTTCTCTCGCATCGCCGCGATCTCATCTGCAGGCAAAATGTTGAGATTCGTCATTTGTTGCACCGCGGAGTCAAGCCCCTGCTGACGCGCGAGCGCAGTGAACATAACGTAGAAACCTTCATCGAATTCTGACACGAATAGCCTTTCTAGACTCAGTACCTGCAGCAATCGGAGATCATTCCGTAATAAATGCCCCTAAAGATTACCCGTTTTAAACGCTGCCCGGGGCCATTCCACTGACCACCAGACCAACTGTCTAGCGCAGAATAACCAGTTCGGTGCTTTCTCAACCCTTAGTCCTCCGCCCGGAGGTGCCTCAGCCGATCGAGTTCCGCGTCGCCGGTGGCAATGCGTGAGTGGATGCGGCAGGAGGCGTCGAAAAGCGCCCATGCTGCGTCAATGTCCGCGTTGCTGATGATGCGGGCGTTGGGCTCGCGCTCCCAGATGCCTTTGACATCGGCAACGGCGGTCCCACGGAAGAGCTCGGAGTCGGGGTCGAGGTTGATTGTGGTGAGTTCGCCCGCGCTGGGGACTTGACCGAGCGCGACCATGACCGTGAGCAGGTCGTGGATCTGGGCTCGGTAGCCCTCCCCTACATCCTCGTGGAATTCGAAGTAGAACCGCGTGATCGGCTCGAGATGCTCTGCGAGCGGTGAGCCGCTGAGCGCCGACACCAGGTCGTCCAAGCGAGAGGGTGTGAGCACCATGCGCTCGGTGACATTGAGCGGACACAGAGTGATGGGCACGGGCGCGGAGTCGAAGACTTCCTTGGCCGCGTGCGGGTCCACCCAGAAGTTCCACTCGGCTGTGGGCGTGGTGTTGCCCGGGTAGTTGAATGCGCCGCCCATGACGGTGATGTGCTTGAGCTTTTTGTAGTGCTCCGGGTGGAGGCGTGCGAAGGCGGCAAGATTGGTCATCGGCCCGCTGACGATGAGATGGAGGTCGTCGGTGCCGCGCTCGATCGCATCAATCCAGAGCATGTCCCAGTCGCTCTCGATGTGACGCTCAGGGGCAGTCGCATAACCCAGGCCAGTGTCGCCGTGGGTGTCAGGCGTGGTGGTCAACTCCCAACCAAGCGGCTCCGGGATGCCCGCGGCCAGTGGAGTCCACGGGACATTGCACAGGGAGAGGATCCAAGCGGCGTTGCGGGCGCACTGGTCGGCCTCGACATTGCCGGCCGTAGTGGTCACGCACTCCAACTCCAGCTCACCGGCGTGCGCGGCGGCGGTGAGGTGGATCAGCGCGTAGGTGTCATCAATACCCGGGTCGCAGTCGAGGATGATTCTCATTGGTCAGCTTTCTCCGGATGCGTTTCCTTGCCGACGACTGCCCAGACGACCTGTGCCAGTACTGCGATGGCACCGCAGATTCCGAACGCGACTGGGAAACCGAACTGACCGGCCGCTGCGCCGATCAGAATCGGCCCGATCACCTGGCCGGCATCCATGCACATTTGGAAGACAGACATAGTCTTGCCGCCGGAGCGGTCGTTGCCGATGATGTCCGCCAGGCTCGCTTGCTGGCTGGGCACGAGCAGTCCCCCACCGACGCCGGCGATAACCGAGATCACAATGAGCGGCCAGAAGCTCTCGGCGAATCCCATGACCGCTGTGGATAAGGCGGTGACTGCCAGGCCGGTAAGGATGAGGGGTTTGCGGCCGATGTCGTCGGCAAGCTTGCCCGAAAACTGCAGCGTGACGGCGTTGCCGAGCGCGAATGCCGCAAGCGCGAGACCGGCCTCCGCCGCACCATGCGGGAAAACCGAGGCAGCGAACAGCGGGAGGACCGCCACGCGCACGCCCATGTTCACCCAGCCGTTGGCAAAGGCGGAGGCGAGCAACGCGCGGTAACTGGGATGGCCGAATGCCTCATCCAGGCGCATCGGCGGACGCGCGGCGAGGTCCACGTCCCGATCATGCTTGGGCAAACGCACCCAAACGACCACGGCCGCGGCAGCAACGGCAGCGCCGTAAATGACGAACGGCCAGCGCATACCTAGAAACGACAGGCCCGCACCAACAACCGGGCCGATGATGTTGCCCAGCAGGAACGCCGTGGCATAGGTCGAGCTCGCCCGCCCACGAATTCGCGGCGGCGCCACTTTCACGATGAGCGCTTGCGCCGAGATCGTGAACATCGTCGAGCCCAGCCCCGCAAGGAACCGCAACACCAACATATGCCAGTACTCCTGCGCTACCGCCACAAGCGCGGTGGTCACGGCCACAACCAGGAGACCTGTGATGTACACCTTGCGCGAGCCAAGCTTATCGACGAGCCATCCCGCCCCCGGCGCCCCCACCAACCGGGCGCCAGAGAATACCGAAACGACCGCAGCCGCAGCCGCCATCGAGACGCCGAAGCTCACCGCGAACTGCGGGATGATCGGCGCAATGAGCCCATACCCGAGCGCGATGAGGAAAGCGGCGGCGACAAGAACCCAAATCTCCTGGGGGATCTTGGGTAGCGCGGCATGTTCAGAGTTTTTCGGGGTGCTCATGGCGTGTTTGAGCCTACTGCGCCGGGACAGATTTAGGGATTCGGCCGAATATTGCGCCACATGAACCCGTGAAAGTGCAGGACTCCGGCTTGCAGTAGAATGCTTGTTCGAACCTCGATGAGGGAGTGTCTGGGCCACTTCGTAGATTCTGGGCCATGACATACATCAGCCACAGCTCTTACAGCCAAGAACTCGCCCGCCAGATCCGTTCCAGCCACGCACCGACCCTCGACCGCATTGAGGCGGTCATTCATCACCCGCGCTCCCTGGCGCGACCCAACCCCGACTGGCGGCCACCGACCCGTACTCTCCCCCGCATGGACGGAGGGCCTCAACTGAACGTGGCCATTACCCGGCGCCGCGTCGGCCCTCGGGCACGCGCCCGCATCAAGGGCTTCGGCGAGCGCCATGTCCCCGCCTACCTCATTGAGGTCCGCTTCACTGACGCCAGCGGCATCACCGTCGACAGCGACATCGCCGAGGCATGGGTGCGCGCGCTGGTTCCGTCCAGCATGGCTGGCGCCGTGCACGAGGTCTACTCCCCCACAGGCGCGACCTTCGTCTGGCTTGTCGACGGCACCTTCGCCCCCGTCTACTCCCCGCCCTCCATGTTCGAGGGTCTAGCGGCGGCCTAAGCGAGGGGCGTTAGATCTCGTCCTCTGTGTCGACGTCGTCAATGGGATCGAGGTCTTCCGCGTCGTCATCCTCGTCTTCGTCGTCTTCGCCGTCGTCGGCTCCGAAGATGTCGTAGACCTCGGGCTCGTCGAAGTCATCGTCGTCAAAGGGAAGCAGTTGGGATTCCCAATCCTCGGCTTGGTCGGCGGCGAGGCACAGGACGTCGAAAAGCCGGTCGAAGTCGGAGAAGGTGCCCAGGTCAAGGGACTCGGCATCGGCAGAGGCCTCGGCGTGGAGGGAGGCGAAGAGGCGCTCGCGGTCCTCATCCGTCAGCTCGGCATCACCATCAGAATCCCAGAGTTCACCGATAGCGTCGTCGAGCAGGTCGTCGTAGGTGTCAGGCAGCGCGACAAACGTGACTGCAGCGCACGGGGTGCCGTCTGTGACCTCGACCTGGACGTGGAGCTCAGCGTTCTCACCGACCTCCGCACGAACCAGGTGGGGGTCAATCGGATCCTGGAAGAACTCCAGGTCGCCGATGCGCTCGTCAGTGCCTTCGAGCAGGTCACGCAGCACCGTGATGATCTGATCGGTGGCCATGTGGCGTGCCACGGTCGCCACTGCGTCATCGACAGAGAAAACAACGGAGACGAGCACAGCCTCGAAGTCTTCGTCATCCTCGTCGACGTCCGCGGCGGCAATGTAGACGTTCGCGGCCGGCAGGTGCGGGTCGATCTCCACGAAGTGGATCTCCACCTCGGAGGTAATGGGCACGAACATGGTGTCGTCGTGCACGCGCGATTCAATGCCCTCACGGTCAAGACCTGCGGCGATGTCCTCGAAGAAGCTCATTGATCCGGTTCCCTTCCTTGGTTCCCGGGGTTAGTCGCGCCCGGACGCCACTAGCCTAGCTGCGCTGGTCGCAGCCTGCATGAGGATTCGCTGCTAGACGCCGATGAAGTCCGCGATGGACTCCAGCAGCTCAGGGCGGCCTGTGCCCCACTGGGTCATCTCGAAGCCTTCCCAGGCGCGGCGCTTGGCGGGTTTCGGGTCCCACACGATGGTTGGCTGAGTGCGAATGACGGCGGTGGCGCGGCCGGGGCGCTGGTCAGAACGGAAACCGTACTCCGGCCAGTCGTCGCCGGGGCGGCCGGTGTGGAAGAACAGGCCCCAGTGGTGCTGCATGCGCTCGCTCACGGCGGCGAAGTCATCGCGTTTGCCCAAACGGGTGAGCAAACCAGCGGGGGTCGCGAACTGGTGGCCGAAGATGGCCTCGAGGTCAGCGGTGTGGATCGCGCCCACTCCGAGTCGCTCTAGGGCGGGGACAACATAGTCGAAGTGGTACATCCACACCGGCGCAACCCGGCGGTGCTCCGTCGCGATGCGCACCGACGGCGCCCAGAACACGGCGTCGGCAACGAGCTCAGCGAAGTCGGAGCGTTCGGTCGCGCAGTCGTAGGCCTCCAGGATCGCGTCGGCGTGGTCGGGGTCGTAAACCTCTAGCAGCCGGCGCGCGGCCCGGCCGCGGGCCTTGCTGGAGACGAACATGGCTTTGGTGAAGCTGGCTTCGCCGGAGTTAGAGCCGATGAGCAGCGGCACCGGCGCTTCCTCATTGTCGGTGAAGGCATCGATGGGGTGCTTGGGCAAGACGTTCTCATCCACCGTGGGCATGAACGCGAGGTTGAGGTACTTCATCTCACCAGAGCGCACAAGCAACGAGTTGCCTACGCGGACTAGTTCTTCTCCATCGACCTCGCGGAGGTCGGAGAGGGTGGACAGGCGGGACATGCCCATGCCGTCGAGAAGCGAGCGCACCCACATGGCCGCCTGGACGCGCGCATGCACCGCGCTGGCGGGATTCGACTGCGCGACTGCACCGTGGAACAGGCCGCGCGCTTGCGGGGAGCTCATCAAGGTGGTCACAGCGTTGGCGCCTGCGGATTCACCCATGATGGTCACCCGGTCCGGGTCCCCACCGAAGAAGGCGATGTTGTCGCGCACCCAGTGCAGAGCGAGGATCTGGTCCAACGTGGCGGGGTTGGCCACACAGTCCGGCCCGAGCGAGCGCATATCCAGGTAACCGAGCACACCGAGCCGGAAGTTCAGTGAGACGTAGACGATGTCCGCCGCCGCGGCCAGACCGTGGCCTTGCAGCACCTTCTCGTGGGAGGCGCCGGTGAGGAAGGTCCCGCCGTGCATGTAGACGACGACAGGCAGAACATCGTCGGTGTCGGGGCGGACAATGTCGAGGGTGAGACAGTCCTCGGTGCCAATGACTTTGTCGTTCCACCCGTAGGTGCCTTGCATGGCGGGCTGGCTGAACTCGGAGGCGTCGAATTCCCCGCGCCACGCCTCTCGAGGGCGCGGGGCGTGGAAGCGGTGCTTCCCCCCGGTCGGTGCCCCGTAGGGGATGCCGCGCCACGTGCGCATGCCCGAGCCAGGATCGACAACCCCGCGCACTGTCCCAGCATGGGTGTGCACGACGGGGTCAGTGGCGGAAACAGCTGCCATGCGGACAACTGTAGCCGTGTCATGTAATCCCGGCCTATGATGACGTGGCCGGGAACACGACACTAATGTTCCCCCAACCAACCCCCAAGGAGACGAGATCACCATGTTCGGCCGCAAGAAGAAGAACGATCAAGCCGTGGCCGAAAACGGCCCCCAGGGCGGTTACACGGACTCCGCGCAGCTCGAGGAGAACGCCTCTGCCATCGGCAAGGGCTTCATCAAAGCCCTCGATCGCGCAGTCCGGCTGCAGAGCGGGCTGATCGAGGCCTACGTGGACCGCCTGCGCCGCGCGAACCCGGAGGCCACTCCGCAGCAGATCCAGGAGATGATGGATAAGCACTTCCTCACTATCGCGGCCGGTTCTGGTGCCGGTGCGGGCGGTGCTGCCGCCATCCCCGGTGTCGGATTCGTCACCGGCACGGCGGCGATTGCCGGGGAGTCCCTCCTGTTTGTGGATTTGGCGGCTGTCTACACGGTCGGTTCCGCGTACCTGCGCGGTGCAGACATCTCCGACGAGGAACACCGCAAAGCGATCGTTCTCATGGTCTTGCTGGGCACGCAGGGCACGGCGATCGTCGATACGCTCATCGGGCCCGAGGCCGCGCGAATGCCAGGACCGAAGATGTTGAAGAACTTCACCGGCCCCACCCTCAACCAGGCGAACTCGATGATGACGCGGGCGCTGAGGAAGTCGATCTCGAAGCGTCTGCGCCGGATGTGGATCGGCAAGCTGATGCCGTTCGGCATCGGTGCGGTGGCCGGCCTGTACGCCAACCGCAAGCTGGCGAAGGCTGTCGTGGACAACGTGTCGAACAACCTCGGTCACCCGCCGGCCCAGTTCCTTCAGGAGCTACCACCGAAGACGGAGGTCGAGGAAGAGTTGGACAAGGCAGAGTCTGACAAGAATTCCCGCCTCGCGGCGATGATTTCCGTCTTCCGCAAAAACCGCGACAACGGCCCGGAGATCGAAGGCGACCCAGAGGCGAAGGGCATCCTGGAAAAGCTCGGCATCACCGGTAACGCTGACGAGCTGGAGGAAAACGCTCTGCGCAGCCGCTTCTCTCGCGGCACGAAGGGTGAATCCGAATAAGTCCCCTGCTGACCCGCGCGCTGAAAGCGAATGCGGGATTCGCTGCCCTGACGCTTATCACCGCTGTGGTCGCGGCGGTCCTGCAAGTCGCCGTTCCCGGCTTGACTGGTGCAGCTGTTGATGTCGCCACCGGCGCCCGCGAGGGATCCATCACCACGATCGCGTGGGCGATGGTGGGTATAGCGGCAGCCCAGTTCGCGTTCCAGGTGCTGCGCCGCTGGGCAGCCGGTTCATTGGCCACCCGCTCGCAGCACTGGGTGCGCGTGGAGCTGCTGAGAACTCTGCATCGCCTTGACGGTCCCGGTCAGGACGACATTGTCACCGGGCAGATCGTTTCGCACTCGATTACTGACTTAGGGCAGCTGTTCTCGGTCTTCGCCATGGCGCCGCTTGCCCTCACTCGCCTCGTGCAGTTGCTGCTCACGCTGGCGATCATGCTCTCCCTCGACGTTCCGCTGACACTGATGTCGCTGGGATTCCTGCCGCTCATCGTGTGGGTCGGCGGCCGCTCACGCAGATCCATGTACGCCGCTACGTGGGCGAACCAGCAGTCTGCGGCAGAGCTAGCCAGCCACGTCGAGCAAACCGTCTCCGGCGTCCGCGTGGTCAAAGCCTTTGGCCGAGCTGAACATGAGGTGTCCGTGCTCGACCGGCTCGCCCGCGACCTCTATGCGGTGAAAATGCGCGCCGCCAAGCTCACCGCCCGGTTCCAACCGACGTTGACCCAACTCCCCAACATCGCGCTGGTGGTCACCATCGTCGCGGGCGGTCTCATCGCGCTCGGCGGCGGCATGACAGTCGGCGGATTCGTCGCCTTCACCGTCTATCTGACGTCACTGACGCAGTCGATGTCGATGCTGGCCAACACTTACGTCACGCTGCAGATGGGCATGAGCGGCATTGATCGGCTCGACGACGTGCTCGCCCTCTCCCCGGAGCAACCCGCGCCCACTGCCCCGACGGTGCCTAACGGCCCCGCCGGCATCGACTTCGACCACGTCACCTTCACCACCGACGGACGCTGTGTGCTCGACGATGTCAGCTTCACCGTCTCCCCCGGCGAGCACGTCAGCGTCATCGGCCCCGCCGGCGCCGGCAAATCCATGGCAGTCCAGCTCGCAGGCGCGTTCTACACCCCAGATTCCGGGAGCATGTCGCTTATCGACGCCTCCGGGCAACGGTTCCGCTACTCAGACTTTCCCGCCAGGGAAATCCTCAAAGCAGTCACCTGCGTCTTCGACGAGGCGTTCCTCTTCTCCGTCTCCATCCGGGACAACATCGCCATGGGTGCTGGCGTCACCGACGCCGAGGTCGCCCACGCGGCACGGATGGCCTGCGCCGACGAGTTCATCGAGAACCTCCCCGACGGTTACGACACTGTCGTCGGCGAGCGCGGCCTGACGTTGTCTGGCGGGCAGCGTCAACGCATCGCGCTTGCCCGCGCGCTTCTGTCTCAGCCGGCGGTGCTCGTGCTCGACGACGCGACCTCAGCTATCGACGCCTCCACCGAGTCGACTATCCTGCGCAATCTGCGCGACAACCTCGAAGGCGTGACTCTCATTGCCGTGGCGCACCGGCAGTCGACGGTGGACCACGCCGACCGGGTGATCATCCTCTCCCCTGCGGACGGTGAGGGCAGCGGCGGCAGCCGCGTGGTCGCCGACGGTCCGCGCGAGGAGATTGTGGAGACTGACCTCTACCGCGCGCTCATGGACCCGGATGTCGGCCGCGCCCAGCGTCCCGAACCTTCCCACGACCAACTCTGGCCCGAGGTCGCTGAGGAAACCCACGAGCACGTGCTCACCCGAGCAGCGGGCGCCGGAGCCGGGGCCGGTTTCGGCGGTGGCGGTGGTCGCGGCGGCGGGGGCGGGGGTGCCGCCCGCGTGGTCACCGCGACGCCGGAGTTGTTGGAGCGCCTCGAACACCTCCCTCCTGCCACGGAACAACCCACTGGCACCATCCCGGAGGGTGTGCGCGCGATGCTGCGCTCTGTGCGCTGGCTCATCCTCGCCGTCACTCTCTTACTCGTGGTCGGGGTGCTCACGGACTTGGCCTTCCCCACCCTGGTGCGCACCGCGATCGACCGCGGCATCCAGGCGGGCGACCCGGGCGCACTGTGGGCCGTCGGCGCGGCCGCCCTCATCGTTGTGGTCATCGCCTGGGCTGCGAACGCAGCAATGACGGTACTGTCCTCGCGCTCCGGCGAGCGGCTCCTCTACGGCTTGCGGGTCCGTAGTTATGACCACTTGCAGAAACTGGGTCTGAGCTACTTCGAGTCGAATCTGTCGGGGCGGATCATGACGCGGATGACCACCGACATCGACACGCTATCCAGTTTCCTGCAGACGGGATTGGCGCAAGCGGTGGTCTCCGTCGGCACGCTCATTGGTGTCACTGTCATGCTCGTGGCAACGGACGGTTCACTCGCACTCATTGCTCTCGCCGCAGTGCCGATCATCGCGGTGATCACGGTGGTGTTCCGCCATTACTCAAAGCGTTTCCACGCCCAAGCCCGTGCACAGATCTCGGCGGTCAATGGCGAGTTCGCGGAGCTCATCGGCGGCATCCGCAGCAGCCAGATGCACCTGATGGAGCCGGTTGCAGAAGCAGGCTTCCGCGACGAAAGCGAGAAGTATCGGCGCTTGCGCATGCGCTCCCAGCTGCTCGTCGCCTTCTACTTCAACGGCATGCAAGCGATCACCCAGATCATGACAGCAGTAGTGGTCGGTGTGGGCGCGACCCGCGTCGCCGACGGCACCCTGTCGGTCGGTGTGCTGGTCGCTTTCACCATGTACTTGAGCCTGCTCTACGGGCCGATCCAGCAGCTGGGCCAGATTTTCGACTCTTGGCAGCAAGCCACCGTCAGCTTCGACCGCATCCGCGAACTGCTCGACACTGAGACCACGGTTCCCGACACCGGTACCCGCACGGGCGCTGCCACCGCCGCACAGGGCGAGCTCGCCCTGGAGAACGTCACTTTCTCCTACACCGCCGACGGCCCCGATGTGCTTAGTGATGTCGCCGTCACCGTCCAGCCAGGTCAGACTGTCGCCTTGGTGGGGCCGACGGGGGCGGGCAAATCAAGCGTCGTCAAGCTGTTGGCGCGTTTCTATGATCCCGTGACGGGCGCTGTGACCGCGAGCGGCGCGGACGTGCGTGACTTCCCGCTCGTGGATTGGCGGCGCGCGCTGGCGCAGGTGCCGCAAGAGTCCTACCTCTTTCCCGGGACTGTGGCCGACAACATCTCATATGGAGTCTCGGATGCCACCGCGGCCGAGATCGAGGATGCTGTCAGGCGTATCGGGGCGCTCGGCGTCATCGCTTCCATCCCCGGCGGGTTCAACCACCCCGTCGGCGAACGCGGTCGGGGCTTGAGTTCCGGCCAGCGCCAAATCATCGCGCTCGCCCGCGCGGAAATCCTCCACCCGCGCGTCGTGCTTCTCGACGAAGCCACCGCCACCCTCGACCCCGTGACCGAACGCGACGTGCTCGACGCGGCCGCGAAAACCACCCGCGGACGCACCTCCGTTATCGTCGCGCACCGCCTCGCTACGGCGCGGAGGGCCGACCGAATCCTCGTCATAGACCAAGGACGTATCATTGAGGACGGTACCCACGAGGAGCTGCTCCGCCAGGGCGGAAAGTATGCAGTATTGTGGGCTGTCGATGGCCAGCACCGCACGTGACGGAGCTGACCCGATAAAACAAACCGATTACACGGAAAACAACAAAGAAGCGAGGCGAGCAACTGCCGTGAGCAGCGAGAACACTTTCGGCCAAAATGACTGGCTGGTTGATGAGATGTTCCAGCAGTACCAGGAGGATCCCAACTCCGTCGACGAAGAGTGGCGCGAGTTGTTCGACAAGAAGGGCACCCCGGACTCCGGAGCGCCGCTTGCCTCCCCGGCTGCTAAGAAGGCCGCAGCAGACAGCGGCTCCAACGACCGCCCGCACCGGGCCCGCACCGAAACCAAGGTCGCTGAGACCACCGGTGCCCCGTCCCAGGACGGCCGCGAAACCAAGGTGGACAAGGCGATTGAGACTACGGCCAAGTCCCAGCCTTCCGAGAAGAACGCAGCTAAGAAGACCCCGAAGCCGTCCCCGATGGAAAAAGTCAAGCCGCTGCCTGAGGCTGGCGAGACCCAGCTGAAGGGCACCTTCAAGGCCATCGCTAAGAACATGGACGAGTCCCTGACCGTTCCGACGGCGACGACCGTGCGCGACATGCCGGTCAAGCTCATGTTCGAAAACCGTGCGCAGATCAACGACCACCTCAAGCGCACCCGCGGCGGCAAGATCTCGTTCACGCACATCATCGGCTGGGCCATTGTGAAGTCCGCCATGATCCACCCGGGCATGAACGTCAACTACACCGTCAAGGACGGCAAACCGTTCGTGGTCACGCCGGAGCACATTAACCTCGGTCTAGCTATTGACCTCCCGCAGAAGGACGGCACCCGCGCGCTCGTGGTCGCCGCCATCAAGGAGTGCGAGACCCTCACCTTCGAGCAGTTTGTCCGGGCGTACGAGGACATTGTCGCCCGCGCCCGCGACAACAAGCTGAAGATCGACGACTTCCAGGGTGTCACCATTCAGCTGACCAACCCGGGCGGTATTGGCACCCGCCACTCCATCCCGCGCCTGACCAAGGGCCAGGGCACCATCGTCGGTGTCGGCGCGATGGACTACCCGGCTGAGTTCGCCGGTGCTTCTGAGGACCGTCTCGCCGAGCTCGGTGTGGGCAAGCTGACCACGCTGACCTCCACCTACGACCACCGCGTCATCCAGGGCGCGGAGTCCGGCGAGTTCCTGCGCGACATCTCCCAGTTGCTTATCGACGATAAATTCTGGGACGAAATCTTCGACGCCATGTCCATCCCGTACGCCCCGATGCGTTGGGCGCAGGACATCCCCAACACCGGTGTGGACAAGTCCACCCGTGTGATGAACCTGATTGAGGCGTACCGCTCCCGCGGCCACCTCATCGCCGACACCAACCCGCTCAACTGGGAGCAGCCGGGCCTGCCCAAGCCGGACGTGTCCGACCTGCTGCTGGAGACCCACGGCCTGACCCTGTGGGACCTGGACCGCACGTTCAACGTCGGCGGCTTCGGCGGCAAGGAGACCATGACGCTGCGCGAGGTGATTACCCGCCTGCGCGCCGCCTACACCCTCCACGTCGGTGCCGAGTACACCCACGTCCTCGACCGCGACGAGCGCGACTGGCTGCGCGACCGCCTCGAGGTGGGCATGCCCAAGCCGACCAACGCGGAGCAGAAGTACATCTTGCAGAAGCTCAACGCCGCTGAGGCCTTCGAGAACTTCCTGCAGACCAAGTACCTGGGCCAGAAGCGCTTCTCCCTCGAGGGTGCGGAAACACTGATCCCGCTCATGGATGCCGTCATTGACACCGCTGCCGGCCAGGGCCTGGACGAGGTTGTCATTGGCATGCCGCACCGCGGCCGCCTGAACGTGCTGTTCAACATCGTGGGCAAGCCGGTCAAGACCATCTTCGGCGAGTTCGAGGGCAACCTGCAGCCCGCCCAGCAGGGCGGCTCCGGCGACGTGAAGTACCACCTCGGCTTCGAAGGCGAGCACATCCAGATGTTCGGCGACGGCGACATCAAGGTCTCCCTGGCCGCCAACCCGTCCCACCTGGAAGCTGTCGACCCGGTTCTGGTCGGTATCGCCCGCGCGAAGCAGGACATCATCAACCACGGCCAGCCCGCCGACGACCACCCGATCGTCCCGATGATGCTCCACGGCGACGCCTCCTTCACCGGCCTGGGCGTGGTTCAGGAGACCCTGAACATGTCCAAGCTGACCGGCTACGATGTCGGCGGCACCGTCCACATCGTGGTGAACAACCAGGTCGGCTTCACCACCACCCCGGACCAGGGCCGTTCCACCTACTACGCCACCGACCTGGCCAAGGGCTTCGACTGCCCGGTCTTCCACGTCAACGGCGACGACCCTGAAGCAGCCGCATGGGTCGGCCAGCTGGCCACCGAGTACCGCCGCGAATTCGGCAAAGATGTCTTCATCGACCTCATCTGCTACCGCCTGCGCGGCCACAACGAGGCTGATGATCCATCGGTAACCCAGCCGGTCATGTACGAGCGCATCGACTCCCACCCCTCCGTGCGTACCCGCTACACCAAGGACCTCATCGGCCGTGGCGATATCACCGAGGAAGAGGCCGAAATCGCCGCACAGGACTTCCACGACCAGCTGGACTCCGTGTTCAACGACGTCAAGGAAGGCGGCGGCTCCCCCGCCGAGCAGACCGGCATCACCGAGTCCCAGGAGCTCACCCGCGGCCTGGACACCTCCATCGACGAGGACCTGTTCAAGAAGCTGGCTGATGCTTACGCCAACCTGCCGGACGACTTCACGCCGAACAAGCGCCTGAAGACCGTTCTGAAGGCCCGCGGCGGCTCCTTCGACGGTGGCGACATCGACTGGGCATGGGGCGAGCTGCTCGCCTTCGGCTCCCTGGCGCACGGCGGCAAGCTCGTCCGCCTCGCCGGCGAGGATTCCAAGCGCGGTACCTTCACCCAGCGCCACGGTGTCCTGTTCGACCCGAGCACCGCGGAACAGTACAACCCGCTCGACGCCATCGCCATCGAGGCTGGCAACGGCGGCCGCTTCCAGATCTACAACTCCGCTCTGACGGAGTTCGGCGGTCTGGGCTTCGAGTACGGCTACACCGTCGGCAACCCGGACGCCCTGGTTGCTTGGGAGGCCCAGTTCGGCGACTTCGCCAACGGCGGCCAGACCATCATCGACGAGTACATCTCCTCCGGTGAGACCAAGTGGGGCCAGCTTTCCAGCCTGATCATGCTGCTGCCGCACGGTTACGAGGGCCAGGGCCCGGACCACTCGTCGGCACGCATCGAGCGCTTCCTGCAGCTCGTTGCTGAGGGGTCCATGACCATCGCTCAGCCGTCCACCCCGGCTAACCACTTCCACCTGCTGCGCCGCCAGGCGCTCGGTGAAATGCGCCGCCCGCTGGTCATCTTCACCCCGAAGTCCATGCTGCGCAACAAGGCAGCTGTCTCGCAGCCGGCAGAATTCATCGAGACCACCGGGTTCCGTTCCGTCATCGATGACCCGCACCTCGTTGACGCGAACAACAAGGTCATCGGCGATGCCGAGAAGGTCAAGACGATCATGCTGTGCTCCGGCAAGATCTACTACGAGTTGGAGAAGCGCCGCCAGAAGGACGGGCGTGACGACGTCGCGATCATCCGCATCGAGATGCTCCACCCGATCCCCTTCAACCGCCTCTCCGACGCCTTCGCCAACTACCCGAACGCCGAAGAGATCCGCTTCGTCCAGGACGAGCCCGCAAACCAGGGTCCGTGGCCGTTCTACAACGAGCACCTGGCCAACTACGTGGAGAAC
Source organism: Corynebacterium genitalium ATCC 33030 (assembly GCF_000143825.1). NCBI lineage: Bacteria > Bacillati > Actinomycetota > Actinomycetes > Mycobacteriales > Corynebacteriaceae > Corynebacterium > Corynebacterium genitalium. The sequence continues at coordinate 2,029,184 of NZ_CM000961.1, forward strand.
ATGCCGCCGATGCGCCGCATCTCGCGCCGCTCCCAGTCCACGACTGCGACCGGCGTGTCCAAGGTGCACCAGCAAGAGGAGAAGGCGCTTCTCGACGAAGCTTTCGCCGACTAACCCTTCCCCTTAGAGAACCTAAAGCCCGCCACCTGGAGTTCAACCTCCGGGTGGCGGGCTTTTCGTAACGCTTGCGCGGCACCTGTAGCGCCCCACGGGCATCGGGCGCCACGACTCAGGAGTCCCGGGCTTCGCCTTCCTCGACGATGCGCTGAAGTTCAGCGCCCATACCGGTCTTCTCCATCATCCAGTCGTTCACGGCACGCGACGGGTCTCCCTCCGCCTTCGTCCGCTCGACCAGCCTTTGGAGATCCTCCGTGCTCAGCGCGCGGGTGGCCTTATGCATCGCTTGCCGGATACCACGATCGAACAATCCCACCTTGAAGACGGGCATGATGTTGCGTGGCAGAGTCTCCTGTTCGCTCGCCTCGGCGGGCGGTGCGTTCGTGGGTAGTGCGTCCGTTGGCGGTGCGTCCGTGGGTTGCCCTTCTGGGGGCTGTCCCTCCGGGATATCGTCCTCCGGTTTCGCGTTGCCCCCGCGTCTCGGCTCAACCCCGCGTGTGCTTTCCGGATTCTGCAAAGCACCGCCGTCGTCCTCGGGTTCGCACCCTTGAGCTGGCGAAGGATCCAACGTCATGAAATCACCGGGAAGCGTGCCAGCAGCAGCGTCGTACGTTGCGTGCTGGATATCCAGGTCTTCTTCATTTGCGGTGGCGATCTGCGCGCGGAGCTTCGCTTCCTCACCGGGGTTCTCGCCTTCCACAAGGGTGCCGGAGCAGAAGACTCCCAGATTCGCTTCACCCGACTGGAGCATTTCCAGCTTGTCTGAGGCAGTCGCGAGTTCAACGCCGACGATGCCGACCGGGCGGCCGTCGAGTTCAATGACCTGCCGGTAGATCTCGGCAAGCACCCACTGCTCCGGATCGGAAGGATCGGCGGCAATGACCACCGGTTCAGAACCGTCCTGCGCGCAGGACGAAAGCGTCAGCGCAGTGGCCACTGCGAGGACGTTGACAGCGAGTTTTCTCCCCAGCACTTAACGCTCCGGGTGAGCCGGGTTGTCGGGGTCAATGTTGGTTTCAGCGTGGTCGCGCGGTTCAACGCGGTAGCTTTCCGACGCCTCCACCCCCACCGGCCGCCAGCGGAGCTCCTCCGGCTGAACCGGACGCTCGTGCGGTGCCGGTTCCGGCTGGGCGGTCTGAGGACGCGCTTGCGGCTCGTGCGGCTCGTGCGGCTGGGCACCAACATGCGGCTCCCGCGGCTGCCCCTGCTGGATCTGCTCCCGCTGCGGCGCGGGCTGTCCCGGCTTGCCCATTTGGTTGATCATGTCCCTGGCGCGGGGGGCTTGGGAGGCTTCGCAGAGGACGTCGTAACGCCCAGCGACGATGGTGGTCATGGAGGAGAAGTCGCGCTTACCCTGCGTGAATGCATAACCGGCGGCCGCGAAGATGAGGCCGAAGATGACACCGATAACGAGCGCGGTGAACAGCGAACCCCAGACGTTGGGGCTGAACATTGCGAACAGCAGACCGACGAACAGACCCAGCCACAGGCCCGACAGCGCACCGCCGCCCAGGACGCGCCCCCAAGTCAGCCGCCCGGTGACCTTCTCCACCTGCATCAGGTCCACACCGACGATGGTCAGGTTCTCGACGGGGAACTCTCGGTCGGACAGGCCGTCGACAGCAGCTTGCGCCTCGGCGTAGGTATTGAAGCTACCGACCGGCCACCCGGACGGGCGCTGCAACGCTTGCGGGCGGGCTTGCTGGTTATACGGCTGGGTCATGGCTGCTAATCCTCAATTCGGTAATAGATATCGCGTACTCCCATGATTGTAATGCCAGGCTAGGAGCAGGTTGAGCACTGACATATACTGTTCCCACGATGAGTGACACCGCACCAATTACCGAAGCAGCTGTCCGCAACGCCCTCGCGCGTGTCGACGACCCCGAGATCGGCAAACCGATCACCGACCTCGACATGGTCGAATCTGTCCGGATCGAAGGCCGCGATGTCGCCGTGGGCATCTATCTGACCATCGCGGCATGCCCGATGCGCGACACTATCCACGGCAACGTGCGCGCGGTGCTTGAGGAACTCGACGGCGTCGGCGAAGTCAGCGTGACCATGCACACCATGAGCGAGGAGCAGCGCCGCGCGTTGGCGCAGCGTCTCAAGGGTGACAAGTCCGATCCGGTCATTCCGTTCGCTCAGCCCGGTTCGACGACGCGCGTGTTCGCGGTCGCGTCGGGCAAGGGTGGTGTCGGCAAGTCCTCGATGACAGTCAACTTGGCGACGTCGCTCGCGGCCCAGGGGTTGACCGTGGGCATTCTCGACGCCGATATCTACGGCCACTCTGTGCCCGGCCTCATGGGCTCGGCCGGCCAAGGCCCCACGGTTGTCGACGAGATGCTCCTCCCCCCGATCGCCCACGACGTCCGCCACATCTCCATCGGCCAGTTCGTGGAAGGCAACGCTCCCGTTGTCTGGCGCGGCCCCATGCTCACCCGGGCTATTCAGCAGTTCCTCACCGATGTGTACTGGTCCGAGCTCGACGTCTTATTCATGGATTTACCGCCGGGAACCGGTGACATCGCCATCTCTGTGGCTCAGCTCGTGCCCAACGCAGAGCTGATCATTGTGACCACCCCGCAGGCCGCCGCCTCGGAGGTCGCCGAGCGAGCCGGCTCCATCTCCCAGCAGACCGGCCAGAAGATCGCCGGCGTCATCGAGAACATGTCCGCGATGGCCATGCCCGACGGCACCATGTTGGACATTTTCGGCACCGGCGGCGGCGAGCACGTGGCTGAGCGCCTCTCCGTCATCACCGGCGAGGACGTTCCCCTGCTCGGCTCCGTCCCGCTCGATCCCTCGCTGCGCGAGCATGGCGATGACGGCACACCCGTTGCCATCTCCGCCCCTGACTCCCCCTCGGCGCAGGCGATCAACGCTATCGCTGAGAAGCTCAAGGTGCGCCGAGAGTCCCTGGCGGGCAAGAACCTCAATCTCGGCGTAACGGGTAACTAGCGCGGTCCCACCCTACCTGGCGAGCCATTCGCGGGCTGCTGACTTGTTCAGTATTCTTGTGGCATTCATCCCGAATACGTCACGTTTCTCAGTGCGAAGGAGGAATCATGTCAGCACCAGTGTTCAAGGAGCTCAGTGAAGCTCAGCTCCGGGAGCAGCTCACCAGCGTCAAGAACGAAATGGCCCCCTACACCGTTGATGTGCTCCGCCGATTGAAAGACGCGGGTGCGATCAACTTCGAAGAAGAGCGTCTGCTCAACCGCTACGAATCTCTGAACTGGCTCATCGAGGGTTAGAATCCCTTGGACTCGCAGACTTTTAGTGCGAAAGTTCACCACTTCTCCTCGCAAAGCGAGGACCTACTTAACGACACTCTCGTCGGCAGAACCGAGTTGAGCGACTTTCTCATCTCCAAAGATAAAAACCGTGCAACCTTTAACCTGACAAAATCACTGGAAATTGAGCAGTCAGGGAGCGACCGTTTGAGCCTCCGCTGCGAATATCGTCTCTGCACGAGTTCCGATGGAACCCAGATAGCCATCGAAACGAGTAGTTACAAGGTGCAGTTCAAGGCTCTCCAGAAGTTCGTTCCGATCGTGCGGTTGAGTATGAACGCGATGCTCGAAACAAACCGTCTAGTCATTTTCAGTTTCATTCTGATTCGGTGCCGTTGGGCCTACTCCTCGCGCGAGCCGGAAAATACGATGCCGCAGCGCACCAGCAAGACGTTCACTTCCCGATGGGTCATCGACGATTCAGAGTTAGTCTTGAAGATGTCATCGAACTACTAGTCAAGGAGTTCGGAGCTAGGCCGCGGGACGGTTGGCAGCGCCACCTTGACGAAAGCCGCGATAAATTCTACGAACTACAAGCCAGCTCGGTTATCCGGGACAACATTCCAACTGCAATTTCGGTGCTAGAGGATCTGGGATACACAGTTAGCTCACCGTGATAAGCGGGTCGCGGCTCTAGGTCACGTCAGCCCAGGAGAATCCCCCGCCCGAAGCCTGCGGGGGCTGGGGCGGCTCCTGCTTCTTCACCCCCGGCTGACGGCGCCGCGGCCGCTGCGGCTGGCCCTGCCGCGCAGCAGTACCAGCAGCTGTGGACCCGGTCGCGTTGCTGGAGGATGCTAGCCGCGGATCCTCGTTCATCATTGTGCGCGGGTCGAATTGGTCGAGGTAGTCGCCTTCTTCGTCGAAAAGCACTTTGGCGATGGCGCGCTTGGGGCCCATCGCGGCGTACTCGGTGACGGTGTTGATCGGCTGGCGGAATTCCTCGAACTGGTCGAATTCGCCGTTCAGCTCGGCCTTGGCGTTGTTGATGGCGCGGCGGGCAGCGAAAATCGCGGCGCGGACATCCTCGATGACTCCAGGCAGGCGCTCAGGCCCGATGACGATGAGGCCCACGAGAATGACAACAAAGATCTCGAGCCAGCCAATGGAATCAAACACGCCTTTACTTTAACCCGCCGCGCAACTTCGACCACAGCGAGTGCGTTTCTTCGGCGGGGATCTCACCGTCCGTCATCAACGCGAGCTTTTCGACGAGCGAACGCGGCGCCCGCAAACACCCATCCCCATTGTGCAACCGCACTGCCGCAGCAGCCGCTTGCTGGCGCTGCGTTTCCTCCCGGCAGTCAGAGCATTCGGCGAGGTGCGAGTGGGCGCGTTGGGTGGCGGAGGGGGACAGTTCGCCGTCGATAAGCGCGGCGACAGCCTCGTAACTCAAGTGGTCGATGGAATCGAACTGGCGCATGCCGAGCCCCTTAGCGCGCGCGGATGAGCTCGCGGGCCCCCTCGTTGGTGCGGGCTTTCGCCTCGAGGGAGTCGCGCAGCTGGCTGCGGCCGCGGTGGATGCGGGAGCGGACGGTGCCCATCTTCACGCCGAGCGTCTTGGCGATCTCTTCGTAGCTCATGCCCACCACATCACACAGCACGACGGAGACACGGAATTCAGGGCTGAGCTCGTCGAGCGCCTCCTGCAGCGCAGGATCCAGGTTGGAGACGTTATATGCCTGCTCTGGCGTCATCGCGGTGCCCGGAACACGCTCATAATCCTCCGGCAGAGCCTCCATGCGGATCTTGCTGCGGTGGCGCACCATGTCCAGGAACAGGTTGGTGGTGATGCGGTGCAGCCAGCCCTCGAAGGTGCCCGCCTTGTAGGACTTCACGCTGCGGAACACGCGCATGAACGTTTCCTGCGTCAGATCTTCCGCGTCCTGCTGGTTACCGGAAAGACGAAACGCGAGACGGTAGACGCTGTCGGCGTGTTCCTCCACGAGCTCCGCCCAGGTCGGCATCGCAGAGTGCCCCGCGTCGAATGCGGCCGTGCCGCTTAGCTCTTGATCGGAGGACACCAAACTCATGGTGTTATTGTCCCCCATCCCCTTTCCGCACGCCATAACAGGTCCTGCCAAGTTGCTGACAGTCCCTGCCCCCGCGGCCCAGTAGGATGAGGCGCGTGAGCGATTCTGCATTTACTTCCCTGACTAGTTACATCGAATCCGCGCCGATGGACGCCAACCATGCCATCGCGCGTGCCGACGCCGCCGAGTACGGCCTCACCGCCCCCTCCCCCGCCCTCGGCAACCTGCTGGGCACCCTGGCTGCAGGCGCAGGTGCGGCGGGTTCTGGCGCGACGGGCGCGGTGGCGATCACCCCGGCCGCCGGTGTCGTCGGGCTGCACATCCTCCACGGCCTGCCCGAAAAATCCACATTGACCTGTATCGATCCGGAGGCGGATCACCAAAACCGCGCGAAAGCGCTGTTCCGCGAAGCGGGCTACCCCACCTCGCGCACCCGGTTCCTCCCCTCGCGCCCGGTCGACGTGCTGGGCCGCCTGGCCACGCAGGCGTACCACGTGGTTTACATGGACGTTGAGCCCGTCGACCTGCCGGCCGCGATCGAGGCCGCATGGCCACTGCTCAGCCCCGGCGGCACCCTCGTGGTCGTGGGATCGCTTCTCGACGGCACCATCGCCGACCCCTCCCGGAAAGACCGCGACACCCTCGCCGCCCGTGAAGCGGATGAGGTTGTGGAGGGGTTTGAGGGGGCCGTCGTCACGCGTCTGCCGCTGGATGCCGGCGTGACGCTGGTGACGCGAAAAGGCTAGTACACTACCTCGCCCTTGCCCACGACGGTGACCCCGCCGTCAGAGATCTTGAACTCGCGCTCCTCGTCGTGGGCACGGTTGATGCCCACCGTGCCGCCGTCGGACACGTAGACGTTCTTGTCCAGGATCGCGTGGCGGACAATGGCGCCCTTGCCCACGCGCACACCCGGCATGAGGACTGAAGATTCGACCGTCGCGCCGTCCTCGACGTGCACGTCAGTAGACAGCACCGAGTTGCGCACCGTCGCACCTGAAATGATCGAACCCGGCGCAATGATGGACTCCTGCGCAATACCGCCGGAGACGAACTTTGCCGGCGGCAGGTTCTCGTCCTCGGTCGAGTGAATCGGCCAGGACTTGTTGTAGAGGTTGAACACCGGGTGGATCGAGATGAGATCCATGTGCGCGTCGTAGAAATTGTCGATCGTACCGACATCACGCCAGTAGCCCTTATCGCGCTCGGTCGCGCCCGGAACCTCGTTGGAGGAGAAGTCGTAAACATTAGCTTGGCCTTTACGCACGAAGAACGGGATGATGTCGCCGCCCATGTCGTGCTCAGACGCCTCGTTGACATTGTCCTCGCGCAGAGCGGAGATGAGCGCCTCCGTGGAGAAGCAGTAGTTGCCCATCGACGCGTAGGTAACATCCGGGTCGTCCGGGGTGCCCGGAGGGTCAGCCGGCTTCTCCAGGAACTCGGTGATGGAGCCGTTCTCGTCAGCCTGGATGCACCCGAACGCCGTGGCCTCAGAACGCGGGACGCGGATGCCAGCAACCGTGCATTCCTTGCCGGACGCAATGTGGTCCTCCACCATCTGCGCCGGGTCCATGCGGTAGACGTGGTCGGCGCCGAAGACCAGGACATAATCCGGAGACTCGTCGAAGATCAGGTTGAGCGACTGCAGCAGCGCGTCCGCCGACCCTTGGTACCAGCGCTTGCCCAGGCGCTGCTGCGCCGGCACGGACGCGATGTACTGGTGCGTCGGGCCGGAGAAGTTCCACGCGGTAGCCACGTGACGGTCCAACGAATGCGACTTGTACTGCGTCAACACAGCGATGCGCATATATCCGGCGTTGACCAGGTTGGACAGTACGAAATCGATGAGGCGGTAGTTACCGCCAAAGGGCACGGCAGGCTTGGCACGGTCGAGAGTCAGCGGGAAAAGGCGCTTGCCTTCACCGCCGGCGAGGACGATGGCGAGGACATTCGGCTGGCGACTGTTCATACTGCCCAGACTAGGGAAAATCCCATCCGTGCGCACGGTTTGAAATGTCACTAGTCTCGGAAAGCATGAGAGTCGGAATGATGACCCGCGAGTACCCGCCGGAAGTGTACGGCGGGGCAGGTGTCCACGTGACTGAACTGACCCGTTTCATGCGTGACATCGTCGACGTGGACGTCCACTGCATGGGCGAACCGCGCGAGGGCGAGAACATCTACGTCCACGGCGTCGACCCGGAACTGACCGAGGCCAACGGCGCGATCAAGACGCTGTCCACTGGTCTCCGGATGGCGCATGCCGCCGACAACGTCGACGTGGTCCACTCGCACACCTGGTACACCGGCCTGGGCGGCCACCTTGCTGGCCTCCTGCACGGTGTCCCCCACGTGGTCACTGCCCACTCGCTGGAACCGGACCGCCCGTGGAAGCGCGAGCAGCTCGGCGGCGGTTACGACATCTCCTCCTGGTCCGAGAAGAACGCGATGGAAAACGCCGACGCGGTCATCGGTGTCTCCACCGGCATGAAGAAAGCGATCCTCGAGGCCTACCCGAACATCGACGAAGACAAGGTCCACGTCGTGCTCAACGGCATCGACACGGAAGACTGGCACCGCGTCGCCCCTAGTGACGCGGAGAGCAACGGTGTCATCGAGCGCCTCGGCGTAGACACCTCCAAGCCCGTCGTCGCGTTCGTCGGCCGCATCACCCGCCAAAAAGGTGTCCCCCACCTGGTCAAGGCGGCCCAGGACTTCGACGAGGACATTCAGATCATTCTCTGTGCGGGTGCTCCGGATACGCCGGAGATTGCGGACGAGACGCAGGCGCTCGTCGATAAGCTGCGTGAAGGCCGCGGAGGCGTGTACTGGGTCACCGACATGCTGCCGAAGGAAGAAATCCGCGAGATTTACTCCGCCGCAGACATCTTCGTCTGTCCGTCGGTGTATGAGCCGCTGGGCATCGTCAACCTGGAGGCTATGGCGTGCGAAACCGCTGTTGTCGCCTCCGACGTGGGCGGCATTCCGGAGGTTGTCGTCGACGGTGAGACAGGTACCCTGGTCCACTACGACAAAGACGACACAGAAACCTTCGAGAAGGATCTGGCCGAGGCCGTCAACACGCTCGCCGCGGACGCCGACCTGACCAAACGCTACGCGCAGGCAGGCCTGGCGCGCGTGAAGAAAGAATTCACCTGGGACAAGATCGCCCAGGAGACCGTCGACATTTACAAGTCGCTGATCTAACAAAGGAGCACAGTTGAGCACCTTGAGACCGGAACTGCACGTCACTGCGGACAACGGCATCCTCGACGCCGCTGCCGGCATGCTTCGCGACGGCGACGACTGGCACCTGTTCTACCAGTACGAAGCCGAACCGGGCGCACCCGCGCGCTGGGCGCACAAGTTCTCCGAGGGCAACCCGTTCGACTTCTACGAGTGCAACGATGTCATCGCACCCGTCGGCGGCGAAACGCGCGTGCTCGCCGGTTCTGTCGTCGCTGGACCCGCAGGCACCGACCTCTACTTCACGTCCGAGACATCTGCCGGCACCACGATCCAGGTCGCGCGTATCGACGACATCGGTTCCCTCTGCGACAACATCTCCGACTCCAGCGAGATTGACCCCGGTGTGCGCCGCATGGGCCCAGTGGTGAAAGACAAAGGCCGCTTCATCCGCTTCCGCTCCCCGTGTGTCGTGCCCGACTGGAGCGCCTCCGACGACCGTGAGCAGGGCCAATCCGGCTGGCTCATGCTCGCCAGCACCGGTGAGGCCGACAGCCCCATGCCCGTCGTGCTCGAATCCGCCGAAGAGGACACCTGGACGCTCATCGGCCCGCTGCGCTTCGTCGGCGACACCGGCATTCCTTCGGACGTCCCTGTCGTCGCTCCCCGCATCTTCCGCCTGCGAGACGAAGTCGACGGCTTCATCTACGACGTCCTCTTCCTCACCCAAGAGCTGGACAAATGGGACCTATCCGGCTACCTGATCGGCGAGCTCAACGGCAACGAATTCACCGTCAAAGCACCGTTTAGCCGCATCGACCACGGCCACGACTTCACCCGCCCCCGCACCACCAACTTCGTGCCCGGCACGCTTTCCGACGACGAGCGCTACGCCGAAGCCCGCATCTTCGGCCTCCTCGCAGAAACCGGTCGCGGTGGCGACCCGACATCCCAGCCGTCCTGGGCAGCGGAAGGCTGGGCCAACGCCCTGTCCCTGCCGCGCGTGGTCACCCTCGCCGGCGGGCAGCTCTACCAGACCCCCGCTCCGGGCCTGCCCGCCGCCGTCGACGCCACCGAGCATGCGATGCTGTGGACCGGCATGTGCGACATCCCTGCCGGCTCCGAAGTGAAGGTCGAGATTGTCGACGCCGCCGACAACGTCTGCGTGACCATCACCCACTCCGGCGACCAGATCACCGTGGATAGGCACGACGGTGATCCGGCCTCCGCCTCGCTCGACGACGAGGACGAGGACCACATCTCCGTGCTTATCGACGGCTCCGCCCTCGAAATCTTCGCCGGCGGCGGCGCCGTCACCTTCTCCAGCCGCTTCTGGCCCGAGGTCGGCGCGACGGGATTGCGCGTGAGCACCTCCGGTGACGCGCAGATCCTCAACCAGTGGCGCCGCGGCGCTGCGCGCTAAACACGCCGCGCGCTAAGTCCTTCGCGCCTAGACCTTCCGGAGGCGGGTGAGCTGCGCCCGCGCCGTCACCGTCATCGTCTCCGGTAGAGCGGCGACGCGCTCGGCGAGAACCTCCGGGGCGAGATGGCGTGCCGAGGGGCTCATGCCCACCTGGGCGGCAATCGATTCGCGGTCGAGCTTCATGGGGAACTCGATCAATTCGTGCGGGTCGTCGCCGACCGGTTCCAGGTAGCCGGCGGCCTGCTCAAGCATTCGCTCGACTTTGCCCTCTTCGACGCCGAGGATGCCCAGCGGCTCACGCAGTTCGTCGAGGTGGCCGGATTGAGGCGTGAGAATGATCGCCTCACCGCCGCCAACAAGCGCTCGGGCGAACTCGGCCGGGTTGCGCGGCGCGAAGATGACCGTGATCACGTCGACGGACTGGTCACGCACCGGCAGCCCCTGCCACACATCCGCGACGATCGCGCCCACTCTCGGGTGCGACTTCGCCAGATGTTTCGCCGCCGGGACCGAAATGTCCACACCGACCCCGCGTGCCCCGTCCACCGCATCGAGCGTGTGGGCCAGGTAGTAACCGGTGCCGGCACCGACTTCGAGGATGGTGGGGGCGGAGGGATCGGAGGAATCGTCGTTAAGCGCAAGGGCGTCGAGGACGCGTTCGGTGACTGTCTCCACGAACGGCGCGAAGTGCCCACGCGACAAGAACGCCTCGCGGGAAACGACCATCGCCGGGCTGTCACCCTCATGCGCGATGCCCGCACCGGACGCGAGCGTGACATACCCTTGGCGTGCTACATCGTAGGAATGCCCGGACTCAGACACCAGACGCGCGAAATCATCTGCGCCGTGCAAAGGTGTGCCGTCGACGGGGTCAGCGAGAACGTCGACAATATCTCGCAGCATGCGGCTTACTCGCCTGCGACGCCGAGCAGCAGGTTGCCCAGCTCAGCCGCCTCTTCGTTGTTCAGCTCCACAACGAGACGGCCGCCACCGTCGGACGGAATGCGCATGACAATCTTGCGGCTTTCCTCCACAACCTCCATGGGACCATTTCCGGTACGTGGCTTCATTGCAGCCATGCAGTGTCACTCCTCGACATGTAGGTGAGAGGATCCTCGCTCAGAACCCTCGGTTAAGGTGTCTACAATCTTACGCTCATTCGGCGCGGCCGGAGCCAGCTCCGGGACCGCCCCAGGGGCTATCCCGCACTTGGCGACGAGCTGCTCCACGAGTGCATCCACCTGATCCTGGCGGTACCCGCGCGGGACGACTTCGAGCGCGATGTCGTCGATGCGGCCGCCCTCGACGGCGGCGCGGTTGGCTTCCATGACGTCGTGCGGCTCATCCATCGGCGGCAGCACTTCGCCGCGGCCGAAGATCGACGCGGACACCCACGCGCCGAACACGGCGATGGCGGCGATGACGAGGATGAGCAGCAACCAAGACAGCATGCTGGGGATATTACCGCACCCACGGCGGACGCTCGGCGTGCGGCTCGAGCACCCCTGCGCGCGACAGAATGGTCCGCGCGACCGTTTCGGACATCTGCGTCAGCTCCGTCAACGGCCGGTTGCGGTGGGTTTTCAACCCGAGGTCCACTTGGGTGACGGATGCGGGGCCGTGGTGGGTGGTGACGTCGATAAGCAGTCCCGCCTCCACGCCATACCCCGCGGCGAACGGCAGGCGCAGGGCAGTCTCGCGGCGAATCGCGTACTCGCCGGCGAGTGGCTGGTCCAGCTGCGGCACGTCTGGAAAGAACAGGCGCAGCAGGGGTTTCGCGGTCAGTTCTGTGACGCGGCCGCCGTCGTTGGCGCGGCGGTACGCGGCCTTGACCAGGTGGATCGCCGGGTCCTCGAGCGGTGCGGCGAGCGTATCGACCCACCACGGTTCGACGGTGGTGACATCAGCGTCGAGAAACACAACGACATCGCCGCTCGCCGCCTTCACCCCGCGCCACAACGCCTCCCCCTTGCCGGGGCGCACAGGTTGCGGGTCAATGTCGCGCCAGTTCACCACGGTCGCGCCCGCCTCTGCCGCACGCTGCGCCGTGTCATCGCGCGAATCCGAGTCGATGACAAGAACTTCATCAGCACCCGACGCACGCGCTTGCTTGACGACGCCCCCTACCGTCTCCCCCTCATCCAACGCCGGCACCACGACTGAAACGCGCATCAGCCCAGTCCTCTGACGGTGTCCCGGGGCGGTACAGTCCCTTGGATCGCGGCGGTCATGTAGAGCACGTCCATGGTGTCGGCGACCTCGTGGACGCGGAAGGCCGCGACACCGCGGGCAGCGCACCACGCCGTCGCGGCGAGCGTTCCGGTGACGCGCTCCCCGACGGGCTGGCCGTTCTTGCCCAGTGTCTCTTCGATGAAGTCCTTGTTCGACAGGGCCATGAGGACGGGCCAACCGGTGGCGACGATCTCGTCGACACGCCGGAGAATCTCCAAGCCGTGAAAAGTGTTCTTGCCGAAGTCGTGTGTGGGGTCGATGAAGACCTTGTCCTCCGGCACGCCGCAAGAAACTGCGCGCTCGGCCAGCGCGGTGGTTTCGGAGATGATGTCAGCGACCACGTCGTCATAATGCACCCGGTGCGGGCGTGTCCGCGGGGTGGCACCACCCGTGTGAGAGCAGACGTAGCCGACCTTGTGGGCGCCGGCGACCTCGACGAGCTCCGGCTCCCAGCCCGCCCACGTGTCGTTGATGATGGTGGCGCCCGCCGCAATCGCGGCTTCGGCGACCTCCGGGCGCCACGTGTCGGCGGAAATGTCGACGGTGCTTGCGGAGACTTCCTCGCGGACCGCAGCAATCAGCGGAACGATCCGGTCGATCTCCTCCGCCACACTGACGGTGTCGCCGGGTCCGGCCTTGACACCTCCGACGTCGATAATGCTCGCGCCCTCGGCGACTATTCGGCGGGCTCGCTCGACGGCGCTGTCGAAGGCATACGTCGCACCCTTGTCGTAGAAGGAGTCCGGGGTGCGGTTGAGGATGCCCATGATCCGGGCCATCTCACCCATCAGGCTTGGTGCGGCGTGTGAATGTTCCGCGGGTCGGTCATCTCGCGGTGGGACGCGCAAATGTACTCCACGGCTTCTTCGACGGAGTCGGTGACAAGGAAAAGCTCATCATCACCCGGAGAGATCAGGCCGCGGGCGAGCTGCTGACCGCGGATCCAGTCCACCAAGCCGGACCAGAACTCGGTGCCCAACAGGACCATCGGGAAGTTGGTCACCTTGCCGGTCTGGATCATGCAGAGGACCTCGAAGACCTCGTCCATCGTGCCGTAGCCGCCGGGAAGCGAGATGAAGCCCTGGGAGTACTTCAAGAACATCGTCTTGCGGGCGAAGAAGTAGCGGAAGTTCAGACCCAGGTCGACCCAGTCGTTGAGGCCCTGCTCGAACGGCAGCTCAATACCCAGCCCGACGGACATGCCTTCTGCCTCGTGCGCGCCACGGTTCGGGCCTTCCATCAGGCCGGGGCCGCCGCCGGTGATGACGGCGTACCCAGCGTCAACAAGGGCCTTGCCCAACTCGCGGGCCTGCTCGTACTCCGGGGTGCCCTCGCCCAGGCGTGCCGACCCGAAAACAGTCACGGCCCAGCCCAGATCCTGCAGTGCATCAAAACCGGAGACGAACTCGCTGGTGATGCGCATGACGCGCCACGGATCCGCGTGCTTCCAATCGTGATCGGCGCGGCCCATCTCGAGCAGGCGCTGATCGTAGGTCGAACTCCCGTCCTTATCTCTATTGCGCTTGAGAATCGGGCCGGACAGCGTGCGGTTTCTGTCCGGGCGGGGTGTGATCTGTGGGGCCACGGGGGAAACTTGCCTTTGCGTAGGGTGCGGGGGTGCTGAACTTATAAGGTGGCCGGCATCTGCCAGCTCTTACCTACTCTGCGGAGCGAGGAACTCGCGCAGAGAGTCGGCGACGGTGCGGATCTGGTCCACCGGGCACTGCTCATCAATCTTGTGGGCAAAGCCGGGGTCGCCGGGGCCGAAGTTCACGGCCGGAACCCCCAGACTAGAGAACCGCGACACATCCGTCCATCCGAACTTGGCACGGAAGTTCCCGCCGACGGCGCGCAGCAGACCCTTCGCGACGGGGTCGTCGAGACCCGGCAGAGCGCCGCCGACCGCATCGTCGTAGGTGAGTTCAAGGCTCTCGTCAATGTCTAGGACGGACTCAAGGTGCGCCTTGGCGTCCTCCAACGAGCGGTCCGGAGCGAAGCGGAAGTTCACTGTCAGCCGCGCCTCATCCGGAATGGTGTTGGTGGCCACTCCCCCGCTTATCCCCACGACGTTGAGGCCCTCGCGGTACTCGCACCCGGCGATGGTGACCGTGCGCGGCTCGTAGGCCGCCACGCGGCCGAGCACCCCGGCTAGATCGTGAATGGCGTTGTGTCCCAGCCACGCGCGTGCCGAGTGGGCGCGGGTGCCGCGGGCATCGACGAACACGCGGATCGTGCCCTGGCATCCAGCCTCGATAATCGCCCCTGACGGCTCGCCGAGCAGCGCCAAGTCGCCGTCGAACAGCTCCGGGCAATCTCGCTCCAAGTGCGCCAGGCCGTTGTATTGGGCGGCGACCTCTTCGGCTTCGTAACAGATCAGGGTCAGGTCGGTGGTGAGGGAAGAAGCGTCGTAAAGCGTGGCGAACGCGTGCAAATAGCAGGCCAGGCCCGATTTCATGTCCACCGAGCCGCAGCCGAACAGCGTATCGCCTTCAACTCGGTGCGGGACGTTGTCGGCGATCGGCACCGTATCGATGTGCCCAGCCAGCACAACCCGCTGCCCCAACCCGCGGTGCGTGCGCGCGATGAGAGTGTGGCCGCGCCGGATCACCTCCACGCCGCCTAACGCGCACAAAGCCTCCTCGATCGCATCGGCGATCTTCTCTTCCTCATGCGACGGCGATGGGATGTCGATCAGCGCTTTCGTCAGCTCAACAGGGTCCTGAAATAGATCTAACGTCACGTGGGCGATCTTAGCGCGCGACCACCACTGGCCTTTCGTACGATGAGACGCATGGGTCAATCCGCACGCGCAGTAGGAATCGCCAACATCGCCGCCGACGGTACCGTGCTGGACAGCTGGTACCCCTCCGTGTCGCTTATCGGCGACCCCGCCGACATCCTCGCCCCCTCCACCCGCCGCGTCAGCGCCAACGACCTTTCGCAGCGACTGCTCAACCTCGTCGGGATGGACAGGGACCGCCGCGTTGAAGTGGTGCCCGTCCTCACTGAAATCGCCGACCTGGATGCCCCCGCCGTCGACGCGCATGACGTCTACCTGCGCCTGCACCTGCTCTCCCACCGCAAGGTGCGGCCGCTGGAAATCAACATGACCGACTGCCTCGAGCACCTCGTGCCCGTGGCGTGGACGAACAAAGGACCCTGCCTGCCCGACGACTTCGAGTACGTGCGCACCAACCTGCGCGCCCGCGGCACCATTCACGTCTACGGCATCGAGCGGCTGCCCCGCATGGTCGACTACGTCGTGCCCACCGGTGTGACCATCGCCGAGGCCGAGCGCGTCCGCCTTGGCGCCTACCTCGCCGAAGGCACCAGTGTGAACCGCGAAGGCTACGTCTCCTACAACTCCGGAACACTCGGCGCCGCCCGGATCGAGGGGCGACTGTCATCGGCGTGCGTCGTCGGCGGCGGCTCCGACCTTGGCCTATCGTCGCTCGTCATGGCCGGCCGCTCCGGCGGATCCAACCGCACCCCGCTCCACATTGGTGCGGACTGCATCATCCACCCCTCCGCCGGCATCATTGACCTCGACCTGGGCGACCGCTGCGAAATCGGCGCCGGCGTCATGCTCGAACCGGGCACCATTCTCCATGACTCACGCATCGGCACCGGCTTCGAATCCTATGTTCCCGCCCGCACCATCAACGGCCAGTCCGACATCACCATCACCAACGAAGCGCACAGCGCCACACCGGTGATCCGCGAGCAGCGCGCGCAGTAACGCGAAGTCCTCCCCTGATTTCTTGGTCAGCCCCCGCTATTCCTAGACTTGACATTTATGTCAACATCCCTGAACGCCGGGCTGAAAACCCGTCACCTGACCATGATGGGACTCGGCTCAGCTATCGGCGCCGGCCTATTCCTGGGCACTGGTGTCGGAATTCAGGCCGCCGGCCCCGCCGTGCTCATCGCCTACATCATTGCTGGCGCCATCACCGTGTGCGTCATGCAGATGCTCGCCGAGATGGTCGCCGCGCGCCCGTCGTCGGGCACCTTCTCCACCTATGCCGAGGAAGCGTTCGGGCCCTGGGCCGGCTTCCTTATCGGCTGGCTGTACTGGTTCATGATGATCATGATCATGGCCGTGGAGATCACCGGTGCCTCCGCTATCATCGCCGCCTGGTTCAGCATCTCGCCGTGGATTCCGGCGCTTGTGGCGATTGTCGTGTTCACGTTGATCAACTTCGCGGCCGTGCGCAATTTCGGCGAGTTCGAGTTCTGGTTCGCGCTGATCAAAGTCGTAGTCATCGTGGCGTTCCTGATTCTCGGCGTCGCGCTGTGGCTGGGACTGCTGCCGGGCACGTCGTTTGTCGGCCTGTCCAATGTCAGCGACGTCGGCTTCATGCCCAACGGCTGGGGCGGCGTGGCTACCGCGCTGCTCGCCGTCGCGTTCGCCTTCGGCGGCATTGAGCTGGTCACCATCGCTGCCGCCGAATCCGAAGACCCCGAGGTCGCCGTCCACTCCGCGATCCGCACCATCATCTGGCGCATCTCCGTCTTCTACATCGGCTCCGTGCTGCTCATCGTGCTGTTGCTGCCGTTCAACCAGATCGGCGGCGCGTCCGACGCTTCCGAATCGCCCTTCACCGCCGTGCTGCGCCTGGCCAACATCCCCGGCGCCGTGGGCATTATGGAGGCGGTCATCGTCGTCGCGCTGCTGTCCGCGTGCAACACGCAGATCTACGGTTCCTCGCGCTTCCTGCACAACCTCTCCGTGCGTGGCGACGCCCCCCGCGCCTTTTCGCTTACCGACGCCCGCGGCGTCCCCCTGCGCGCCGTCATCGTCTCCGTCATCTTCGGATTCGTCGCCGTCGCCCTCCAATACTGGAACCCGCCGGGGCTGCTCGCCTTCCTGCTCAACGCCGTCGGCGGCTGCTTGATCGTGATCTGGTTCGCCATCGCGTTCTCGTTCCTGCGCCTCCACCCGCGCCTGGAGGCCTCCGGCCAGCTGACCGATGTCCGCATGTGGGCCCCGTCTGTCTTGCCGTGGGCAACCATTGCGCTGGCTGCTGGGATTGTTGTACTCATGCTTACCGACGACGGCGGCCGCTTCCAGGTCATTGCCGTCGCCGTCGTTGTCACCGTGATCACCGTTGCCGGGCTGATCTGGACCAACACCGGCGCGTTCAAGCGCCGCCGCGCCGAAAACACAACCAAGACCACCGAAGGACCCCGCCGATGACTACTGCCGCTAACACCTCCGGACCTGACTCCGGTGCCAACCACGGCGCCACCGCAACCCCCACCGCGTTGACCAACGACGCGAATTCTGAACTCGGCAGCGGCCTGAAGTCGCGCCACCTCACGCTCATGGGCCTGGGCACGGCCGTCGGTGCGGGCCTGTTCCTCGGCGTCGGCGTGGGCATCCGCGCAGCGGGGCCGGCGATTTTGCTGGCCTACGTCATCGCCGGCATCGTCGTCATCTCCGTGATGCGCATGTTGGGTGAGATGGCGGCGGCACGCCCGTCGTCAGGGTCTTTCGCGACGTACGGACGCCAAGCGTACGGCCACTGGGCGGGCTTCCTCCTCGGCTGGATCTACTGGTTCCTGCTCATCATGGCGTGCGGTGTGGAGATCACCGGCGCATCCGCCATCATGGCGGGCTGGTTCGGGGTGCCGCAGTGGATTCCGGCGCTCGTCGTCGTGGGCATTCTCACCGCCGTCAACCTCGCGCAGGTCAAGGGATTCGGCGAGTTCGAGTACTGGTTCGCCATGATCAAGGTCGCCGTCATCTTGCTCTTCCTGGTCATTGGTGCCGCCCTATGGCTCGGCCTGTTGCCCGCCAACGGCTTCGTCGGGTTCTCCAACGTGACCGAATCCGGTTTCGCCCCCAACGGCATCGCCGGTATCGCCGCCGGCCTTCTCGCCGTCGCCTTCGCGTTCGGAGGCATCGAGGTGGTCACCATCGCCGCCGCCGAATCCGAGGACCCCGCCCGCAACGTGCGCAACGCCGTCAACTCCATCATCTGGCGTATCGCGCTATTTTACATCGGCTCGGTCATCGTGATCATCCTGCTGCTTCCCTACGCGCAGATCGACGGCGCGGACACCGCCGCAGAATCCCCCTTCACTCAGGTGCTGGACATGGCCAACATCCCGGGCGCGGCCGGCTTCATGGAGGCCGTCATCGTCTTGGCGCTGCTCTCGGCCTTCAACGCGCAGGTCTACGGCACGTCCCGCCTGGCCTACCAGCAGGCGCTCGAAGGTGACGCTCCGCGCTGGATGGCGCGCACCAACGCCCGCGGCGTGCCGATCAACTCGGTGCTCGTCTCCGTCTTCTTCGCCTTCGTGGCTGTCGGTCTGCAGTGGTGGAACCCGCCGGGCATGATCGACTTCATCATGAACGCCACCGGTGGCTGCCTCATCGTGGTGTGGATCATGATCACGCTGAGCTACATCAAGCTCAAGCCGGGCATCGCCGACTCCGCCGTCCAGGTCCGCGGCGCATCCTGGGTCCCGTGGGTCACGCTCGCCGCGCTCCTCGGCCTGGTCGTCCTGATGCTTTTCGACGCCTCCGCCCGCCCCCAAGTCATCTCCGTCACCATCCTCTCCCTCGTGCTGGTGGGCTTGTCCCTTCTCACCCGCGGTAGAAGCGTCAAAAACAACGCTGAAATCGCACCGGACGGGAACAAAACCTCTGCCTAATAGCGTTTCACGCGTGCCAAAGCTGAGATATCGCCCCCGATTCTCTAAGCTGGCTCACGGAAACAACGCGACGTGTCCCCCGTAGACACGTCGCATCACTGAGCAGAAAGAGCTGATACAGAGATGACCACCGCAATTGCTAAGGGCCTGGCCACCGTCACCCACGACGGAACCGTTCTGGATGTCTGGTACCCGGCCCCGAAGATTGGGGAGTCCGTCACCGAAGCCGGCACCACGCGCCTCGAAGAGACCCCGCAGCAGTTCGAAGACCTGGCCGGGCCGGATGAGGATCGTGGGGTGGCGCGTGTGGCAGTGGAGACGCGGATTGCGTCGATAAGCGATGCCCCCGCAGATGCATACGACGCGTACCTGCGCCTCCACCTGCTATCCCACCGCCTAGTCAAGCCGCACGAGGCGAACCTCGACGGGCTGTTTGGTCTGCTGGCCAACGTCGTATGGACCAACTACGGTCCGTGCGAGGTGTCTGACTTCCAGGTCGTACGCGGTCGCCTGGCAGCCAGGGGCCCGGTCGTTGTCTACTCCGTAGACAAGTTCCCCCGCATGGTCGATTACGTTGTGCCGTCCGGCGTGCGCATCGGCGACGCCGACCGCATCCGCCTCGGTGCCCACCTGGCCGAAGGCACAACCGTCATGCACGAAGGCTTCGTGAACTTCAACGCCGGCACCCTCGGTGCCTCCATGGTCGAAGGCCGCATTTCCGCTGGCGTGGTCGTTGGCGACGGCACCGACATCGGCGGCGG
This sequence comes from Corynebacterium genitalium ATCC 33030, assembly GCF_000143825.1. Lineage (NCBI taxonomy): Bacteria > Bacillati > Actinomycetota > Actinomycetes > Mycobacteriales > Corynebacteriaceae > Corynebacterium > Corynebacterium genitalium. The sequence continues at coordinate 2,048,895 of NZ_CM000961.1, forward strand.
CGCCTCCATCATGGGCACCCTGTCCGGCGGCGGCAAGGAAACCATCAAGATCGGCGAAGGCTGCCTGCTCGGCGCCAACGCCGGCATCGGCATCTCGCTCGGCGACAACTGCACCGTTGAGGCCGGCCTTTACGTCACCGCCGGCACCAAGGTCGTCATCACCGATAACATCGCCGCCGACCTAGGCCGCTCCGCCGGCGACGAGGTCAAGGCCGTCGAGCTGTCCGGCCACAACAACATCCTGTTCCGCCGCAACTCCCTGACCGGCGCCGTCGAGGCTTCCCGCGCACACGCCGTCGAGCTCAACGAAGAACTGCACAAGAACTAACTCCCGTTGCGCACTGCAGTGTGCACGCTCTTGCCCCGCCTTGTGCGGGGCTTTTAGCGTTTGAGGCATGGAAACTTTCGATGACCTTGTCAGCGCGTTCAGCGCCCCAAGGTTGGGGGCGTTGAAAGATTTCAACAAACAGCAAGCACTCAGCGCCGGCGTGGAGCCGTCGGTGGTGAACAACTGGAAACTTGTCCATGACGCCTACTTCGGCGATGGCTTATCTGCAGCCAAGCGCGAGAAAGCCTCGAACAAAGCGATGCGCTTGGGCCTCTCCGTGGGCATGCTCGCGAAGATTGAGCGCTCCATCGCGCACATCAAGCACGCGACACGCCGCCACACCATGCGCCTGAAGCTTCTCGACGCCGCCAGCCGCACCACCCGCACTTTCAAAGCCTTGGGAGCACTGATCAAGAAGATCGTCCCGCCGAAAAACCCACCCGCGCGCCAGGAGCGCGCCACCATCAGTGAAGGCGACGACGACATGGCCACCCTGACCCTGACGACCGGTAAACGCTTCCTCGCCGACCTCAAGCACGTTCTTACGGCCGGCATGGGTGCTAACGAATCTCCAGGGGCGCACATGGCCCGCAAGCTCATCGCCTTATTGCGTGGCGACGGCAGCGTCCCCGAAGCCTCACCCCGCCCCATGCTCCTTGTTCCCCTGCCGGAATGGACGCGTATTGTGCGCGGCGACGGCGACGATGTCATCCTCGGCTTGACCGACGGCACCACCATGACCGGCAAGGAATTCATGGACCGGTTCATCGCCACCGGCGGCAACGAGATGGAAGCCGCAGTGTTCCACCCCACCGAAGGCGCCGTGAATCTGTACCGCACTGAGCGTCTGGCCAACGCCAAGCAACGCGACCTGGCCAAGGCAATCCAGCCGATGTGCGCTCACCCGGACTGCCACCATGCTGCCGACTTCTGCCAAGTCCATCACGCGGAAGCATGGGCGCGCGGCGGGGAGACTAACATCGCCAACCTGGTTCCGCTGTGCCGCTACCACAACCGTATTAACGACGACACCCCGGACGTGCGCCGCTCCCGAGGCCACATTGCAATCCGCGCCGGCCGGCCAGTATGGGTCTCCCCGTACGGCACCGTGCGCACCAACCAGCGGCATAGGTTCGGCGCCATGGACGCTCTCTTCGGTCCTGCAGTTGCCGCCGCTTAGACTGCGGGAACTCGAAGGGCGGCGAGCTCGAGGGGCGGCGAAGCCGGTCTAGACGACAGCGAGGGGGCTTTTCGGTTTCCCGAACGTCCAGAGTTTATTGATGACGAAGTTGACCGGCATCGCCACCAGGGTCGAAATCGCGGCGGACCAGTAGAATTTTGTGCGGAAGCCGGTGGAGTTGTCGAAGATGTCGTCGGAAAGCGCGATGGGCGATGTCGGATTCATCAGCAACGTCGCCACGGTCTGACTTACGAGGAATGCGACAATGCCCGTGGTCATGAACGGGAAATAGCCGCGCAACCACGACTTCTTCGGCACATTGCGGAACGTCCACGACCGGTTGAGCTGGTAGTTCCACGTGTTTGCCACCACAAACGCAATGGTCATGATGACGTGGTACCAGCGGACGTTCCACCGCGTGCCGAACAAGTTCATGAAGACTTCGTTCTCGTGGATATCCCACCCGAGCTCGAGCGCCTTCTTGACTACATAAACCACCGCAAGGTTGACGAAGACCCCTGACCCGCCGACAATCCCGAATTTGATGAATTCTCGTGCGCCGTTAGCGAAGCGGACAGCGGTACTCCCGCCGCCCTCAGCTGGCCGTGGTTCGGCCGGTGTCACAGTGTCCGTCAATGAGCGTCCTTAGTCCTCAGTGGCGCCCGAATCGACGCGCAACTTCCCGGCAACATTACTCTGGTAGCGCGCGAACTCTGGGATTGTCGTGGCGTTATCTTGCTCACGAACCGGTCGAACCGCCCGTGGACGCGGCTGCGACGAACCAGAAGCGCTACTGCGCTAGGCGGGCGACTGCGGCATCGATGCGCTCGTCCGTCGCGGTCAGCGCAATGCGGACGTGCTGAGCGCCGGCAGGGCCGTAAAAATCGCCCGGTGCGGCGAGGATGCCGCGCTCGGCGAGCCAGTCGAGCGCCTCGCGGGAGTTCATGCCTTCGCGGCGCACCCAGAGGTAGAGGCCAGCGTCGGATGCATCGACCGTGAACCCAGCGCCGGGCAAAGCCTTCAGCAACTCGACGCGGCGGGTGGCGTACACCGACCGTTGCAGCTCCTCATGGAGGTCGCTACTCAGTGCTGCGGTCATTGCGTGCTGGATCGGGCCAGGCACGATCAGGCCGGCGTGTTTGCGCACCTCCAGCAGTTCTTGGACCAGGTTCTCGTCGCCGGAGATCATGCCGGTGCGGTAGGAGGCGAGATTCGAGGTCTTCGACAGCGAGTGCAGCGCGAGCAGCCCGGTGTTGTCCCCGTCAGTCACGGACGGGTGCAGGATGGACACTGGGTCGGTGGTCCAGCCGAGGTAGAGGTAGCACTCGTCGGAGGCCACGATCGCGCCGGTGTCGCGGGCAAACTCAACCCACGCTCGCAGCTGCTCCACCGATGCCAGGGCGCCGGTCGGGTTCGAGGGCGAGTTGATGAACACCAGGGCGGCGTCGCGGGGGGCGTCGGCGGGATCGTCGCAACGCACGATGTTGCACCCTGCGATGAGTGCCCCGACTTCGTAGGTGGGGTACGCCACTTCTGGGATGACCACGGTCTCGCCGCGCAGCCCGAGCAGCGTCGGCAGCCACGCGACGGCCTCTTTCAGGCCGATCGTCGGCAGAACCGATTTCTCGTTCAGCCCCGCGATGCCGAAGCGGCGCTCCAGAGCCGACACGATCGCCTCGCGCAGCTCCGGGGTGCCCATGGTCTGCGGGTATCCGGGCGCGGCAGCATTCTCTGCGAGGGCGAGCTGGATCGTCGGGGGCACCGGATCCACGGGCCCGCCCACGGACAGGTCAATCAAACCGTCCGGGTGGGAGGCCGCCTTCTTCTTGACGTCGAGGATCGTGTCCCACGGGAAGTCAGGCAGGGTCGAGGAGAGCGGGCTGCGCGGCATTTAGGACTCCCGCATCGGCGGCAGCGCGGCCACGAATGGGTGGTCGAAGTCGTACTTGCCGGCGGCAGCCGCTCCGCCTGGGGAGCCGAGCTCGTCGAAAAATGCGACGTTAGCGTCGTAGTAGTCGTTCCACTCCTCGGGCAGGTCGTCTTCGTAGAAGATGGCTTCGACCGGGCAGGCGGGCTCGCAGGCGCCACAGTCCACGCACTCGTCGGGGTGGATGTAGAGCATGCGTTTGCCCTCGTAGATGCAGTCGACGGGGCATTCTTCGACGCATGCGCGGTCGAGCAGATCAACGCACGGTTCGGCGATGATGTAGGTCATTGTTGCTCCTCTGGGTTTTCCTGTTGCCCGTCAAGTATGTCACTTGCGCCGTAGGAGGGGCCAAACCCCTCCGAGGCAACCGGCGGTTAACAGCGCGAGTGCGCGAATGGAATTGTTGTTCAGGATATCGCTGGTGACGTCGACGCCGAAATAGAGCATTGCAAAGCAGGCGGCCCACACGAGGGTCGGCACGAGCACGCGCACGCTTTTCGACGTCCACAACCGCCCCGTCCGCGTGACCACCCCCTGAAAGAGGAACGCGGTAGCGATAGACGGGATCCCCCACGCGGTGTTGATGGAGGTGACTTGCAGCAGCACGGCGATCATCGCGCCGATGCTGAGCCACGCGATGGCCCGGCGTGCTTCGGAGGGGCTGAAGTCAGTGCGGACCTGCGGCTCCCTGCGCATGGGTGGCTCGGGCGTCACAGCGCGATGCCGCTGAGCAGGTCAGCACCGTGGTCCAGCGGCTGCCCGGCCCCGAGCTGGTAGTGCTCGCGGCGAATGACGGGCTGAGCAATGAGATTGGACAGCGCGTAGGTGGTCACGTCGGCGGAGGGGGCGCGGCCGAAGGCGGCGTGGGGGTTGGTGGTGGAGGTGGAGCCGTCGGCAATCCAGATCTGGGTGGCGTGGGCGCGCATGGCGTCGATCTTGGCGGCGTAGACGGTGTCGTTCATCTCCACCCAGGTGTCGCTAGTATCGACGGCATCGAGCTCGCCCGGCGCAGGACGGGTCCAGCCTGCGGGGACCACATCGGCGATTTCAGCTTCAAGCTCGCTGCGCAGGCGCGCGGCCCAGAGAATGCGCGGTAATCCCCCGATCTGGTCGGCGGCGGCGTGCGTGATCTCGTGGGCGCGGATGTGGTCGGGGTGGCCGTAACCGCCGTTGGGGTCGTATGTGAGCACGAGGTGGGGCCGTTCCCGTTCGAAGACGGCGGCAAGGTCGTCGATCGCGCGCTGCCCCGAGTTCACGAGTGCCCGCGCATTGCGTGACGCCAGCGACCCCGCCATCCCCGAATCCCTGTACTGCCCCGCCCCGCCGAGGAACTCGCCGCGCACGCCGAGGATGTCCAACGCGCGGGCCAGCTCGTGGATGCGGAAGCCGCCCAACTGGTTGGCGCCCCGGCCCTGGTCGTCGACGAGGCCCTGGTAGGTCTCGCCGATGACTTCGCCTTCCTCGCCGAGCGTGCAGGTCACAACGAGGACGTCGGCCCCGCGGCGAGACAGGTCAGCGAGGGCGCCGCCGGTGGAGATGGATTCATCGTCCGGGTGGGCGTGGACGGCGACGACGCGGTACCCAGTGAGGTCTCTACGATCAGCGTGCGCGTTGGGGCGGGGGTTACTCGGGTTCTGTGGTGCGTTGCTCATTGGCAGTTGTGTCCTCTTTCCATGTGTCGGCCCCGGCAAGGCCACGGTCCCATTCTTCCAAGTTCGGCGACGGGCCAATGATGCCTTGCCCCAGGACGATGATCCGGCGCTCGCGCAGTACCGGCACCCACACGGCTTCGATTGCGGTAGCGGCGGTGACCTGTTCGCGGGCTTGTTGGCTGGAGATGTCGCCGGCGAGAATTGCCTCGGCTAGTCGGTCCGTGTCCGGGGTGCATAATCCGCTCAGGTTGCCGGAGGCGTAGCGGTCAGCGCCCGCACCGCCTGCGTCGTTGCCGTTGGCCCCATCGCCGCCACTGTCCTGGGCGCCGCTGTCCCCGGCTTCCGTTGCGGCGGTGTAGGGGCATTGGACCTTGCTGGCCCACGCAGTCGAGCTGTTGGTGAACGACCAGCTCATCACCGCATCGATCTCACCGGCAGGCAGTCGCTCCGCAATATCGGTCATGTCGGCGGCGACGGTCTCCGCGGAGATCCCTTCGCCGTTGAGGATGTCCACGAGCGCTCTGGTGGCCGGCATCGACTCGTCATCGCGCGGGTCGGCGGCGATGCGCAACGGCCTGTGCTTATCGACGGCCGCGCGCAACTCTCCCGCTTCTCGACCCAACGCCGGAGTCGCTTCGGCGGCATCGACGTCGCGGGAGCGGGAGGAGGCGATGCGGGCGATGAGGGGGACGTCGATAAGCGAGCGCAGCTCCTCGCGTGCCGCAAGGTCATTGAGAATGGGCGAATCGACGCTCATGACCAGGCCTAATTCTCGTGGTCCGCGCTCCGTGCGGACTTGGGTTCCGGGGATGAGGGAGTACGCGTCGGCCGATGTCTCCCCCGGCACGTGATCGACGAAGGCGAGCTGGCCGGCGCGCAAACGGTCGGCGACCTGCTCGGTGGAGCGCACCGAATTCAGCGTCAGAATGTCAATGCTCGCCGGGCTTTGCCCCCAGAACCTGTCATTGCGGTTCAGCGTGATGATGCCACTGCCGCGGTCGACTTGGTCGACCATGTAGCGGCCGGCCGAAGCTGGGATCGAGTCTGCGAGCGCCGCTGCGAAATCGGCTGCGGTCGAATCGAGCAGGTGTGACGGCAGCAGGTTGCGGAACATTCCCTGCCAATCGCCGACCGGCTCGTCAAAAACGACGTCGACGATCTTGCCGCCTCCGCCCGAGACCCGCACGTCGCTCACGGCACGGTACGGGGCCGGGTCGACCGTGCCCGGCGTGGAGGTCATGCCACGCCACAGGTAGGCGAAGTCGGCGCCGGTGATGGGACTGCCGTCGGACCATTGGGCGGCCGGGCTGATTTCGTAGCGCACGGTCATTGCCGCGTCCTCGTCACCCTCGCCGGCGGGCAGCTCGCTGGTGCTGACGAGCAGATCAGTGTTCATCTTCCCGTCCACGAACGCGCTGGGCAGGGTGAGCTCAGCAATATCCTGCACCGTCGAATTCTCATCGGCGATGAGGTGCGGGTTGAGCCCGTTGCGCAGCGGCTGCACCCCGACCTGGACTTGTGACCGCGTCGGGCCGGGCTGGACGGTCGTCGTCGCTGTCTCCGTGGTCACCGTCTCTTCGACGATCGGGGGCGGGCCCGGGTTGGCTGCGCACGAGGAGAGCAGGCTTATCGACGCGAGCGTGACCGTCGTCAAGCGAACTGCTTTCATGCGCGCTAATGCTACTTGTTCATCTGCTTGGCACGAGAACGTGCACGGCCGCGCTCGGTGGAATTGAGGATCACCTTGCGCACGCGCATGACCTCGGGCGTGACCTCGACGCACTCGTCGTCGTCGCAGAACTCGATGGCCTCATCCAGGGAGAGGGTCCTGGCCTTGGCCAGCGTGACCGTTGCGTCTGCGGTGGCAGAACGCATGTTGGTCAGCTTCTTCTCCTTGGTGATGTTGATGTCCATGTCCTCGTCGCGGCTGTTCGCGCCGACGACCATGCCCTCGTAGGTTTCCGCGCCGGGCTCGACGAAGAAATCGCCACGGTCTGCCAGCTGCGTCAACGCGTAGGCGGTGACCTGGCCGGAACGGTCGGCAACGAGCGAGCCAGTCGGGCGGCCCTTGATCTCCCCTGCCCACGGGCGGTGCTCGATGGAGTAGCTGTTGGCAATACCAGCGCCGCGGGTCTCGGTGAGGAACGTCGTGCGGAAGCCAATCAGGCCGCGGGACGGGACGTCGAACTCCATGCGGACCCAGTCACCGGCGCCAGAGTTGCCCATGGCGGTCATCTGGCCCTTGCGGTTGGCCATGAGCTGGGTGACAGCACCCTGGTGCTCGGACGGAGTGTCAATGACCATGTGGTCGTAGGGCTCATAGGTCTTGCCGTCGATCTCCTTGGTGACCACCTGCGGCTTGCCCACGGTCAGCTCGAAGCCTTCGCGGCGCATCGTCTCGATCAGAACGGTCAGGGCCATTTCGCCGCGGCCCTGGACCTCCCACGCGTCGGGGCGGTCGGTCGGCAGCACCTTGATGGAGACGTTACCAATCAGCTCCTGGTCCAGGCGCGCCTTGACCATGCGGGCGGTGAGCTTGTCGCCACCGCCGCGGCCGGCCATCGGGGAGGTGTTCACGCCGATGGTCATGGAGATTGCGGGATCGTCGATTTTGATGCGCTCGCGGGCCTCGACGTGCTCCGGGTCGCACAGGGTGTCGCCGATCATGATCTCGTCGATGCCGGACACCGCGGCGATGTCGCCGGCGACGACCTCGCCCTGGGCCGGAACACGCTCAAGACCTTCGGTGACCAGCAGTTCGGCGATCTTGACGTTCTTGACGTGCTCGTTGCCGTCAGAGTCGTAGTGGACCCAGGCGACGTTGTCGCCTTTCTTCACGCTGCCGCGGTACACGCGGATCAACGCGATACGGCCCAGGAAGGACGAGGAGTCTAGGTTGGTGACCTGCGCCTGGAACGGGGCATCGATGTCGGCGGAGGGTTCGGGGAGGACGTCGTAGATGACGTCGAAAAGCGGCTGCAGGTCGTCGTTGTCCGGCAGGCCGCCGTTACCCGGGTTGTTGAAGGAGGCACGGCCGGCGCGGCCGGAGGCGTAGAGCACCGGCAGCTCGAGCAGGTTCTCTGCGGCTTCAGCCGCATCCGGATCCTCCAATGACGCGCCGAGCTCGAGGAGCAGGTCCTGGGCCTCGTCGACGACTTCGTCGATACGCGCGTCCGGGCGGTCGGTCTTGTTCACGCAGATGATCACGGGTTTTTTCGCCTCGAGCGCTTTGCCCAGGACGAAGCGGGTTTGCGGGAGGGGTCCTTCGGAGGCGTCGATAAGCAGAACAACACCGTCGACCATGGACAGGCCGCGCTCCACCTCGCCGCCGAAGTCCGCGTGGCCCGGCGTGTCAATGACGTTGATAACTAGATCGCGGCCATCCTTGCCCGCGCCTTTGCGGCGGATGGATGTGTTCTTCGCCAGAATGGTGATGCCGCGCTCGGACTCGAGATCGCCGGAGTCCATGACGCGGTCCGCGACCTCGCCGTGGTCACCGAACACGCCGGACTGCTCCAGCATGCCGTTGACGAGGGTGGTCTTGCCGTGGTCAACGTGCGCGACGATAGCGACGTTGCGGAATTCGGGGTGCGACACTGCGGATCTGCTCCTTCTTGCTTTTGCGTGACGACGCCACCGCAACGGCAGCCCCGCTTGAACGGTTAAACCCTACCCGCATACGGTGGGTAACGCGATGTCGGGGCGCAGCCGAACTGAAGACAGAACCCAACAGAGAACTCAACACACGCGGAGCAGGACCCAGGAAACAACACGCAACGCCCGCCCCAATCCCGACATTGGGACGTAAGAATACTATTGATATTTATGTTGCAATTGTTTTCAAAGTAACTAAAGTGTCCTGTGATAATGCGTTACTTTCCCGACGCGAAGGACCCAACTCCCATGAAGCTGAAGAAGCTCCCCGCCCTGCCGGCCCTGCCAGTGCCGTCGCGCCCTGTGAAGGCTGCTGCTGCGGCGACCATGCTCGCCGCCGGGCTCGTGGCCGGTGCGGCCGCTCCCGCCTCCGCGCAGAGCGCTGCCCCGGGACTGCCGGATCTATCGAACGTCACGTCGTCGCAAATTATCGACGATCTCGGCCGCCCCACCCCGCAGGTCCAGCGCGCCGTGACCGATTTTGCTAGCCAGCCGTGGGTGCCGCCGCAGGTGCGCGACGCACTTCTGGCAGCGGTCGGGTTCACCGCCGGGAAGGGGCAGACCGGTGGACCGGCCCTGCCGACGAACGGCCCGGCGTTTCGCCAGGGGTACTGGCCAACGGTGTCGCTGAACTGCATGGGCCCGGGCCTGCACTCCACAGGGTCCGTTATCGCGGTGCCGGGACCGGCGAACTCTCCGCAGCCGGCGCCGAAGGCCGGGGAGAGCACGTTCGTCTTCACCGCCCTGGGCACGGGAGCTGCGGAGAAGCAGCAGGGCCAGATGAATGTGTACTGGGTGAATGTTGGCTCGCTGCGCAGCGGTGTAACGCCTCTGGGCAATAACGGGATTAATCCCACAGGACCGGCAACCTTGTCCGGGGTGGCCTCCACGGGCCCCGGACCCGTTCTGGCAGTGGTCGACGGTGCGGTGAAGACAGGCGGGAAGTCCTGCCGCTTCGCACCGGTGGCCCTGACGGCGACGGTGAAGTAGGACGCCGGATGTAGGAAAGGCGATCGAGATGACTGGCACAGGCCCCCAGGTAACCCCGGGCGCGGCAGATTCTGCCGTGGATCTCCACCCCGTCAAGCAGGAGACCTTCGACACGATGTCGAAGACGAACACGGACCCGAAGGGGTACCTGCGCGACGTGGACACGTTCACGGTGACGGATTTCGGCCTGTACATGGCCCGTGGGGCCAACCACCCGAAGTTCGGTTACCTGGAGAGCTGGTTGCTGCCGGAACTCAACTTGCGCGCCAACATCTTCCACTTCCGCGAGGGCGTGGATGTGGAGCAGGACTTCTACTTCGACATCGCCGCCATTGATCACGAGGGCGAAGTGTGGCGCACACGCGACTTGTACGTCGACCTCGTGGCCATCCAGGGCGAGGCGATCGACGTGCTCGACATCGACGAGCTTGCCGCGGCCACCTCAGCAGGCCTGATCAGCGCCGCGGAAGCGGAGAAGGCGATCGATGCCACGCTCAACGCTGTCGAGGGCATCACCCGACACGACGACGACGCGATGGAATGGCTCCGCGCCCAGGGCATCGAACTGACATGGGCTGAGGAAGTGGAGTTGGCGCCGGTGGGTTAGGCGCTGTCGCGCGAGAAACGTGCGACGGTCTCTCCCCCGCGTAGCCACTCGACGACGACATCGTCTTCGTTCGCGATGTGGATCAAGCGTGTGGCTACCTGACGTTCGGCCTCCTCAACGCCGTCACGGGGACCCTCGACGCTGAACATGAGCACGCCGTCGGTGCCGATGACATCGCACGTGGCGTCCGGGAATTTGAACAAGCCTTTGGAACCGTCGCTGTCCCACGTCGCGTCAATGGTCTGAGCGAAGTGGGCGGCCAGCCGCTTGCCGCACCGCCCTGGGCTGGACAAACGCACCCGGGCTGTCGATGTGACCGTTTCAGACATGCTCACACCATACATAACGGGGTAGGCTCTGCTCGTTCCCTACAGAAAGGCTCAAACAATGGCCGGTGGTTTGCTCGCACTGCTTGACGACGTCGCCCTGATCGCCCGCACCGCCGCATCCAGCATGGATGACGTGGCTGCCATGACGGCGAAAACGTCCGCTAAAGCTGCAGGTGTTGTAATCGACGATGCTGCAGTGACGCCGCAATATGTCACGGGGGTGACGCCGGCGCGCGAGTTGCCGATGATCTGGCGGATCACAAAGGGTTCGCTGCGCAACAAGCTGCTCATCATTCTGCCGATCGCGCTACTGCTCAACGCCGTCGCTCCGTGGGCTTTGGTGCCCATCCTCATGATTGGTGGTTCCTATCTGTGCTTTGAGGGTGCGGAGAAGATCGTCGATAAGCTTCTGCACGACGAGGATGAAGCAGCAGAGCGCGCCGTCAACCGCGATGCTGAAAGCGAAGACTCGCTGGTCCAGCGCGCTGTGACGACAGACCTAATTCTGTCTGCGGAGATCATGATCATCGCGCTCGACGAAGTCGCTGACCAGCCGCTGTGGATGGAATTCCTCGTGCTGGTGGCCGTGGCCATCTTCATCACGATCGCGGTCTACGGTGCGGTGGCGCTGCTGGTGAAAGTCGACGACATCGGTCTGGGCATGGTTGAGCGCGGCAATACGCCAAAGCTGGGCACTGCCCTGGTCAAGGGCATGCCGTACGTGCTCAAGGCGATCGGTGTGGTGGGCACGGTAGCCATGCTGTGGGTCGGCGGACACCTGATCATTCGTGGTTTCGACGAAGTCTTTGGCTGGCACTGGCCGCACGACATTCTCGCCCGCGGTGTGGAAGCAGTCGGCGGCGGCTTCGTCGGCTGGCTTGTGGATACTGCTGGGTCGCTGGTGATGGGTCTCATCGTCGGCTTCGCCGTCCTGGCTGTTGTGGAGCTGGTTCGAAAGATGCTGGGCAAGTCCCACCAAGCTGGATGATCCCTGCCAATCGAACCCAGCCATTCGTTCAGCCGTTGCCTAACGCGTAAAGTTTCGAGTCATGGAACCGACCCCGCGCTACCCCCTTGCGCCGACCGCCTTAGGCGACGGCATGCGCGTGCGCGTGGGCAACGTCATGCACGCCACGGTGCATGAGAGCCTCGGCACGGCTGGCGGTGCTGGGCAGGCAGGCCTCACAACGGTTGAACTGGAACCGCACCCGATCTCCGGCGGGTGGCGCGTGCGCTGGCCGCAGGCGCACGGCAGCGTCATCGGTGAGATCGCCGCCGCAGACCGCGACACGCTGTTCCCTATCGACATCGTGCACGACGCGGGCATGATCCCGACCGCGACCGCCACGCTAGACGTCGCACCAGGCACCGGTGTCTGCGACGTCACGGTCAACCTCGCACCGGCCGAATTTGTCATTCCGGGCAACAACCCGCTCCCCGGTTCGGTAATGCTGCCCGGCAGCTACGACGAAACCGTTTTCGTCGACATCTCCACGGGCGAGTTCAGCGCTTCCGACATCACGGACATGTCCCCCGGCCAGTGGCTCGTGGGGCTGCTGGTGCGCGGGCAAGACATTGTGGTCACATGCGACGGCCGCGTACTCGGCACATTGCCCCACCCCGAGGCCGACCTTTTGCGCTCGCTTATCGACGCCTCCCCCGCCCCCGTCATAGCCCGCGCCTTCGCCAACAACGGACGCATTGGCGTCGATGTCTCCCCTGTTTCTGGGGCGGGCGCAATCCAGCAACTTCCCGAGCTGCCTCTCGAGCCGGAAACCTCCGACGACCCCTGGCAGGTCTACGAATACGCCGACGGCACCCTAGCCATCACCGTCGAGCTCGATGCCGCCATCGACCCGGAGGACCAAGTCATCCCGTTCCCGGGTGCGCGGGAGATCTTCCTGGATTGGGAACCGAAATACCAGCCGCCAGCGCAGGACGAGACCCCGGAAGCAGCCCCGCGGGTGCGGGTGGAGCCAGTCTTCGAGCCGGTACCAGCGCCCGAGCCGGAACCAGAGCCTTTGCTGCCCCCAGAACCGGAGCAGGAGCCGTTGCTGCCACCGGAGCCGGAGCCGTTGCTGCCGCCGGAGCCGGAGCAGGAGCCGTTGCTGCCACCGGAGCCGGAGCCCGTGTTCGAGCCGGAGCCGGAACCAGAGCCGGAGCCCGCGCCGAGGCCAAAGCCCATGCCGGAGCCGGTGTTCGAGCCGGTGTTCAAGACGAAGCCCGAGCCGAAGCCCGAGCCGGAGCCGGTGCTCCCGCCAGAGCAGCCGTCCCCCGCGGAGCCACCAGCGCCGGAACCGCTGTTCCCGGCCGAACCGGCGGAGCGCCCCAAGCCGGAACCGCTGTTCCCGGCCGAACCGGCGGAGCGTCCGAAGCCGGAGCCACTGTTCCCGCCCGAGCCGGCTGCGAAACTGGAGCCGTTGTCCACCGCAGAGCCGAAGGCTCAGCCGGAGCCGCTGTTCCCGGCCGAACCGGAGGCTCGGCCAGCGTCCCGCGCGGGGCGAAGACCACTGTTCCCTGCAGAGCCTTCGTCGGAGCTGCACCGCCGAGCGCAGGCTCATGTGCCTACGCAGTCCTTCCCGGCTCCTATATCGTTCAACCCCGGCCGCAGCAGTACCTCGGCCGACCTCGCCGGCGAGAACACCTACTTGTCCGAGGTGGAAAAGGTGCGGTTGCGGCGTGCTACGCGTTCTCGGCGCGCGGCACAGGGCACGGGCCGGCACAGGCGCCCCGACGATACGTCCAGTGTCGGGCGCCACAGGAAGCCGGAATAAAGCACTCGCCCTTTGCTAGAGTCCAATCCGGTTGCATCATCGCCCCCGGATATCAAAGCGAGCTAGCCCCATGCATACCCCGCGTACCCCGCGTTTCCTTCGTCCCGGTCGCTCCCGTCGTTCCCCGCGTCCCCTGCGTTCAACGTCTTCCGCCGTGCTCGCTGGACTTGCCGCTGTATCCCTGATCAGCCCTGCGGTAGCGGACGCACAGAGCTCGTCTTCTTCCTCGAGCTCGTCGAGTTCGCCGAGTGACTTCAGCTCCGGGCTCTTCGGCACGCCGTTGGAGAAGCCAGCGGCAAAGCCCGGAAACAACCCCTGGAGCCGGGTCAGCGAAGGCCTCGACGTCACGATGGTCGGTGACTTGCTGGGCACTCACCAAAACGACATTGGTGCCGGTGCGTTGGATCTGGGAATCATGGCGCCGCTGGGTATCGGGGAGGAATTCGCCATCGTCTTCGGCGACTCGTTCACCGGCCGCGGTTTTGGCCAGGGCGAGTGGCTCAGCCCCATCGGTGCAGTCGCTGAGATGGACGGGAACGGCCGGATCACTTTGAAGCGCCCGCTGAACAGTGGTGATTCTGTAAGACAGCTCATTAACTACCGTCACGACAACAACTTGACGTTGATTCCGTCTGATGTGATCAACATCAACGGGGTCTTGTACATGCAGGGCATGTGGAACGCGGGCCTGGGCAACATCGTGGAGACCCAGATCTGGAAGTCCACTGACAACGGCCGCACGTGGACGTCGGTGGGCACGACAAGCCCGCGCTATATGAGGGGTCTGGGCAACATGATCAGCTGGGAGATGGGGCCGGATGGTTTCATCTACGTGGTGTCGTCCGATTTCCGTCGCCAAGACTCGGTGTATTTGTCCCGGTTCCGCGAGCAGGACATTGGCAACCGCGAAAGCTGGGAGATTCACGATCCCGCCACCGGCACGTGGGGTTCGAAGATGGGCAAGCCGATGCTCTCCAAGAACATGAAGGCCGGTGAGATGTCGTTGCGCTACATCGACGGCCACTGGGTGCTCGCAATGTTCAACGCTCAAACCCGCTCCATCGAGGTGCGCGTGTCCGAGACCATCGCGCGCAACTGGGACGAGATTGCGCCGGCCCGCCCCGTCGTCGCTGGCGACGGCAATTGGCGCCACCGCCAGGACGAGAACAACTTCACCCAGCTCTACGGCGGTTACATTGTTCCGGGTTCGACTCTGGACAATATGGACTTGGTTGTCTCGCAGTGGAACACGTCCAACAATTCCCGCTACATGTCCACCCAGTTCAACGTGAAGGGCCTGGACAAGTTCTTCGGCATCGCCCCGTCGGATGCCCCAGCCGAGGTCGACCGCGGTGCGGTGGGCGACCAGACCGTCCTCGACGTCAACGAGTCGGACATCACGCAGGACGCCTTGGACCGCCTGGACAAGGAGCAGGCGATGGAGGAAGCTACCGACGTCACACTCGTGCCGCTGAACTAACCCTCTCCGCTAGACTCGCCGCCGTTTTGGTATTCCCGCACAATGCGCGCGGAGACGGCGGCGATCTCTTTCACTGCCTGGTAGAAACGCCCCATCTCGTTCCACACGCCGTCTTCGGACAGGACGCCGAACTGCGCGTCGGGGTAGTTCTGCATGTCGCCGCTCCAGCCGGTTTCGTAGTACTCGATCAACGGCGCCAGCTCACCCCAGGCCTCCTCAAGCTGCTCGGGCAGGTTCTCGAGGGTGGCGTTGGTGCGGGTGATGCGGGCTAGTCGAGCGTCGTTAAGCGGGATGCGTTCGGGGAGATCCATGCCCTTGGATTCTAGGTAGACTGAAGGTGCCTGATGTTCGCAACACATAAGGAGGAACAATGGCTGATCAAGGACCCAACCCGTACGTCGTTGACATTGAGAAGGCGACGGTGGATAACGAGGCCTTCCGCGACACGCTGTGGACCGGCAAGAAGCTCCAGCTGACCGTGATGACTAT
This sequence comes from Corynebacterium genitalium ATCC 33030, assembly GCF_000143825.1. Lineage (NCBI taxonomy): Bacteria > Bacillati > Actinomycetota > Actinomycetes > Mycobacteriales > Corynebacteriaceae > Corynebacterium > Corynebacterium genitalium. The sequence goes on from NZ_CM000961.1 coordinate 2,064,305, forward strand.
CCCGCCGGGCGGCGAGATCGGCGCGGAAATTCACGACGACCACGACCAGTTCCTGCGCCTCGAGGCTGGCGAGCTGCGCGCGATGATCGGCGCGTCCGAGACCGACCTCGAGGTCGACCAGGTTGTCGGCGCTGACTGGGCGGCGTTCGTTCCGGCTGGCAAGTGGCACAACTTCACCAACGAGGGCTCGGAGCCCGCGAAGCTGTACTCCATCTACGCGCCGCCGGAGCACGACCACGGCACGCGCCACGAGACGAAGGCTGACGCGGACAACGACCCGCAGGAGACTGACGGCGTTTAAAGCTCGTCCTGCGGAGAGGCCCCGAACGTACTGGAGGTGCGTTGCGGGGCCTTTCGCTTGTCGACGCCCCCCTACACCAACGGCCACGGGAACTGGTACTGGTGGCGCGGAGCCGGGAACATGGGCAGCCCCGCAAGACGTAGGGCGCGTTCCTGCAGTGCCTCGACCTCTGCGGGCTCGAGCAGCTCGGCGATGTCGGCCGGAACGTCATGAATGAGCGGCGAAACGGCCTCGATGAGCGCCGAGTCGATGAACTCGCCTGCGAAGTCCCAGATCACGGTACGCAATTTGGGGTCCTGGTGAAAGCACAGGCCTTGATCGATACCCCACACGTGTTCGGGCCCGGACGGCCCCTCCCCGAGCAGCACATGGCCGGACTTCCGGTCGGTGTTATTGGTCAGCACGTCGAAGACGGCCATGCGGCGAAACTGGTCGTGCAGGTCCTCGCGCGTTTCGTAGAGCGGGAAGTAGTGGGAGCCGTCATTGTCGATGTACAGCTGCAGCGAACCGATCCCTAGCCCCTCGATGTCGCGCACGACAGTCGGCGGGACGAGGTGCCATCCAAGGTGTTCGCTGAGCAGGAACGCCGCGCGCTCCCTCCGCCATAAAGCGGGCGAGAAGTCGTGCAGGTACTGCTCCCCTGCTTCTGGCTTGAATACAGCCCATGCGTACTCACTGTCATCCTGGTCGCCGCCAGCGGTGATGTCGAAGACGAAGGTCATGTTCGACGACCCAGCCACCTGCCCCACGAAACCTAGTTCACCGTGGGTAAGCAGCTCGAGCTCCCGCGTGAACGGCGGCTGAAGCGTGTGGTCAGACAACGCGGCCCACTCCTTCGGCGAACTCAATGACGGTCACGGACGCCGGATCTGCTTTCGCTTTCTGGAATTCGTCCAGGTTCACACCGCGGTAGTGGGTAATGGCCGCCTTGATGGGATCTGCATGGCTGAAGCACGCGACAACGCCGCCCGGGAATTGAGCAGCTGCGCGCTCGATTCCGGCGACGACTCGGTCCTGCATCTCCACAAAGCTTTCCCCGCCGGGGAACCGGAACTGGCTAGGAGTCTTCTGCACGGTTTGCCACTCTGGCAACTTGCTCAAGTCGGTCAACTTCTGTCCCGTCCAGTCGCCGAAATCGCATTCAATGAATGCGTCGTCAACGACCGGCTCCAGCCCGAAAACGCGGGCGGTCGGCTCCGCGGTTTCGCGGGTACGTTCTAAGGGGGAGGTGAAGATGGCGTCGATAAGCGAAAAGCGTTCCTTGAGCTGCACAGCGACACGTTCCGCTTGCTGGCGGCCCGTCTCCGAAAGGTGCAAGCCCGCCGCCCGACCAGGCAGAACGACACCGGTGGTAGGGGTTTGACCGTGGCGGATGAGGAGAACGCGCGTAGTTGTCATCCCGGCCAGTGTATGGCGAGCCGGAGTAGTCTGGGGCGCATGACTTCAGCTCCGAATATCTCGACCCTCGGTGAACTGCGCGAAAGCGGGAATTACCCGTACCGGACAATCCGTGAAGAGCTGCGAGACAATCTTCTCGCAGCGCTGGCGGCAGGCGACAACCCGTGGGAGGGGCTGCACGGCCTGGAGAACACGGTCATTCCGCAAGTCGAGCGCGCGATCATTGCCGGCCACGACATCGTGCTGCTCGGCGAGCGCGGCCAGGGCAAGACACGTCTGCTGCGCACGTTGCCATCGCTTCTCGACGAATGGACCCCTGTCCTCACCAACTCCGAACTGCGCGAACACCCGCTGCACCCGATCACCGACGCTTCCCGGGCGCTGGTGTCTGAGAACGGCGACGCGACCCCGATCTCGTGGCTGCACCGCGACGAACGCTACTCCGAGAAGCTCGCCACCCCAGACACATCGGTGGCGGATCTGATCGGCGATGTGGACCCGATGCGTGTGGCCGAAGGCCGCAGGCTCGGTGACCCGGAGACCATCCACTACGGGCTCATCCCCCGCTCCAACCGTGGCATTGTGGCCATCAACGAGCTTCCTGACCTGGCTGAACGCATTCAGGTAGCCATGCTCAACGTCATGGAGGAAGCAGATATTCAAATCCGCGGGTACATGCTGCGCCTGCCCCTCGATGTGCTGGTCGTGGCGAGTGCTAACCCGGAGGATTACACGAACCGCGGACGCATCATCACCCCGCTCAAGGACCGCTTCGGCGCGGAGATCCGCACCCACTACCCGCTCGAGCTGGCCGCGGAAATGGCAGTCATCGAGCAGGAAGCGGATCTCACAGCCGAGATCCCGCCTGTGCTGCTCGAGGTCCTCGCACGGTTTACCCGCGCGCTGCGCGAATCCCCCGCCGTGAACCAGCGTGCAGGTGTTTCCGCACGCTTTGCCATTGCTGGCGCGGAAACGGTCGCCGCATCAGCTCGCCACCGCGCCGCTGTGTCAGGCGAGGACCCCGTTGCCCGCCTGGTGGACCTTGAAGCCGCCGTCGACGTGATGGGCGGCAAGGTCGAGTTCGAACCCGGCGAGGAAGGACGCGAATGGGAGTTGCTGGAGTACATCCTGCGCACCGCCATCGCCGGGGCCGTGCGTCGGTCGGTGCGCGAAATCGACTTCGCTCCGCTCATTGCCGCGCTGGACGGCACCCGGACAATCTCCACGGGTGAGCACGTCACTGCTGCTCAGTTCCTCGCCGGCCTGCCGGACCTTGACGGCGCAACGCTGTACGACGATTTGACCGCCGCCTTCGCACCCGAGAACGGCGCTGGTTCGGACGGCCACCGTGCCGCAGCCATTGAGCTCGGCATCGAATCCCTCTACTTGTCCCGGAAGATCTCGAAAGACTCTGGAGAAGGCGAAACAATCTATGGCTAGATCCCGCTACACCCGCTATACCGGCGGACGGGACCCCCTGGCTCCCCCGGCGGACCTGACGAAGGCACTGCGAGAAATTGGCAATGAGGTCATGGCCGGCTACTCCCCGGAACGCGCGCTGCGCGAATACCTCCGCCGCGGTGCTGACGGTTTCGAAGGCTACGACGATCTGGTCGCGCGCATTTCCGAGCGCCGCCGCAACCTGCTGCAGCGCCACAACTTGGGCAAGACGCTGCAGGACGTGAAGAAGCTTCTCGACGACGCTGTGCTCGCCGAACGCGGCCAACTCGCCCGCGACGTGCACATGGACGACATGGACCGGCAACTGCGGGAAATGCAGCTGGATAACCTACCCGGTTCCCCTGCCGGCGCAGTGAGCGAACTGGGCACATACGAGTGGGCATCCTCGGAGGCGCGCGAAAAGTTCGAGCAGATCAAGGACTTGCTCGGCCGGGAGATGCTCGACCAGCGATTCTCCGGAATGAAGGATGCACTTGAGAACGCGACGGACGAAGACCGCGCCGCAATTGCAGAAATGCTGCGGGACCTCAATATTTTGTTGGGCAAGCACCGCCTCGGCGAAGATACCGAGGAGGACTTCCGCGCCTTCATGGACAAGCACGGCGCGCAGTTCCCGGAGAACCCCAGCACGATCGACGAGCTCGTGGAGCTGCTAGCCAAGCGCTCTGCGGCCGCCCAGCGCATGCTCAACTCGATGACGGACGAGCAGCGCCGCGAACTCATGGAGCTGTCCGCGCAGGCTTTCGGCTCGCCGGAATTGATGAACCTGATGGGCGAGTTGGACGCGAACCTGCGCGGCATCCGGCCAGACCTCGACTGGCACGGCGGCGAACAGTTCGAAGGAGACGAGGGGCTGGGGCTGGGCGACGCAGCCCGCGCAATGGAGGACCTCGGTCGTCTCGACCAACTGGCCGATGATCTCTCCGGGCTCACCCCGTCGGATGCCGATCTCGAAGACATCGAAGATCTGCTCGGCCAAGACGCGGCCGTGTCCGCGCGCACACTCTCAGACTTGGAGAAGGCGCTGCGCGATGGCGGGCTTCTTCAAAAGGGTGACGACGGCAGCCTCAAACTCTCCCCGCAAGCCATGCGCCGACTCGGCCAGTCACTGCTGCAGGATGCCGCGCAGCACCTCTCCCCGCGGGAGGGGTCCCGGGATTCGTCGTCCGCCGGCCAGACCGGTGAACCGACCGGCTCGAGCCGCGCCTGGGAATTTGGCGACACCCAGCCGTGGGATACGACCCGCACGATCACCAATGCGATTCAGCGTCAAGCTGCAGAAGGATCCCTGAGTGCGGGCCCAGTGAACATCACGATCGGCGACGTAGAAGTCCAGGAAACGGAGGCCCGAACCCGTAATGCGGTGGCCCTGCTCGTGGACACGTCCTTCTCCATGGCGATGGAAGGGCGCTGGCTGCCGATGAAGCAGACTGCTCTGGCCCTGCACCACCTCATCTCTACGCAGTTCCGCGGCGATGAGCTTGCACTGATCGGTTTCGGCCTTTACGCGCAGACGATGGACATCTCCGAGCTGACCGCCTTGCCGCCGCTGCAGGAAAAAGGCACGAACTTGCACCATGCGCTGCTGCTCGCGGACCAGTTCTTCTCCCGCCATCCGAACATGAACCGCACGCTGCTCATCGTCACCGACGGGGAACCGACCTCCCACCTCACCCAGGACGGAGAGCCTGTCTTTTACTGGCCCACCACGCGCGAAACCCTCGCGCTGACCGTCACGCAGCTCGATACTGTCACGCGTCGCGGGGCGCATACCACCTTCTTCCGCCTTGGAGGTGACCCGAATCTCGTCGCGCTTCTCGACGCACTAGCCTCCCGCGCCGGCGGCCGCGTCGTCGCCCCCGACCTCGACGAGCTCGGTTCCGCGGTCGTCGGCGAGTTCCTCGGCGGCTTGTGGTGACACAGTGAACCTGAGTGGCTATTCGGGCATTCCTTAACGTTTCGGACATTCCAGCTTCACGTCGCCGCCACCTTTCTGACTTAGGTTCGATTGCGGTTCTCTGTCTCTGCATGTGCCAGTAGCTGAGTACGGACCGACATTTTCCCCCAACCGCTTTCGAACCGAAAGGTGCCCACGCATGCGTAAGAACTTGCGCGCCACCATCGCTACCGCGACGATCAGCGCCCTGTCCGCATCCGCTCTGACCGTGCCGGTCGCATCCGCCGACGAACAGACCGCCAAGATCTCCATCTCGAATATCACCGACTTCCACGGCCGCTTCGAGCACGACGAGAAGAACTCCATCCCCGGCGCCGAGCGCTTGAAGTGCGCCATCGACCAGGAGGCCGAACCGTTCGGCGACGCGCACATTTTCACCTCCTCCGGTGACAACATCGGCGCTTCACCGTTCTCGGCCATGCTGCTTGACGACGCTCCCACCATCGAGGTCCTCAACCAGATGGGCCTGAAAGTCTCCGCTGTGGGCAACCACGAATTCGACAAGGGCGCGGCAGACTTGTCCGAGCGTGTCATCCCGGACGCTGCCTTCCCTTATCTTGCAGCGAACGCTGATTCCGTGAACGGCACGGAGCCGTACCACGTCGAGGAAGTCGACGGCGTGAAGGTCGCTTTCATCGGTACCGTCACCGCCGACATGCCGAACCTGGTCAGCCCGGACGGCATCGCGGGCATCACGTGGAACGACCCAGTTGCCACCACCAACACTCTGGCGGAGGATCTCAAAGACAAGGGCGAAGCCGACGTTGTGGTCGCCCTCGTCCACGCCGGCGGCATCGCCCCGGACAAGTTCGAGGCTGTCGACGTCGCATTCCTCGGCCACACCCACGTGGTTGTTAACCCAGATGCCTCCACCACCCCGGTTGTGGCGCAGGCTGGCCAGTACTCCCAGGGCTTCGCTAACGTTGACTTGAGCATCGACCGTGCAACCAAGCAGGTCACCGTCGATGAGGCGAAGGTCGTCGACAATGCCACCGTCCTCGCATGTGACAAGGCCTACCCGGAGATTGCCACGACCGTCTCGACAGCCGCAGCGGAAGCCGAAGAGCAGGGCAAGCAGGTCGTGGCCAACACTCCGGTCGCGTTCACTCGCGGCAGGAACGAGGGCGCAGAATCCGGCACGAACCGCGGTGTCGAATCCTCACTGAGCAACCTGCTCGCGGAGGCCGCTAAGTGGAGCGTCGCGGCGAACTCGAACGTCACGCCGGACATCGGCATCATGAACGCGGGCGGTGTCCGCGACGATCTCCCTGCAGGTGACGTGACCTACAAGCAGGCGTTTTCCGTTCAGCCGTTCGGCAACGAGAACTCCTACAAGTCCATCAAGGGCAAGGACTTCAAGGACGTCCTCGAGCAGCAGTGGAAGCCCGGTCAGGACCGCCCGCGTCTTGCGCTCGGCCTGTCCAACAACGTGTCCTACACCTACAACCCGGACGCGGAGCAGGGTCAGCGCATCACCTCCATCACCATTGACGGCAAGCCGATGGACATGGAGAAGGACTACGTCATCGCCGGTTCCACCTTCCTGCTCGGCGGTGGCGACAGCTTCGAGGCCCTGACCCGGGGGTCCGAGATGTCTAACATTGGCCTGCTCGATGTCGACGCATTCATCCAGTACCTCAAGAGCGACGAGGAACTCGCCCCGCGCGGCCAGTCCGCCGTGGGCGTGAAGCTGGACCAGCCGCTCAAGCCTGGAACGGACGCCACTATTGATCTGTCTTCCCTGATCTACACCATCGACGACCCGGCCAAGAAAGTCACTGTCTCACTCGAGAACGCTGGAGGCGACAAGCTCGCCGAGGCATCTACCGACATCGATCCGGACCTCGGCGAGCAGGGCTACGGCGAGGCCGGCAAGGCCACCGTCAAGCTGGCCGTCCCAACTGACGCTAAGGGCGATCTGGTCCTGCGCATCACCACCGACGCGAAGACCGACGTCACCATGCCGGTCAAGGTGGAGGGCAACAACGGCGACAGCGACACCGACGACAACAATGGCTCCGCCGCATCCTCTGCCGCCAAGGGAGTGCTGCGCTTCTTCCGTGCGCTGGCTGCCATCGCCGCGCTGATCGGTGCGCTCAATTTCTTCAACCCGAAGCTTTTCGAGGACACTCGGAAGCCTTTTCTCGGGAATGATGTCGTAACTGGGAACTGACACGACCACTGAATAGGCGCCGCTGGGGTTTCCCGGCGGCGCCTGAGCGTTTCTAGATTCTCAGTATCGCCTTTTACAGCGGAGCGAAAGCGTTTCTGCAGGTCAGATTTCGGACATGAACCTGAAAGGCGATACTGAAAAAGTAACTCCCGCCCGACCAACCCCGGAAGAGCCCGCCAGGAGTAGATTCGCCCAGGTGAGTACGTACGCCCAAGATCAGCGCTCGCCATGGCCGGCTTTGTGGTCGATGATGCTCGGATTCTTCATGATCCTCGTGGATTCCACCATCGTCGCCGTGGCCATCCCGGCGATTGCTGGAAGTTTGGACGCCTCGTACAACGAGGTCATCTGGGTCAACAGTGCTTATCTGCTGGCATACGCTGTCCCGCTGCTGATCACAGGACGGTTGGGCGACCGCTTCGGTCCGCGCAAGCTGTACCTAACAGGGCTCGCCCTGTTCAGCGTGTCCTCACTGGTCTGCGGGATGGCGGGCGCGGTCGGATCGGTCGGGGTGCTCATCGCCGCCCGCGCGTTCCAGGGTCTGGGCGGGGCGATGTTGTCCCCGCAGACGATGTCGGTGATGATCCGCACGTTTGCGCCGAACGAACGCGGCACCGCGATGGGCCTGTGGGGCGGCACGGCGGGTGTCGCCACAGTCGCAGGTCCGCTGCTGGGTGGCTTCCTCGTGGACCTCGGCGGCTGGGAGTGGATCTTCTACGTCAATGTGCCGGTGGGCATCATCGGCCTCATTCTCGCGTGGAAGCACGTCCCCCGACTGGAACTCACCGCGCGCAGTTTCGATTGGCTCGGTGTCGCGCTCAGTGCTGCGGGCATGTTCTGCTTGATCTTCGGGATTCAGGAGGGTGCGAACTTCAACTGGGACATTCGCGTGGTGGGCCTCATCGCGACAGGCGCAGTGCTGCTCGTGGCGTTTGTGTGGTGGCAGACGCGCACGTCGCGCGATGCGCTGGTTCCGCTTTCGCTTTTCGACGACAGGAATTTCGCTCTCGCCTCCCTCACCATCGCCACCGTTGGTTTCGCGGTATCGACCTTCACTATCCCGTGGATGATTTACGTCCAGAGCGTGAAGGTTCTCACGCCCACGCAGGCAGCTCTGCTGATCTTGCCCTCGGGCGTGGTGTCGGGAGCGTTGTCTGGGTTCATCGGCAAGCTGACCAATACGCGCGACCCGAAACCGATCGTGATCACCGGTTTGAGTGTGACTGCGTTGAGCATGGTGGCGGCGGCGGGGATCACACAGCCGTCGATAAGCAGTGCGTGGATGCTGCTCATCTCCGTCTTTTATGGTTTGGGGAACTCGATGATGTGGGGGCCGCTGTCGATGATTGCCACGCGCAATCTCGATCCGCGGCTGGCGGGGGCTGGGTCGAGTGTGTACAACACGGTGCGGCAGGTCGGTGCGGTCATCGGGTCGGCGAGCGTGGCCGCGATGATGTCGGCGCAGCTGGCCGCGCGTGTTGGTGACGGCGACTCGACGTTCGCTGGGCCACTCCCGGAGCCGCTGCACGAACCATTCGCCACAGCGATGGCCGCCACAATCCTGCTACCTGCCGGAGTCCTCGCTGCGGGCGCCGCACTGGCGCTGTTCTTCAATAAGACTCGGACGTGGAACGACAACTAGCGGATGTGTGCGCCGGGTCACAAATTTCTAGCCATTTCGCCCCCACGAACAGTTTTGCAGTTCTAAGGTGTATCTCATGTGGAACCCTTTAGCTAAGCCATTTCGCCATGACGAGAACGAAACCCCCTACGCGAAGCCGGAGGATTTTGTCGCCGATGCTTCGAGGCGTCCTGCGGCCTTCATTTCCGGTGGTGCATCCGGCATCGGTAAGGCAACGGCCCAGCGTCTGCTGAACATGGGCTGGACCGTCGGCTCCTATGACGTCAACGAGACCATCTGGGGCACAGACGACATCCCCGAAGGCCAGCTGATCACCGGCCACCTGGACGTCACCGACCGCGAGAACTGGGATGCGGCTCTTCAGGACTTCACCTCCAAGACCGGCGGCCGCCTGGACTTCCTCTTCAACAACGCCGGCATCATCATCGATGGCGAGGTTGTGGACCAGGATCCGGAGAAGGTCCAGTTGCTCACCGACATCAACTGCGTCGGCGTTGTCTACGGTGCGCAGGCCGCATACCCCTACCTCAAGGCGACGAAGGACGCGGTGATGATCTCCATGTCGTCGGCATCGGCGATCTTCGGCCAGCCGGAGATCTCCACGTATTCCGCATCGAAGTTCTTCGTCAACGGCATGACGGAGGCGCTGTCGGTCGAGTGGCGCAATGACGACATCCGCGTCCACGACATGATGCCCCTGTGGGCCGCCACCCAGGTGGCCAACGTGAAGGCCCAGTCGGTGAAGAACATGGGCGTCAACCTCACTCCCGGCGACATTGCGGATGAGACGATCAAGGTGCTCACTTCCAAGCAGCCGTGGATCAAGTGGGTGCAGCACCACTCGGTCAGCCTCTCCGACCGTGGCTTGAAGTGGCTGCGCAAGCCGTTCCCGGACCCGATCGCTCACGTCTTGATGCGTTTTGCCGCCGTCTGGTAGTCGCCCCCGCAGACGTCAGGACAAGCCACGCGCCAGGAAGTTCCGTCCCGCGGGCACCTACCCCATCGACACCGGGTCAGCGCGGATCATCACCGACCCGGAGCGCGATGGGGCGTACGTGTTGGAGGTCAACGGTGTGCCGTCGTCACGCATTGTGTTGGGTGCGCCGCGGGTGCTGGGCTTCGACTACATGGAGTGGATTGCCGCGTGCCTGCGCGAGCCGCGCACCGTCGTCCACCTCGGCGGTGCCGGGTGCTCTCTGCCGCGCTATTGCGCCGACGTCTGGCCGGAATCGCGCAACATCCTGGCCGGAATCGCGCAACATCGTTGTGGAGATCGATGGCGCGTTGAGCGAACTCACCCGCTCGCTTTTCGACGTCCCCGCCCACTTCCACACCAGCGACGCCCGCACCTACGTGCACTCCCTATCCCCGGGCAGCGTCGACGCTGTCATCCGCGATGTTTTCGACGGGCCCACCACCCCACGCCACGTGACGACGGTCGAGTTCTACCGCGCCGTCGCACGCGCCCTGTCCCCCGGCGGGGTCTATGTGGCCAACATTGGAGACCGCGCAGGTCTCGCCGAAACACGCGCAGAGCTCGCCGGGATGGTGGAAGCGTTTCCGCACGTCGGCGCACTATCTACGCCTGGCATGCTCTCTGGGAACAGCTACGGCAACGTGGTCGTGTGGGGCAGCGACCGCGCTGTTGGACCGGGTGCGGTCAACGGCGTCAAGCAAGCGGACGCTGCGTGGGTTCGCACGATGACTGAGGGGATTGCACCCCGCCGCGACTAGGCTTGCAGGCGTTATGACTGCGCAAAGTAGAAGTGGCGAGCAAATCCGCGTCACCCACTGGATCGCCGACCGTGGCGAGCGCCCCCTCATCCGCGGCTGGGCCCACCTGTTCGCGGCCCAAGCGGCCACCATCGCCGCCACCGTGCTGATCACCTTTTCCTGGATGACGCTCACCTGGCTGGAGGCGCTGAGCGTGACCATCTACGGTGCCGGCCTGATCGCACTGTTCTCGGTCTCGGCGACCTACCACCGCTTCCCGTGGCGCACCCAGCGCGGCGTCGAGGCGTGGAGGCGAGCCGACCACGCCATGATCGCCGTCTTCATCGCCTCCACGTACACCCCAATGTGCGTCATCGCGCTACCGCCGCGGATGGCGGCGTGGACCCTGGCCATCGCATGGGTCGGTGCGCTGGGCAACCTCGCGCTGAAGTTGTTCTGGTCGGGCCACCCGCGCTGGCTCTCCCCCATCATCTACGTCGGGCTGGGCTGGATCATCATCCCGCTCATCCCCTACCTATGGAACAACGCCAACCCGGCCGTGCTGTGGCTTCTTTTCGTCGGCGGTGTCGCCTACACCGTGGGTGCCGCGATCTATGGCTTCAAGTGGCCTGGGCGCGAGGCCCGCTACTACGGCTACCACGAGCACTTCCACACCCTGACCATTGTTGCTGCGATCGTGCACCTGATCGCTGTGTGGATCCTCGTCGTCAGCGCCGGATAAAGCCGGACGCGGCAGCAGCTAGCGGCTGAAGACCGACTGCAGCGGCTCCTCGCCTTCGCGGATCTCACGCTGGTAGATCTCGCGCTGACGCGGGTTCTCGTTCGGGTCGTCGATGTGGAGCGCCTGGCGGCGGGCGTTGTAAATCACGATGGATCCGGCGATCGCCAGCAGCGACACCACAACCAGGACGACCAGGCCGGTCCAGAACGCGCTGTCGTAGATGCCGTCGACAGTGCGGACGAACAGGTTGCGGGCGTGGCTCATCGGGTGGAACGGGTTCAGGGCCGCCAGCGGTGCCGGCAGTGTAGACAGCGGCCAGACGGAGCCGGAGGTGAACAGGCCCAGAGCGAAGAATCCGATATTGAACATCGCGCCCACCACGCGTCCGAACAGGATGCGGAAGAACTGGAAGACGGAGGTACCCATCACGTCGATCAGCAGCAGGGTCATGATCATGACGGGCCAGCTCACCGGGCGCCAGCCGAGGGTGATGGACACGAACGCCAGCAGTGCAGTCAGCGCGACGTTGACACCGAAGTTGCTCAACCACGCGGACAGGACCGGGCCGGTGGCGCCGGATGCCTTGTGGCGGCGGCCAATCGCATGCGGCAGCAGGATGGACATGACCGCCATGAGCATGAAGTTGATCACGATGAGGCCGATGATGGAGAAACCACTCGACGGCTCCTTCACGGTCGGGTCAGCCTCATCGACAACGAGCTGCGTCGGGTGCTCGTTCGCCTCCATGAAGGCGATCGGGACGGCGATCTGGTCGGAGGACTTGTCCATGTCTTTGACCTCGGGGGCGCGCTGTGCGCCGTCGCCAAGCTTGGTGGACAGCTCGGTGGAGCCGTCCTTGAGGCGGGTGGTGCCGTCTTGGAGCTGGGCGCCGCCGTCGACAAGCTGGGTGGTGCCGTCCTTGAGGCGGGTGGTGCCGTCGTGCAGGCGGTTCGCGCCGTCGGTCAGTCGGGTGACACCGCCGTTGAGCTGGTCGGTACCGTCAGCCAGCTGGTTGGAGCCGTCGATCAGGCGGTTGAGGCCGTCACGGTACGGCATGTTCGGGTCGGAGAGGTTCGCGTAGAGCTCGCCGGTACCGTCGCGCAGACGGTTGAGGTCGTTGACGACGTTCTGCGGATTCTCCGGGTCGAGCTGCTTCACAATGCCGTCAATCTTGTCGGCCTGCTCGTTCATGCCCACAGTGCGCAGCGTGTCCACGATCGGCTTGAGCTGGCCCACGCCACCCTGCACGTTCTGAAGCAGCGGGATGAGCATGTCGGTGAGCTTGTTGACGCCTTCGTCGATCTGGCGGGCACCGTCGGCGAGCTGGTCGGTACCGCCCTCGAGCTGCGTCAGGCCGTCGCGCAGCTGGTAGGCACCGTCCTTGAGGCGACCTGCACCGTCGCCGAGCTCACCGACACCTTCCTTGAGCTCTCCCGTACCGTCGTTGAGCTGCGTGGCACCGTCGTCAAGCTGGTTGATGCCATCGACTGCACGACCGGCGCCCTCTTTGAGCTGGCCGGCACCGTCGTCGAGCTGCTTGGAGCCGTCGGCTGCGGCGCGGATGCCGTCGCCAAGCTCGTTGATGCCGCCGAGAACCTCCTCGGCGTAGGTCTTAGCCACCTCGGCTTTGACCTCGGACTGGATCTGCGGGAGCAGGCCGGAGGTCAGCACCGCACCGTTGGTGCCGTTGTAGTCGTTGAGGTTGATCAGGATCTCCGCTTGCTGCGGCTCCGGGTCGATCACGCTGACGACCTTCTCAGAGAAGTCCTCCGGGATGGTCACGGTGAACAGGTACTTGCCCGTGAGCAGGCCCTGCTTCGCCTCTTCATCCGACACTTTGGAGAAGTCGAGGTAGTCGCGGCTGGTCAGACCTTCGACGACCTGGTCGCCGATATTCTCCATCCCGGCACCTTCACCGCGGTCAACGCCCTTGTCGTTGTTGACCACAGCCAGGCGCGTCTGCGGCACGGAGCCCGTCGGGTCCCACATGGACCACATGTACAGTCCGGCGAACAGCAGCGGCACGACCATCGCCAGGATGATCAGCGTGCGTGCGACCGCGGAAAACGGACGCCAGGTCAGAAGGCGTTCGAGCGGCCCCATGTTTTCCCGGGCCTGAGCCTGGGCGGAATCGCCCTGGCCTGTAATTTTGGTGCTCAACGGTAACCTCTCTCCGGTTCGACGCCCGCATCACATTGACTGGAAGCACAATATTTAGCGGACGTGATCAAAATTACTTTGTAGAGGAATATAGCTCTAATCGCCCAGGAATTCATAAGTTTTCAGCGTGAGTTTGTGCGCATTCCACAGAATTAGTGCATTAGCCCCGGTACGTTTCGGCGATTTCGTTGCATATGCGCCGACCCGAAGCTGCAGTATGGAGAAGGCGGAATGAACCCTCGGTTTGCCAGGCAGCGAGCAAAATATAACCACATGCACAATTCCGGTTCTTCATTTGACCATCGCCTACGCTCTGAGCACTGTAGCTTTGCGGGCTAACGGCCGCGTTAGACTGACGAGCAACGTAACCCCCGAAGACCGTTGCGGGCCCCTATTCTCGCGACACGAGAGATAGCACCTACGCTCTGAGCCGGTTGGTTGCGACTGACGCGTTTCTCTACCCTCATCGACCACCCAAGAATCAGCACGCCGACGGAAGACGGCCTGCGCATGAAAGACTGCATCGACCAGATCGTTTTAATGTTCTGTTCGAAGAGATTGCCCTGTTCCCACAGCTTCCGCACAGACCATGGGCACAATCCCTTGAGCAAAATGGTGCCCAACTTCATTAACCATCCGTTTCACTAGGTTCACTCATACTTCCGTTGAGTGCCGTGGACCACGCACGCTTCACTACATCAGGCCGACGGAAATGGCCGAATGACCAACAGCAGACAGCCCTCCGGCTCACAGGTTCGCATTTTCATTCTCAGTGACCCGTTATTTCTCTTTCCGGGGATCCCATGAATCGGCTCACTAACCTTTTTCGAGTGCCATCTCTAGAAAGGAAAGTTAAATGAAGGGGTACCGTAATGCTGAGCGTGCCTTGGCCATTTACCTGTCTTCGATCACGGGATTCGTGGACACCATCGGATTCATGTACCTCGGGGGGTACTTCCTCTCGTTCATGTCGGGCAACACCACCCGCTTGACCGCCGCAATGAGCGAGCGGCGCTGGGAAGTCGCCGGCCTCACCGGAAGCATCATGATCACGTTTCTCGTAGGTGTCGGCGTAGGCGCAGCCATTAGCCAGTTGGGACGTCGTATGCTCCCGCACACGCGCACGCGCGAAGCGGTTCTCCTGTTCATTTGCCTAACTTCAACGTTCGCATCAATTCTCATTACTGTCGATGCTCAGCTCGCGGCGATGTACATGCTCTCTTTCACCGTAGGTGCTATGAACTCGACGTTCGAGCGTGACGGTGAAGTCTCGATCGCTCTGACCTATATGACGGGGACCTTGGTGAAGATGTCCCAGCGCTTTGTGGGTGCGCTCTTCGGTGACCCCCACAAGCATTGGCTCGGACACTTCGCCTTGTGGGCGTCTCTGGCGTGCGGCGCCCTTCTTGGTGGTCGCGCATATGTGTTGTTCGGCACCGATGCCGTGTACATCGTTAACGCTCTGATTGTGTTCGGCGCTCTCGTTGCGATTATCAACCGGCAGCGCCTGCGCAACCGCGGTTTGCCGGTTTAGTCCTTCACCGCACGAAAACTGCATTGAGACAGCGTGATCAAACCCATCCTGACGTTTGCCTCAGACGCGTTCTTCGTGGTGGATGTGATGCTCTAGCCAGCTAGTTGCCGGGCCTCCTCGCTGGTAGGGGGCGAGCTGCGAACCGCCCGGTTAATCGAACGACTGTACAGTGGCTGCCATGAAGATGAAGTACTACTTCGGCGCAGACACCGCCCACAAGCTCGGCAAGCAGCTCGGGATCGACGCCGAGGAGTACGCCGCCTGGGTCGCCCCACGCGTCGACGACCTTGAGATCAAAGACCGCGTCAGCGTGTTCGCCGCCGGCCTGAAGGATCGGTTACCGGGTGAGTATCCGGAGGTGGTGGCGGGAATCGTCGATAAGCTTGGGCCTGAACTCGCGGAGGGCGAGGGCTATTTCAACCACTCGTTCCACCTGTGGCCGGTCAGCCGCTACATCGAGGACTACGGGCTGGAGCATCCGGAGGTCTCGCTTGACGCGATTGAGGCACTGACCCGCGTGTTCACCGGCGAGTGGGCAGTGCGGCCGTTCCTGGCACGCTACCCGGAGGCCACGCTGGAGTGTGTCCACGTATGGTCGCGGTCGGATTCGCACAATGTCCGCCGCTTATCGACGGAAGGCATCCGCCCCCGCCTCCCCTGGGCCGCCGTCCACAGGCCGTTCACTGAAGATCCGTCACCCATCCTGCCGGTGCTCGACCGTCTCTACAACGACGAGTCGCTGTACGTGCGCACATCCGTGGCCAACAACCTCAATGACATCGCGAAGACGCACCCGGACCTCGCGGTGGCGACAGCGCGGCGGTGGCGCGAAGAAAACGACTCCCCCGAGGTCACCTGGGTGGTCGAACGCAGCCTGCGCGGCCTGGTGAAGCAGTCCCACCATGAAGCGCTCGACGTGGTCGGTTTCGCGCCGGACGCGGGCATTGAACTGCACTCGGTGGCATTCCCGGTTGCTGCAGCGATTGGGTCTAGCGTCGAACTCACCGCCACACTGGTCAACCACGGCGACACCGCGCGCGATGTCCTCGTGGATTACAAACTGCACTTCCTCAAAGCCAACGGTGGCCGCCGCCCCACTGTCTTCCGCTTCGGCCGTTTCACTCTCGCGCCGGGCGAGGAGCTTGAAATTTCCAAGACACACCCATTCCGCGTGACTGGGACCCGCACCTACTACCCCGGCACGCAGGCCGTGTCCGTCGTAGTCAACGGCATCGAGAGCGAGCCGATCGAGTTTGAGCTGGCGCCTTAGAGCTTGTCCTCGTGATCCCGCAAGAGCAGCGCGAGCCGGGTCCGGTCGTGCACCAAGAGTTTCCGCATGACAGCAGACACGTGATTCTTGACAGTTCCTTCGGCCAGCACGAGGTCGCCGGCAATTTCGCGGTTATTCCACCCGCGGGAGATGAGCGAGGCGACGCGTCTCTCAGTGGGAGTTAGCTGTTCCAGGAGCGCGTCCACGCTGATGCCGAAGCCGTTAGAATCTCCCGCCTCCCGAGCCGACGAGGATGCCGAGCTCTCCTTAGTCATGACCGTGCGCGCTACACGGGGATCGATGACCAAACCGCCGGAGACGGCCGCGCGCACCGCGCTGACGAGGTCATCTGTGGAACTGTCTTTCAACAAGAAGCCAGCCGCTCCCGCCGCTAAAGCGCCTTCAACGACAGGGGTGTCGTCAAACGTGGTGAGAATAATGACGGGTACACCGGGATGATGCCGTGCGCATTGGGCAGTCAGCTCAAGCCCGTCCATTCCGGGCATGCGTGCATCGGCGAGAACCACGTCGGGGTCTGTGCACTCGATGACGGTCAGTGCCTCCGCCCCGTCAGCCGCCTCACCCACCACCTCAACCTCGCCCACGGTGCCTAACAGCATGCTCAGACCGCCTCGCATGAGCTGGTGATCGTCGACAAGCACAACCCGCACAGTAGCACTCACGACACCGCCGCCTCCTGGTATGGCAGCGTGAGGACGAGCCGCACTTGACCGTCCTCCGCATGCGCCATGACCGTCCCGCCAAGATCTTCCGCTCGCTCACGCAAGCTGCGCAATCCGAAGCCTTCGGGTAAGGGTCCGTCGTCAAGCTGCGTTACTTCTGGCGGAACGCGATTCGTCACTGCAACCTGGATAGTGTCCCCACACGCAGTGGCTTCGACCTCGATGACGCGGGCGTTCGAATGCCGCAACGCATTCGTCAATCCTTCCTGGACGAATCTGAGCACCAATAAGTCACCTGCATGGCCAAGGTTAGGGAAAGGCTCATCGACGTCCAGACCCACCACGACACCGGTACCGCGAAACGATTCCGCGATCGCGTCGAGAGCTTCACGGCCGCGCAGCTGGTCAGATCGCACAGGATTGAGCGCCCTGACCCATAGCCTCATTTCATCGAGTGCCTCCACCGTCAACGCGCGAGCCGAGCGAACCTGCTCCATCGCCCCTTCAGGGTCGCGGCCATGCATCCGGTCCGCGTACTCGAGCGACATCCCAACCAAGGTCAAGCTATGCCCCAAGCCGTCGTGAAGCTCCCGGGCCGCCCGCTGGCGCTCCTGTGCCAACACGAGCTCCTTCTCCACGACAGCGCCACGCTGCACCTCCGCAGCCAAGCTCGTCGCTTCAACACGGCGGCGTTCCAAATCCGCCAGAGCTGCCCCAAGCGCAATCCCGAAGCCCGTCAACAGCTGCGTTGAAACGAGATTGCCTAAAAGGCCTCCATCCTCAATCCCGAACCACCACCCCAAGACCAGCAAAAAGACTCCGAAAAGCACCCACGCAACGATCCCAGCGAGCAAAGAGACATCGACGATGAGCACGGTCAGCGCCATCATCATCAACGGCACAGCCATGACGTTCGCCACGATCATGGTCAAGCTGGCCAGGATGCACAACACCAACGCACCCCGAACGCGCGCGGTGCCGGCATCGACCCGTTGCCGAAGTACCACCAGCGCCGCAACACACAGCACGCCGGCGACCAAGACCGCCGACGCTCCCCTTCGGCCGGCAATGAAGAGTTCCACCGCCTGAAACACCGTGGCACCCAAGCTAGGCACGAACATCCAGCCGATCAGTTCATCTGCACCAAAACTATCGACGCTCCGGTCACGGCGCACCGCACCCGCCAACGCATCCTGCTCAGGCGATGAGGTGCGCTCAGGCGCAGGTAATCGTGTCATAGCATCATCCTAAAGCGGTCGCGGGTGCAAACCCCATGACCACGGTCATGACTTTTAGCGGCGAAAACCGTGACCGCAGCCCGATGTGGGGACGGCTCGTCTGGTCTTAATCTCACCGCATGCACTCTCAACAGAACTCGCCCATGCCCGACGACCACTCTCTCGAGCGCTCAACCACTGCCCCTCAAACTCAGGAGCCGGATGCCCGGCCCCGTCCAAGGGTTCCGCTGATCGCCCGGTGCGCGCTGACCGCCGTTGCCCTGTTCGTGGCCGCGCTCTCTAGTGTCCCCTTCGCTTTGATACCCGGAGTCAACAATGCGTTGAACGGTGACAACCCGTGGGCCGCATTGGCTGTGACTGCAGCGGCGACGACCATCATGTTGGCCACCTACCTATTTCTCACATGGGCGCTCACCCGCTTCATCGACGGTCGCCCCGCACGCGCCGCCGGGCTGGTGCTTGACCGCCGCGCGCTTCCGGCCATTCTTGCCGGTACCCTTCTCGCCGCGCTCATCACCCTGTTCTCCGCATGGCTAACCAATGCCTTTGGATTGACACATGCCACCACGGAATCCACCGGCGCAAATCCGAGCCCATGGGGTGTCGTGGTGTTCGAAGTACTCCTCACCGCCTACGTGGCTCAAGGCATCGGTGAAGAATTCCTTTTCCGCGGTTACCTGTTGCAGAGCGCTCGGATGCGGCCGGTTCCTGCCCTCCTGCTCTCTGCGGCGGTGTTCGCGATCCTCCACCTGGTCTCCAGCGGCGGCCAGGACGGAATAGCACAACGATTCCTCTACCTTTTCCCCACTTTTGCTTTCGCACTGCTCGCCGGGGCTCTCGCGGTTCATTTTCGCTCAGTGTGGGCAGCCTGCGGTATTCACGGAGGTATGCATGTCGGTTTCAACCTCGCGGTGAGCATGGGTTTGGAAATGAGTACGCCCTGGAACTGGACTATCGAGGGCGCGATCTACCTCTTTGTTGCCGTCATCGCGATCGTGCTGATCCCGAAGATCACCCGTTCGCAGGTTCTCGACCCGTATGTCTAACCGCCGCTAGAGCTCACGGAGGAAACACCACGCGCATGACCGCCGCCGTGAACGCCGGCAAATGGGACGTGGCCACCATCGCTGGCAGCATCATGCTGATATTCCTCATCGGCGTCGCAGTAGGAGCGTTGATCAGCCAACTCGGCCAGCGGTACCTGCCGCCGACACGCACCCGCGAAGCTATCCTCCTGTTCATTTGTCTCACGTCGACGGTGGCTTCGGGGTTGGTGGCAGGAGGCGTCGATAAGCTCGCGGTGTATGTGCTGTCCTTCACTGTGGGTGCCATGAACTCCACGTTCGAGCGCGGCGGCGAAGTGAGCATCTCCCTGACCTACATGACGGGCACGCTGGTGAAAATGTCGCAACGGTTCGTCGGCGCGTTCTTCGGCGGCCTGCGCGCGGTGTGGGTGGTCAACGTCATGCTCGTCGCCGCGACAGCCGCAGCGTTAGTAAACAGGCAGCGGCGACGCGACCGCGGACTGCCGGTCTAAGGCCTACTTCCCCAACTCTTTGCGGCGCTGGTGTGCCAAGCGGAGACGCTCAGCGCGCTCCTTGTTGGCGTCTTCCATGATTTCTTCGAGCACCTCATCGTCTTCATCGCTGATCCCGTAGAAGGTGTACAAACCCGCTGTCAACACACCCGCGACGGGTAAGACGACCCAAAAGTAGTCCCAGCTGAACACGAACATGCCCAAGAAGAACATGGTCATCGTCGCTGCCCACAACACCGCCAAAGCGCTGTCGAGCTTGCGTTTACGGGCAATCATGTTCTCCAACTCGGCGTCAGAGTCACGATGCGCTGGAGCTGGAACCGGACCCTCACTGACCTCAGGCAAATCTGTGAACAGCGCGCTAATTTCACCGCGGGTGCGCGCAGCCGCAGCCTGTCCGGAACGCTCCTCAAACTCCGCCGGCGTGAGATATCCATTGGCGAAGTGCTCCCCCAGCCGGTCCAACGCCGTCGAGCGCTCCGTATCCCCTACTCGAACATTGGGCGCACCGTGCGACTCCGCCATTTCGTCCTCCTTGCTCAGTTTCCTCACAGCCTACCTCGCTGAGCAGTTTAGAATGAGGCCATGAACATCGATGCGACCATCGCCGTCGGGTTTCTTATCGTGTTCGTACTCGTGAATATTGCCGGAGCGCTGTTCTTTCACCTCGCAGAAGACGTCACAGAACCGGGCTATGGCTCCCCAACGCCCAACGGTGTCCCCTACCGTCCCTCCTCACTTCACCACCGGCACTCCTGGCGTTATCGCCCTGGCGACAGAACTGTCTCGCCGCCTCGCAGAAACCCCCTGCCGCGTGTTCACCACCCCGGACAGCGTGGTTATCGAATCCGCCCCGGACTCATTGCCCCACGGCCACTGGTTCACCATCACGCTCACGGAAACACCTACGGGATTCAAGCACCGGGACCGTCAGTGGACTGGACGCAGGGGGCACTATAGCGAAGCCGTCCCTTTGACTAGCGTCCAATGGAGTACCCGCCGTTCGTGGAGTATTGGCGCGTCTTGGGAACTGGAACGAGTGAACGGCAAATGGGTCAAACGCCGCACAGAGAAGCCCTTCGACCTAGACCACGAGATCCAGCAGTCCCTTCGTGCCATCGGGGCCACATAGCATTCTTGGTTTTTCGGTTTCACCGCCGGTTAGAGGTTAGGAAGACTCCGCTCCGCCGCATACGCCCCCGGGTCTCGGCGGATCTAGATTTTTAGTATCGCCTTTCAGTCAGTTGGCGAAGATCCCACCTGGGAAAACGTTACCGTGCCGCCGCGGAGGGCGATATTAAACATGTAGAACCGCCTTGATCCTCCCCTCCATCTACGAACCAGCCCGACGGGCTTAATCCTGCTGCGGGCTAAACTCGCCGACATGGAACGCAGTTATGAGTGGGAGCACGTCAGCGATCGCCGCATCCGAAACGAGGCAACAGTTCGGTTCGAAGTGGGCGGGCTGGCGGCCACGGGCACTCAGACCGGCTCCGACTACAAGGCGGAATGGCAGCTCGACGCGCGGGACAACTGGACGACTCAGCGGGTTGCCGTATCCGTTGTGGGCGAGGATTGGAAGCGGAGCTTGATCCTCTCCCGGTCCGCTACGGGAAAGTGGTCCTCCGAAACTGCGCTGGACGGTCAACAGCCGGCCGACATGGCCCCGCCAGGCATCGCCACGGGTGAGGATCTCACCCAAGCACTCGATTGCGACCTCGGTCTATGCCCGCTCACGAACACGATGCCGATACGCCGGTTAGGCTTGCTGGGCTCGGCAGTACCGGAAACGAAACTCATCATGGCGTGGATCGACATGCCGTCGCTCCAGGTGATCGCATCCGACCAGTACTACGCGTCGGTTGATTCTCAGACGGTGAGCCACGCCAGCGGCACGCGCGGAGTCGATGTCGAACTGCAGGTTGACGATGACGGAGTGGTGCTCCTCTACCCGGATATGGCGCGCAGGGTGTGATCGCCTTCGTACTCAACTCCGCGAGACGTTCCTAGTCATTGGCCTCCGCACCAGAACCCGCTCCTGGGGCCGAAAGAATTTCACGTTCTTTGGTGTCGCTAAGGCCCGTTTGTCGAGGTTCAACGCGCTGCCGTTCATAGTTCAAGGCTGAGACTAGAGTCTCTCCGAGCGATCGAATCTTCAACCCCATTCCTACCGCGAGACTGCGATCAAGAAGCGCAATCTTGCGTAGGTCAGTTCCAGGTATCCACAACGGTAAAGATTCAGGACCCATCCACGGAGACACACCATGTTCTGAAAGCATCTGGTCGTTTACTACTCTCGGCTGGGCACCATTACCCGCAATCTTTTGCGAGATTGCGAGCACCTCTGCAAGGGTGGTCGGCTCGCCGGCCACGTTTACTACACCGTCCGCACGGTTTTCTGCGCACCTAACAATCCAGTCTGCTAGATCCTGAGCATCGATCATGGCAACGGGGAAGCTTGGATCCGGCACAACGACTTCATCCGCAACAGGATTAGCGAACCGCCATGGGTAGTAACCGCTGCGCCCTGTTACATCTCCTGCGCCGCCAATCAACCCTGGTCGAATGACGAGTACCTTTGGAAATGCTGTTAAGTACGCCTTCTCGCATGCTGCCTTCGCCGCGGCGTATTGCTGCATGTCCACCATGAAGTCATCCTGGAGGGGGGGAACGATCTCATCTGATTCTGCATTGATCACAGACGGGTCTGCATAGACGCTGCTCGAAGATACGAATATAGCCTGACCAGCCGTAAGTTGCTCGACCACCCGGCTCGCGTGTTTCGGCTGGCTCGTCAGATCAATGACCGAATCCCATGAATCATCTGCTACTGGATTCAGAGCCGTTTCAGTATCTCGGTCGCCTTTCACGAACCGTACGCCGTCTATGGGAGGGTTGGTTCCCCGCGCCAAACACGTCACCTTGTGCCCTCGCGTCAGGGCAGCTCGCGCAATGTGCGCTCCTAAAAACCCAGTTCCACCAAGAAGAAGAATGTTCATGAGTGGATGGTAAAATCGGCTCTTCTCTGGCAGCAACGCATTCTGCTGTTAGCAGAATCAAGCCGCGAGAAACACCTCTAGACGCGCGGTTGCACACTCTATTAGCTCGGATGACCGGCGCGTTACTTCACGTGTTGTCAGATCGAGCGCACCCGAGACAGCATGAAGCACCTCAGATGACGGATCTTTTAAGCCGCGCTCAATCTCCGATAGATACTGCGTGGAAACCCCCGCACGCTCCGCGACGTCTGTTAGCCGGTCCCCACGTTCAGTCCTCGCTTCGCGAATGGTTTCCCCTACCGCCTCGCGCCACAGTTTCTGTGGCCAGGTGCCCGTTTTCCAATCGCTTGAACGATCTTCAAACTCGCTAGTGTCTGACATTTCCGTATTCCTTGTTCTGCTGGTGCTCTGCCGACTCGACGATTACCTCGATATATGCAGGGATAATATCTTGGACCGCTTCTCGGCCAAACTACGTCTACATAATCAGACATAAATGAGGATAACCAGGAGAGCCTGCAAGGTTGGATACTCGAGGAACAGAACCAAAAAATCGCATTCCCAGCCTCTGCGCTAAAAACATCCATGCGTTACGACCTAGATGACCGTTAAGGTGGTGAGCCATGCAGAACGCGGGCTCCGCTACCCGTTGGGGTAGGAGCATTGTTGCCGCGGGGCAAACCACACCATTGGTATTGCCTCGAATGGAACGACGCTTTCCACCGGAGCAAACTTCGATGGAGAGTGCAATGTCTCCGAATGGAATGGCCTGCATTCGGTCAGTGCATCTCCGGTCCACCTGGCCCGTAATACTGGGAAGTCCCACACCCTTGGCCTGCAAACGGACGGAACGGTTCAAGCGGTCGGTTGGAACCACGCCGGACAATGCAATGTCGATGAATGGATGAGCATGGTATCCGTTGCCGCAGGATGGCGCTTCAGCATTGGGACCGACAACGAAGGGAATGTGCGTGTTGCCGGCCGATTCGAATCCGATTCTCTTCACGACTGGCGAGAAGTAATCGAGGTTGCAGCGGGAGACTGGCACGTCGTTAGCGGGCGCGCTGATGGCCGGGCGTTAGCAGCGGGGAACAACTCTCGAGGCCAGTGCAACGTTTCGGACTGGAGAGATCTTCAGAGCGTTTCCGCCGGTTATCTACACTCAATCGGTTTGATGTCCGATGGTCACGTAAGCTGCGCTGGGATGAAGGCACACTGGGGATGGGTGCGAGCAGTGGGAGAACGTTGTCTCCGTGTCAGCCGGTGCCTACCACAGCGTCGGGTTAACCTCCGAGGGCACAGTAGTGGCTGCAGGCAGCAATGACTACGGCCAGTGCGATGTTCGAAGTTGGCAGCGGATTGTAGCGGTGGTTGCTGGAAGCGCTTTCACTGTGGGAGTGAAGGATGACGGAAGAGTGATCGGGACCGGAGATAATCGTCATGGCCAACTAAACCTAGATTCTTGGCAGATCGATATCGCGCGGAATCGATTCGGCCCGATGAGACCTTGACCACCGACAGCCTAACGCGACTGAAACGAAAGAGGGCACCCATCTCAAGTTTCCCTTCACTCAATCAGACACTTAACCGAGCGGTTATGTCACCAAACGAAGAAATATTGCAGGTGCCATGGCTCGAGCCCACAATGGGGACCATGAGTGACACCACCTTCGGTATCCGCCAAATCACCTTCGACTGCCACGATCCTTCTAAGCTCGCCGAGTTCTGGTCAGCTGCAACTGGCTGCGGGATCTCTGCCGACTACGGCGACTTCGTCATGGTCGATTCGACTCCGGCGCTGGGGTTTCAGCGCGTTGAGGATCCCACGCCTGGGAAAAACCGCATGCATATCGATGGCGGCGGCGTTGAACGCGAGACTCTAGTGGAGCGTCTCAAGGGTTTGGGCGCCACCGAACTGGGCACCCACGAGGCGCCGGGGCTCGTATGGACAGTCATGCAGGATCCGGAAGGCAACGAGTTCTGCGTAGGCAACCCCGAAGCCTAGCTTGCTTCACTCGGACACTGATACGGGTGTGACGGCCTCGCGCGTAACGTTGTAGGCATGCGCATTTTCACTGTGGGCCACTCCAACCTCGAGTTCGAGGACTTTACCGAGATGATCAGGGCTGCTGGTGTGGAATCCATCGTGGATGTGCGCAAGCTGCCCGGGTCCAGGAAGTACCCGTGGTTCAACGACGACCACCTCGCCGAACACCTTCCCACACGCGGCATCACTTACAGCAGAAGCGAGGGCCTGACCGGGCGGCGCAACGTGTCTCACTCCGTACCGTTTGAGGTCAACGGCAACTGGCGTAACCGCAGCTTCCACAATTACGCCGACCATGCGCTTGGCGAGGAGTTCTCAGACGCGCTCACGCAGTTACGGGCGAGCGCCACCGAAACCCCCACAGCGATCATGTGCTCCGAGGCGGTGTGGTGGCGCTGCCACCGACGCATCATCGCCGACCATCTCCTCGCCCACGGCGACGAAGTTGAGCACATCATGGGGATGGGTGTGGACGGGGCAAAGTTGAGCAAGGCCACGCTCAACGACGGCGCCGTCATCGGCGACGACCTCCTCGTGCGCTACCCCGAGCGCGGCTAGCTCCTACACCAGCACCGAGCCTATACCAAAGCTGTGAGTATCCGCTTGTAGGGTGGGCAGCATGAAAGATCTGACCATTGCGCCCGGCTCGGGGGTCCCCGGCGGTGTGGTCATCGCCGCCGCCGACCTGACGGAACGGTTCTCGAAGTCGTCGGGTCCGGGTGGTCAGGGCGTCAACACCACGGACAGCAAGGTGCAGCTCTCCCTCGATGTCGCTGCGTGCACATCGCTTTCCGACGCCCAACGTCGCCGCATCCTACGCAACCTCGAGCACCGCTTGGACGGCACCGTCCTCACCGTGGCCGCGTCGACCCAGCGGTCGCAGGCCCGCAACCGCGCCGAGGCTCGCGAGCGTATGGCCGCGCTGTTGCGCGAGGCGCTCGTCCCACCCCCTCCCCCGCGCCGCAAAACCAAACCGACGCGGGGCTCGGTGCGGCGACACCGCGAAGCGAAGAAGCGGCGTTCAGAGCTCAAGTCGACGCGGCGACGGCCGCAGATCCCCTAGTTCGGGGCAGATCACCGGGATCGGGATCCAGTCGGAGGATACCGTCGCAGGGGACTTCGAAGGGAGTTGGTCCTATCCTCTGCACCGACCCTCGTATCACGCAGTGCCCAGCAGCTCCCGGATACTGACGACCGACCTCGTCGCCTTGCTCACGCCACCGCCCTGGACGGTGGACGGCGGAGGGTAGAGAAAGATGCCCTGGTTCAGCGCCAAGGACGCCACCTCGTCCTGCCAGCCCGGCCAGCGCTGCCAGGAGGAATGCCGAGTAGCCGCCACCGAGCCCGTCCCATTCGAGGGTGTCCGACCCGAAATAGCAGACCTCGCCGGGTGCGACGCCCAGCGCACCGCCGTCGATGGCGAATAGGCCACCTAGAACATCGTGCCCGACGACGAGCTCGCCGGGCGGCGCTGAAACGGAACCTCCCAGCCCGTTGGCTTCGGCGATGCTCGGCAAGTGCTCGCTGCCGCCGCCGTACAGACGCACCCAGCCGTGGTCTACGACGATGCCACCGGTGTGCAGCGCGACGGCTCCCATCGCCGACGCGGCGGTGACCTGCAGCTCCCACAGCGAGCGCCGCCCTTGCTCTGGGTCGACGGGCAGCACGGCGGCGTCGGATTCGGCCAGCGCCTGCTGAAGATGGGGCCAGGCCGGATTGTCGACGGCGACGAGGCTTTCGATATCACGCATTGGGGTTCCTTCGCCTGCCATGTTCATCCGCAAGGGTGGGTGGTGAGCACCGGGCTATACGTGGAACTTGAACTCCACGGTATGTCGTTGCAAAGTTACTTTCTCGTTAGCCTGCAACAATCAAAAAACAGTAATTTGCGTCAGTACACAGAGAACATATGGGGCGCACGGAAACACGCATTGGTTTTGCGGGATGGGCGTGGACGCCAACGTGAAGATTCTGGAGAAGTTCGCCACCCGCGTCACCCCCGTCTTGGGGTGCCAGCCAAACCGCAAAGGACTAGTCATCGGCTACCCCATCGACTAATTCTTGCAGGTCACATGACCTTCGCGTAACTGTCAGTACAGTCTACGTTGAATAGTTCGGCGTACCGTGTATTGTTCAGCACATGCTGACTATTGCTTCACGCCTCGACGTCATGAACCGGCTCGGCCGGGCCATGGCGGATCCGACGCGTTCCAGAATCCTGATGACCCTACTTGACGGCCCGAGCTACCCGGCCGTGCTTTCGCGCGACCTGGACCTAACCCGCTCGAACGTCTCGAACCACCTGACCTGCCTGCGCGACTGCGGCATCGTCGTCGCCGAGCCAGAGGGCCGCAAGACCCGCTACGAAATCGCCGATCCGCACCTCGCGGCAGCGCTCGACGCGCTGGTGAACGCGACGTTGGCTGTCGATGAAAACGCCCCCTGCATCGACCCTGAGTGTTCCGTGCCCGGCTGCGGCGAGAAGGGAGCGGACGTATGAGCTCGGCGTGTGGGTGCGAACACGAACCCGCCAAGGAGATCGAAGAGCTCGATCGGCCATGGTGGAAGGACCCCGAGTTGCTACTGCCAATCTTCTCCGGCGTAGCCCTCTGCATAGGCCTGGCGCTGGACTGGTCCGGGCTGGAGACACCCGCAACAGTACTGTTCTGGGTCGGCCTGCTGCTAGGGGCGTATACCTTCGCGCCCGGCGCAATACGGAACCTTGTCATGAAGCGCAAGCTCGGCATTGGCTTGCTGATGACGATCAGCGCGGTCGGCGCGGTGATCCTCGGCTTCGTCGGAGAGGCCGCGGCGCTAGCGTTCCTATACTCGATCGCCGAGGCACTGGAAGACAAGGCGATGGACCGGGCCCAGGGCGGACTGCGGGCACTGTTGAAGTTGGTACCGCAGACCGCGACGGTGCTACGCGACGGCACGGCGGTCGAAGTCGCAGCGAAGGACCTCGTGGCTGGCGAGCTGATGCTCGTGCGCCCCGGGGAGCGGATCGCCACGGACGGCATCATTCGGTCTGGGCGCTCCAGCCTTGACACCTCAGCGATCACCGGAGAATCCATTCCGGAGGAGGTCGCGCCCGGCGACGAGGTCCCCGCGGGAGCGATCAACTCCGCCGGTGTGCTGGAGGTCGAGACGACCGCAGCTGGAACGGACAACTCGCTGACCACACTCGTGGACCTGGTTGAGCAGGCGCAGGCGGAAAAGGGCGACCGCGCCCGGATCGCCGACCGGATTGCCCAACCCCTAGTGCCCGGGGTGATGATCCTGGCGGTGCTGGTCGGCGTGATCGGCTCGCTGCTGGGCGACCCCGAGACGTGGATCACCCGTGCGTTAGTGGTTCTGGTCGCAGCGTCGCCGTGCGCGCTGGCAATCTCCGTGCCGCTGACGGTCGTGGCCGCGATCGGCGCGGCCAGCCGGTTCGGAGTAGTCATCAAGTCCGGCGCGGCGTTCGAGCGGCTCGGCGGCATCCGTCACCTGGCGGTGGACAAGACCGGAACCCTCACCCGCAACCAGCCCGAGGTTACCGGCGTGATCCCGGCAGACGGATTCGATCGGGCGCAAGTGCTTGCCTTCGCGGCGGCAGTTGAGCAGCAATCCACGCACCCCCTCGCCGCGGCGATCGCGGCAGCGGGGCCCGAAGCGCCCACCGCCTCGGACATCAGCGAGGAAGCCGGACGCGGCATCAGCGGCACCGTCGAAGGCCGACGGGTGCTGGTGGGCAGCCCCCGATGGATCGACGCCGGGCCACTGAAAGCGGACGTTAAGCGCATGGAGTCCGAGGGCCAGACCTGCGTCCTGGTCACCGTCGATGACGCTCTCGCTGGGGCGATCGGGGTCCGCGACGAGTTGCGGCCCGAGGTGCCCGAAGCCGTGCAGGCCCTGCACGCCAACGACGTGGAAGTAAGCATGCTCACCGGTGACAACACTCGCACCGCCCGGGCGCTGGCTGAAATCGCCGGAATCGACGACGTGCGCGCCGAGCTGCGACCCGAGGACAAGGCGAGCATTGTCGCCGAACTCTCCTCCAAGACGCCGACGGCGATGATCGGCGACGGCATCAACGACGCGCCGGCACTGGCGGGCGCGACGGTGGGCATCGCGATGGGAGCGACCGGCTCTGACGCCGCGATCGAGTCCGCTGACGTCGCCTTCACCGGCCACGACCTCCGGCTGATCCCGCAAGCGCTGCAGCACGCCCGCCGAGGCAGCAGGATCATCAACCAAAACATCGTGCTGTCTCTGGCCATCATCATCGTGTTGATGCCGCTGGCGATCAGCGGCGTGCTGGGCCTGGCCGCCGTCGTGTTGGTTCACGAGGTCGCCGAAGTCATCGTGATTTTGAACGGCCTGCGGGCTGCGCAAGCGAAGCGCTGAGACACGCCTTCGCCCAGCGCGCTGGCTCTCCAACGCGGATCTTGGAAGGATCGAGCTGCTCAGGGACCAAGCGTCATCTCAAAACTTTTGGTGCCGAGCTTCATCGACACGGCCCGCGACTACCTGGGCAGTGTGTTTGGCAAAGGGCCCGACACCCATCAGCGTTGCTGAGCCGTCGCCGGTCCAGTTGCCGTAACCGACGAGATGCAGATTCTGCACCGCGGGTTCGCGGCCACGCATGAGGTGGCGGAATGGGCCGAGGGCTGGACGGAAACCAGTGCACCAGATCAAGTGGTCGTGGTCGAGCTCGCTCAAGCTATCGAAGATGGGGGTAGCGGTGAGCTGGCCGGAATCGCGGAGCTCACGTAGATGAGGAAGCGCGACAATATCCCCGAGGGTCGGGCCGGAATCACCGCCGAGAATCCGACGGCGGCTGCGTAAGAAAAGATCACGGCCATCGACATCATCAGGCATCCAGCGAGGCTCCTCAAGTGTGAACCATGTGACCTCCGACGTCCCGATAAGGTCCGCAGCAATCTGCGCACCCGAGTTCGCCCCACCGACCACCGCGACCTTCGCGCCGCGGAATGGTTCGGGACCGGGGTAGTTCGACGAGTGCCACTGGCGTCCGCGGAAGGTGCCGGGATAGTGGGGCACGAAGGGCGCAGACCACGTGCCTGTGGCCGCGACAACGTGCTCCGCTGTGAATTGACCGACGGTCGAATCTAGGTAGAACATCCCTCCCTCATGGGACACTCTGCGAACGTGCACTGGGCGCCTAACCGGGAGGTCGTAGCGCCGCTCGTAGCTTTCGAGGTAGTCGATGACATGGCTTGCCGGCGGGTACCCCGGGTACTGCGGCATAGACCAGCCGGGCAGATTGGAGAACCCCGCGGCGGAGAAAAGCGTCAGTGACGGCCACGCGTGCAACCACGCTCCGCCGGGTTCCTCTTGATTGTCCAAGATCAAGAAGTCCACTTTGAAGCGCCGCAGGTAGTATGCCGTGGCTAAACCCGATTGGCCACCACCGACGACGATGGCCGTGTGATGCTCAGCCAATCGATTATCCCTCCATAATCTCCCGGAAGCGCCGCTCAGTGTCGCTTAGGACAAATGCCCACCCCAGTTATGTCTCCGCGACGCCCCCATCGAGAGTGGTCGGTTTCACGCGCATGCCTCCATCTCGCAGTTGTTCAGCCATGCACGCTTTTTCAACTCCACGAGCTTACCCTTATCCAGCGGGCCAGCAAGCTGGATCGACTGTGAGTCCCTCGCTCGCACTCATGCCCGCGATCGAAAGGTCAGCAGTGTCAGCAGCAATCGCACGATTTCCGTGAACAATCTCGTTGATCCTGCGAGGGAGAACGCCGATAGAGAAAGCGAGCTTGTGCTGAGTAATGTCCATCTCCCAGAGAAAATCTTCCATGAGGATCTCCCCCGGATGTAGAGGGGGCTTGGCAGTGGTAGTCAACAATCTCCGCCGCGCTCTCGATTCCACAATCGTTCAGCGTCCTTGTCGGCGAACGACTGGACCGCGCTTCAACCTACCCTCAAAAACGCGAAGCGTCATTAACGCCCCGCGTTACACGTTAAATTTGAACTCCACGGCGTGTCGGCGCAAAGAAACCTTTCCGCTTAAGATGCCGCCAGCTTCATCACCCCAACCGCCCTGCTGATGGTGCAGACGGTCGAGGCCTCCCCCGTTTGGCCGATGCTGCTCGCCCGCACCGCGGAGACCGTCATCGGCGCGTTCGCAGCACTCGTCGTCATCGCGGTCGGCTACGTGCGCAAGTACCCCAAGGTCGTGCTGCCGCGGCGCTAACGCAAGTGCTTTGCGACGAATTTGCCGCCCGCCAGTACTACAGTTTCTGGACATGGAGACTTCAAGCAAGGACCTGGCTTTCCTGGCAGATGGCGAGGGTCTGCTGATCCTTAGCGAGGAAGACCGCTTTCCCGCTACTTCTGCACCCGCGTTTTCGCCTGCGTCACCGCAAGTGCTTTTCCGCGCTAACAATGTGCTGAGCACGATTTCAAACCGGCAGTTCAAATCCGGCAAATATTACAAAGCTACGGACGAAACTGCGAAGCTGCTCCAGCAGCGCACGTCGTCTGGACCGGTTCCTGGAGTCCTACGCCGAAGCGATCTTGGGCTCGCTGACAATCCAAGTCGATTCTTCAAACACACCTCGTTTCAAGAGGTGAAGTTTTCGCCCGCTATGACTTCGACCGCCGCGGGCATCGCAGCTCAGGCCGCAATTGAGGCAGCAATTGCTGAAATCAAGGAGTATCTAGAGGTCATCGATGAGAAGCTCGATACTCTCCTCCGGCAGCGCAAGGTTGACGCACTAGCGCAGCTTGGGGGTATCCAGTACACGATTGAAGAAGCGGAAAAATCTTACCGGCGCAGCAGTAGCGTCTCCTCAACTACTTGGTCGAAGGTCGACGACCTCGGATCAGCGCTCAACGGCATCGAGTCTTACGCCATCGAACAACTCGATGACACCATTGATCAGCTCCGGAAGCAGAAGAACAACTCCAAGAAACTTGAAACCCTCCTAGCTGGGTTGAAAGGCGATCTGCCGCTTTGGCTGGGTGTGGCTGCTCGGAGCATCTACCTCCATGATCGGATGTATATCTTGGAGATCGCCCACGTGAATGAGTTTGAGCCCCGCCAGCTGGATTCTCACCGAGAGGGAATACACGACGCGCGCAAGGATCGATTGGAATCGACCACCCGACGTCTGCTCGAGATGGATACAGCCGTCCGTGAGACAGCCACGTTGAGCAATCAGGTCTGGGTCACAAACCCGATTCGTGCTCGCCACATCACCGCGCACGCGAACGAAATTCACGACATTATTCGTGCGTTTGCGCAGCATTTGCGGATGGGCGTAGAAGACGCAGAGCGTCTCCACGTCCAGGGATGGCGTCAATCTGTGGTGTCGCTAGCGGGCGACACCGTCGATGCTGCGAACCGCGCCCGCCAATCGGCGGTGGATCAAGCGCAAAAAGCCACTGAGAAAATTCGCGACATGAACGACGACCGGTTGCTTGCAAAGGCCGCAGAAATCGAAGCGCGACGGGAGCGGGGGGAGCAAAAAGCGCTCGAGTCGACCGGCGACGAAGATCAATCTGCGACAGAAACCCGCACGACGCGACGCGGTTTCCGTTTCCGTCGAGACGAGAAGAAAGCATAGAGGTTTTCTCCACGAGATCGGTAGCAGTTATGTTCCTGAGAATCCGTTTGAGCAGCGAGGAAGTATCACTCGTAACGAAACTTGCGCGTGCTGAGGGCGTAACTGTTTCCGAGTTTTGCTCGATCCGCCATCGCGGAAAATCGAAGATCTTCAGGAACTGCAGGAACTTCGCTCAGCCGTCGAGATTGACTCCGGTAGGAGGTTCACGATGGATGAGATTTACCGGGAGTTCGGTCGCTTAGACTTGCGTTGCAACTGGGCTGCGGTCTGGGTTGGTTGACGCAGGACGCAAGAACGTAGTGTGGGCGGCATGCAGGACCTGACCATCGCGCCCAGCCCGGGGATCCCCGGCGGCCTCGTCGTCGCCGCCGCGGATCTGACGGAGCGGTTCGCGAAGGCGTCGGGCCCGGGCGGCCAGGGCGTCAACACGACGGACAGCAAAGTGCAGCTCTCCATCGATATCGCGGAATGCGCATCGCTTTCCGACGCCCAACGCCGCCGCGCCCTGCGCAACCTAGAACACCGCCTGGACGGCACGGTGCTCACCGTGAGCGCGTCGACGCAGCGGTCTCAGGTCCGCAACCGTGCTGAGGCGCGCGAGCGCATGGCCACCCTATTGCGGGAGGCGCTCGCCCCGCCGCCTCCCCCGCGGCGGAAGACGAAGCCGACGCGCGGCTCGGTGCGACGCCGTCTCGAAGCGAAAAAGCGGCGCTCGGAACTCAAGTCCACGCGACGGCGGCCCCAAATTCCCTAGTTCGAATCATCCGCGTGCATATCCTCACGCTGACGGACCTGGTTCGGGTAACCGCTACGCCGAGACAGCGTGAACCGGCTGAATTCGCTCGATCTCGGCGAGGATTTTGTCTTCTGCCACATCCAGGTCGTACTGGGTCTGCAACCCGAGCCAGAACTGGGGGCTCATCTCGAAAAACTTCGCTAGACGAAGAGCAGTGTCCGCGGTTACAGCGCGCTTACCGTGAACAATTTCGTTGATCCGGCGGGGCGGAACGCCGATGGAGACGGCGAGCTTGTGCTGGGTGATCCCCATTTCCTTGAGAAAGTCCTCCATGAGGATCTCACCGGGGTGAACCGGAGGGAGCTTGTCAGTGGTAGTCAACGATCTCAACCTCCTCTGGCCCCGCGGCGGACCACCGAAAACAGATCCGCCACTGGTCGTTGATTCGTATGCTGAACTGACCCCGCCGATCACCTTTTAACGCCTCGAGCCGGTTTCCCGGGGGAATCCGTAACTCATCAAGAGTCTGCGCGTACCCAAGCTGGCGAAGCTTGCGCAGCGCTACTGAGTGAATGCGGGAATCGATCGAGCGAACCCGCTCTCGATTCCACAGACGCTCAGTGTCCTTGTCAGCGAACGACTGGATCATGCTTCACCCTATCCCCCATAACGCGAAGCGTCAATAACGCTACACGTTAAATTTGAACTCAACGGTATGTCGTTGCAAAGTTACTCCCTCTCGTTAACACCATCAAAAGGAGTGTTATCCAATGAAAGCGTTCGGCTTCTTAAGCTTCGGGCATTACGCCTTCGGCAGCTAGTGCGGGCCATCTGCGGAAAAGATCGCCAAGACTCGTCTGGAGATCACCCAGGCTGCGGACGAAATCGGCGTGAACAACGCGTCTTCCGAGTCCACCACTTCGCGCTGCAGGCCTCCGCCCCGGTGCCGCTGCTGTGTGCTATCGCGGCCACCACCAAAATCATCGAGGTGGGCACCGGCGGCATCGACATGCGCTAGCGCATATCGGGGTTGTAGCGTTTGAGTCATTGACTCCCGCCGTCTACAAGTACCTACACACTTGATCGGTGCTGCACGTTTCAGGATCCGGGTGCGCGGCGTCCTGGCTAAGGTCCGCGATAGTGTCGCGCAGCACGGAGAGCTGCGCGATCTGCTGCTCGATCTCAGCGAGGCGCACGTCAAGCAGGTCGCGCACGTGCTCGCAGGGCGCATGGCCGCCGTCGCGGATGTCGAGGATCTGGCGGATCTGGGCGAGGGTGAGGCCCGCGGCCTGGCCGCGGTGGATGAAGTCGATCCGAGCGACCGTCTCGGGCGCGTAGTCGCGGTATCCGGACGGCGTGCGCTCGGTCGGGGGCAGAAGGCCCTGTTCCTCGTAGAAGCGAAGGGTCTTCGCGGTAGTGCCCGCCCTCTCGGCGAGTTCTCCGATCCACATTACTGTCTCCCTCCGTGGCCGCGCTTGACCTTCCCCTGCACTGGAAGGTCCAGTATGGTTGAGACAGAGCAGAAAGCCAAGAGTTGACAGGAGCAGCGATGCCTACGAAGTACGATCTCGCCATCATCGGATCGGGAGGCGGCGCGTTCGCCGCTGCGATCCGCGCCAGCACGCTCGGGAAGTCGGTGGTGATGATCGAGCGCGGGACGCTCGGCGGCACCTGCGTGAACACTGGCTGCGTCCCGTCGAAGGCGCTCATTGCCGCGGCCGGCGCGCGGCACGTCGCGGTCGACGCCGCAACCCGGTTCCCCGGGATCGCGACGACGGCGGATCCCGTCGACATGCCCGCGCTGATCGCTGGGAAGCAAGCGTTGGTGGAGTCGCTGCGCGGCGAGAAGTACGCCGACGTCGCCGACTCCTACGGCTGGCAGGTCCTCCGCGGCGACGCCTCGTTCGTGGGCACCCCTGATGCGCCGGTTCTCGATGTTGCCGGATCCGACGGAAGCGTCGAGACC